>DASQFU010000068.1:0-2089 GCA_035632955.1 Candidatus Limnocylindria bacterium
CGCCAACGGCTTGACGCCGAGGACGAGCACAGATAAGGAGCCGACGCAGGTGCAACATGTAGATCTGTAGCTATGCCCAGCTCGAACCAGCTCGCTCGCGTAGCGGTGGCGCCTGAAACATGGACCGCCTTCCGACATGCAGCCTTGACGCAGGGGATCTCGGTTGCGGCCTATCTCGGCCGGCTCGTCGAGCGCGAGGTCGGTCGACTAGAGGACCGGCAGGTCGCCGGCATCGCGCTTGACGCGCCCGAGCCCGACCAGGCGTTGCTGGCGCTCGAAGAGGTGCGCGCATCGATCGACGAGCTGGATCGGATCGCCGGACGGCTCGCGCGCTCAGCAGCGATGCTGGGAGCGCCATGGGAGGACATCGGCAGCTCGCTCGGACTCAGCGCGGACCGCGCTCGCCGGGCCTACAAACACGCGGACTGAGGCCGCCGACTATCCGCTTGCTCGCCGCGCCGGCTCAACGGGTTAAGGAGCATGGCGTCCGGTTCCGCTCCCCCGCTCCGCGAGCCACTACTGACGGCGAACGAGGTCAGCGCGCTGCTCGGCGGCATCCCACCCAAGACGGTCCTCCAGTACGCACGCGACGGGCGGCTGCCGTGCCTGCGGATCGGCAAGCACGTCCGCTTCCTCCGCTCCGACGTCGGCGAGGCAATCCACGCTCTGCGATCGACCGATGCGCGCTTCAGGCCGTCGTGGCGCTGAAGCCCGGACCGGGCGAGACCTCGGCACTCAGCGCAGCCGAGAGTTTGTCGGCGGCGTCGTGCTGTGGAACGTGGTGCACGTAGAGCATGGTCGTCTGGATATCCGCGTGGCCCATGAACGCCTTGACGTCGGTGAGCGGGAAGACGCGAACGGCGAGCGTGCCGAAGGTGTGGCGCAGGTCGTGGAAGCGCAGCGGCTCGATGCCGGCGGAATCGCGCGCCTCGCGGAAACGCGTGCGCAGGCGATTATCGTCGAACGGCGCACCGAGTGCGTTCGGGAAGACGAAGTCGTCGGGCTGAGTCCAGAGCTCGCGGCGGCTGAGGTCGTCGAGCACCTGGCCGGCGCGGTCCACGAGCGGGACCGAGCGGACCTTGCCGCTCTTGGGGACCCGTTCGGTTGCGTGCGCCGGGACGTTGCGCCGGACGTGGACAATCCGGTTGGCGAAATTCACATCACGCCAGCGCAGCCCGCGCAGCTCGCCGAGCCGCAGGCCGGTGAACGCGGCGGTGAGGAAGATCGCGGCGTCCTGGTCGTTTGCCGCGGCGCGCCCCAGCGCCTCGACCTCCGCCGGCGTGAGCACGGAGAAGTCGCCCGACCGGGTGAACGTGACGCGCTCGGCGTCTTCGGCCGGGTTCGCGGCGATCCACTTGCGGCGCTTCGCTCGCTTGAAGATGCCGTGGAGGATCACGAGAATCTTCTGGATCGACCGGCGCGAGAGATGCCCGGCCAGCAACTGCTCGCGGAAGGCGTCGATGTCCTCGGTGGTGATCTTGCCCACCGGCGTGTCGTCGCCGAAGTGCGGCAGCAGGTGACGGCGGACGGTATGGCAGTAGTCGCGCAACGTCGACTCGGTCCGCTCGCGATCGAACTCGACGTAGCGCAGCCACTCCGCGCACGCCTCGCTGAACGTCGGCGTGAACCGAGGTCCCGCCGGGACCGCCGCGGGCGCCGCGGCCAGGATCTCCGCCAGGCGATCACCGGCCTCCCTCGGGGTGAGATAGGACGGATGCAGCTTGGGTCCGTCGCCCGCCCGCCAGATCCGCGCGCCCCGCGCCGTGCGCCGGCCGGAGTCCCGGACGTGCGCCGGCCCGAGCAGCTTCTTGTGTCGTCCGTCGGCGTCTCGCCAGAGCGCGATGTACCGCCGCCTGCCTGCCGCGCCTACCACCTGGAGGTGCCCTGTCGCCCTCATCACCGCCACATAGGGAACCCGTTTGGGAACCCGATGTCAAGTCACTGAACCACTCTTCCGCTCTGCAGAGCCATGGGCCGGGGAGGATTCGAACCTCCGTCTGACGGATTATGAGTCCGCGGCTCTGACCGCTGAGCTACCGGCCCCAGCGCGCGGCAAGGCTACCTAGGGACGCTCGTCTGGCCTGCGGCC
>DASQFU010000069.1:0-3333 GCA_035632955.1 Candidatus Limnocylindria bacterium
CCTTCCATGGACGAGCCGCCGCAACGAACTGGAGGGAGACGGCCAGCCCTAGCGCGTGACCTCCAGCCCCATCGTCTTCGCCATCCGCTTGCGCTGCTGCGCGACCTGCGCCCGCGCGCCACCGATATGCTTCGGGAACTCGGTGCCGCGGTCGAGCAGCTTCCATTCCGTGCGGCGAGGCGAGAACGCGCGCCGCAGCTCGGCCAGCGCCTGTTCCACGTCGAAATCGGAGCAGGAGAAGACGTCCGCGTTCACGAACCCGCGCGCAGGAAACGTGTGAATGCTGATGTGACTCTCGGCGATCAGCACGAATCCCGACAGACCCTCCGCCCCCGGCTCTCCATGCTTCAGCACGTAGGGCGGCATGATCTTGGTCATTTGAATCCGGTTCGGAAGGGTGTCGAGCACGCGGTACAGGTGGTTCAGATCGGACAGCCCCTGAGCGGGGCAGCGGTAGCCGTCGAAGATCAGGTGTGGACCGAAACCCACCATCTCTCTAATCCCACCCCCAAGAAAGTCGGGGATTGGCCGACGCGAGGCCGACCAATCCCCCGAGGACGTGCCAGGTCCAGACAACGTATTTACTTTCTCTTCTTCGCAGCCTTCTTCTTCGTGCCCTTCTTCTTCGCGGCCTTCTTCTTGGCAGCCATTCAGCAATCACCTCCTTGCGAGTCTGAGGCTTGGCGGACCGTAGCCCGCTCGACAGCGTTTGGCGGCCGCATGGCTCGCGGCCCGTGCTGGCCAGCGCGCACGGCGCCCGAGCACCGCGACTGGCCTCGTCAGAAGTCATTGCACGGGTCATGCCATACGCGGTGCGATGGACCATGGCTCACGTTCAAACTGGTGACAGTGTGAGGTTTAATCCGAAGAGAAGAGCGTTGCGGGGGTGAAAGGCGACCGTGGAGCGAAGCTGAGCTGCACCTCTAAGTGTCAAGATAGTTGGGTCTTACGCGTTCGCCTCTCGGCAACTAACTGCCGTCACGAGCGATAGGGAGGGTGTCTACTTACTTGTGGTGTCAAGACACTTGACGACCGGCGCCGACCTCGAGTCGCAATCGACGTAGCTTCTCGATCAGACCTTGGCGCGAGATTCCGAGGATGCGCGCCGTGCGACTCTTGTTGCCGGCCGTGAGTCGCAGCACTTCGCTGATGTGGTCGGCTTCGATCTGCGCGAGCGTCGGCAACGCGAGCGAGTCTGAGGGCGACACGGCACTCGCGGAACCGCGGCGCCCCATCAGCTCGGACGGCAACTGCTCCGCCTCGAGCCGCTCGCCTTCTTCCAGCAGAACGACCCGCTCGATCAGATTGCGCAGCTCGCGCACGTTGCCCGGCCACGCGTAGGCGAGCAACCGCTGCGAGGCCTCGGCGGAAAGATCCCGGAAGCCCTTCTGGAACTTGCGCGAGAACTCGTGAAGGAAGTGACGCGCCAGCAACAAGATGTCCTCGCCGCGGTCACGCAGCGGGGGTAGACGAATGCTCACGACCTTGAGCCGGAAGAACAGGTCGGTGCGGAAACGTCCGGCCCGCGTTTCCTGGTCGAGATCCTTGTTCGTCGCGGTCACGATGCGGATGTCCACCGCGATGTCGTGCGCGCCGCCAACCCGCTTGAAGCTGCGGTGATCGATGAAACGCAGCAGCTTCGACTGGGTGGGCAGCGGCATGTCGGCGACCTCGTCCAGGAACAAGGTGCCGCGGTCGCACAGCTCCACGAGACCCTTCTTGGTGTCCCCTGCGTCGGTGAATGCGCCCTTCTCGTGACCGAACAGCTCGTTCTCGAGCAGGTTCTCGTGGAACGAGGAACAGTTGACCTCCATCAGCGGCGCTTGAGCTCGGTCGCTCTGGTAATGAATTGCTCGCGCGACCAGTTCCTTGCCGGTTCCACTCTCGCCGGTGATCAGAACCGAGGTGGCCTGGCTGCGCACCACCTTGTCGATCAGCTCGCGCACCTCGGCCATCGGCTCGGAACGGCCGACGATCTCCTCCCCCGAGTAGTGCCGCCACGCTTGCCGCCGGTAGAGATCGAGCTCGCTGGCCTGGCGGAAGGTCCGTGCCGCCCCCTCGACCGCCAGGACGATGTCTTCCATCTCGTAGGGCTTGCGCAGGAAGTCGCAGGCCCCGAGCTTCATCGCCTCGACCGCCGACTGGACGTCGCCGAACGCGGTGATGACGATCACCTGCAGCAGCGCGTCGATCTGCCGCACCCGGCGCAGCACCGAGAGCCCGTCCGTGTCGGGCAGCCGCATGTCGAGGATCATGACGTGCGGCCGCACCTCCGACACCTTCTCGAGACCCTCCGCTCCACTGCTCGCGACGTCGACGACGTAGCCCTTGGCGCGCAGGACCTTGCCCAGCGACTTGCGAATCAGAAGCTCGTCGTCCAACACCACGACCGAGATCTTCATCGCTAGTCCTCGGACTTCCCGAGCGGCTCGACCGGCACCGGGAACGAGACGCGCAACGTGGCGCCGGCGCTGGAGTTGTTACGCGCCGTGATCACGCCGCCGACCTCGCGGACGATCTGGACCGAGATCGGCAGCCCGAGCCCGGTTCCCATCGAGCGGGTCGTGAAGAATGGGTCGAAGATCTTCTCCATCAGCTCCTTCGAGATCCCGACCCCGGTATCGGTGAACGACACGTCCACCATCGACCGGCGGGTGCGGTAGCGCCGCACCCCGGTCGACACCTGCAGCTCGCCGCCTTGCGGCATCGCCTGGATCGCGTTCAAACACAAGTTCAGGAACACCTGCTGGGTGAGATCGGGATCCGCGATCACCAGGGGAAGATCTTCCGCATACTCCTTGGCGAGCGTCACCTTGGCGTCTCCGAGCTGGCGCTCGATCATGTCGAGCGTCTTGTCGAGCACGGCGCCGAGGTCGCACGCGCGCGGGCGCGCCGCGGGCGGCCGCGCGAACATGAGCAGCCCGGTGATGATCTGCTCGATCCGGTCCAGCTCCTTGATGACGTCGTCGAGGTCCTCGCGCCGTGGGTCGCGCGCCTTGAACTTGGACCCCACGAACTGGACGGTCGTGCGGATCCCGGTGAGCGGGTTACGGATCTCGTGGGCCACGTAGGCCGACAGCTCGCCGAGCGAGACCAGTCGATCGATCTTCTTCTGGAACTCGCCGTCCTCGGTCTCGGAGATGGCCTCGGCCAGCACGACCGAGCCCACGAGGTCGCCCTCCTCGTTCCTCAAAGGGAGCGCCTCGGCCTTGAGCGTCATCTCGCGCCCCTCGGCCTCGAACTTGAAGTCGCGCGGCTCCCGCGCGGCGCCCTTGAGCCAGCGGGCGTCCGCCCCGGGGAAGAGTCGGGCTCCGGGCATGCCTAGCAGCCGCT
>DASQFU010000070.1:0-2683 GCA_035632955.1 Candidatus Limnocylindria bacterium
GCGAGATGGATCTCGCTCTCTCCATGGTCGGCGAGCTGCACCGGCACGCGCCAGCTCTGGCGCCCGGGCACGCACAGCGACTGCTCGCCGGCGGTGCAGTACGCGTACGACATCTCGATCCACCACTCGCCTTCCTCGACCGCTTCGGCCGGCAGGTCGATCTCGATCGGAAACGGCGCGCCCGAGCGCGTCGCCTGATAGAGCGTACGGTCACCGACGCGAACCCGAACGCCGAGCGGCGCTTCGGGATTGGGATACCCATCGAGCGGGAGCACGCCGTCCAGCAGCAGGTGGACCGGAGATCCGCGCCGCAACGTGACCGGGCTCGCGGGCTCGGAGCCTTCGGGCTCGTCCTCGAACTCCGGGGCGGTCAGGCCCTCGAACGCCAGCTCGCGCCAGACGTGGCCGCTCCACTCCGCCCACACCACGCGATGATTGTTCGTGTCGGCCACCATCAGCTCGTTTCCCGCCACCGACAAGCCGCCGGGCTCGAACAAGCGCAGTCCGCCGCCGGGCGCCATCGCGCCCGGCTCGCCATCGCCGAGCACCGTGATCACGGTGCGCATCACGGGGTCCACCATCTTCACCTTGTGATTGTAGGAGTCGGCCACGAACAGGCGGTCCTGCCACGCCGCGATCCCGAGCGGATGCTGCAGCCTCGCTCCCGGATAAGGCCCATCGACGTCGCCGAAGTCGAACAGGCCCTCGCCGATGACGGTGAACACCAACTCCCCGGCCAGGTCGACGCCGCGGATCGCGCTGACCTCGCTGTCGGCGAAGTAGAGATGGTTGCCGTGGAGCGCGAGCCCCGAAGGCTGCGCGAGCGCCGCCGATTCCGCCGGACCATCGGTCAAGTTCTCGCGTCCCGATCCGGCATACGCGCGACCCATTCCTGTGCCGAGCTCGAATCGCCAGATCTGGTGCAGGCCCGCCATCGCGACGTACATCGTGCCGCCATCGATCGCGAGGTCCCAGGGCGAGTTCAAGCCCTGCTCGGTTCCCTGCAAACCGCCGGCGCGATCGTTCGTCATCACGCCGGTGCCGGCGAAGGTCGTGACCTCGAAATCCTTCAGGTCGACGGCGCGGATCAGATGATTCTCGGTGTCGGCCACGTACAGCTTGCCGCGCGCGAGCGCCATGCCCTGGGGACCGTTGAAGCTGGCCCCATCCGCCGGGCCGTCCTCGCGGCCGGGCGCGCCGCGCCCGACGACCTGCAGCACCTCGCAACGGCCATCCTCGTCCGGCCAGCCGGCGATCACGATCCGATGGTGGCCGGTGTCCGAGACGAACACACGGCCTTCGTGGCGGTCGGCCAGGACCTTGCACGGGAACCGGAGCCCGGAAGGCGAGCGCACCGCGTCTTCGCGGCGCAGCTTCAAGGGCGCTTGCGCAAGCGTTCCCTTCTGCGCGTGCTCGTCGAGCAGGCGGCTGATCGAGTTCTCGAACGCTTCGAGTTGGCCCTCGCCGGCAACCGATCCGACGACGTAGCCCTCCGGGTCGATCAGCACGCGGGTCGGCCAGCTACGGACGCCATAGCTCCGCCAGATGCTCATCGCGTCGTCTACGACCACCGGGTGAGCGATGCCGTAACGCTGGACGGCCGCGCGCACGTTGCGACGTTCCGCCTCGTTCGTGAACTTAGCGCTGTGGACGCCGATCACGGCGAAGGGGCGATCGGCGAACTCGGCCTCGAGCCGCGCCAGGTCCGGCAGTGTGTGCATGCAGTTGATGCAGCAGTAGGTCCAGAAGTCGAGCAGCACGACTTGGCCGCGCAGCTCGTGCGAGAAGCGCAGCGGCCGCTCGGTGTTGAACCACGCGAGCCCGCGAGCGAGCTCGGGAGCTCTGACCTTGGCGTCCAAACGAAATCCTCCGGAGTGCGAGAGATTGGGTTGGCATGTGCGCGCGTTACCGCCGTCAACGCGCTCGTCAACGTCAAATGGAGACAAACCTCGAATCGCGTTGCCGGCCGAGCGCGCACCTAGGATACGACAAAGGCCCGGGGTTGAGACCGGGCCTTCGCGACGTTGCTACCTCTTAGCGCAACAGTGCGAACCTTCGCATGTATCCGCGCCCATCGACGGCGATGCGAGCCAGATAGATCCCGGTCGGCGCGCGGCCGCGATCGCTCGATCCGGACCACGTCAGGTTCTTCCGTCCGGCGGCGTACTGACGCGACTCGTCGCTCCAGATCAAACGCCCTTGCAGGTCGTAGATCGAGAGCTCCACGGCCGCCGGCGCGGGCAACGCGAGCCCGAACGCGACCTGGCCGGAGGAAGGATTGGGCGAAGCGCCGGAGATCGCGAGGCGATCCGGCAGCTCAGCGCTTTCGTATAGCGGCTCGGCAAGCGCGGCGGTGGCCGGACCCGAGGGGGGGCCGGTCACGGTGCTGCCGCCGCCGAAGTTGTCGAGCCGCGCCCCGAGCGTGCCGTCCAGCGTCAGCCCGATCCGGCCTCCGGCTCCCGCGTACGCCCAGCTCCCGAGCGACACCTGCCCGATCGATACGCCGTTCTTGAACACCTGCAACGTCCCATCCGCCCGCGCCCGCGCCCCGAGCTGATCCCCGCTCACGTAGGTCGCGGCGATGTAGCTCCCCCGCTGCTGCCATCCCGTGCTCGGCGTGTAGGTGTGCACCCCCACGTGCTTCTGAATGTCGTCGTAGCGCACTTCCACGTGCGCGGCACTC
>DASQFU010000071.1:0-10322 GCA_035632955.1 Candidatus Limnocylindria bacterium
CAGCACGCGCGCACCCACAGCGTCTCCCCGGGCATGGGCGCGCGCAGCAATCGCAGCTCGCCGTGCGTGCGATCGAGGGCGTAGTCGGCGCCGAGTCGCCACGGCCCGGCGTGAGTCCACACCGAATCGCTGTTCGCGCGCAGAAACGTCCGGGGCAGCGCGTATTGGACCTGCTGGGACTGCTGGACGACGGCGAAGACGCCGCACGATGGGTCCGGCACCGGGCCCGCGACGACCGTCGCGAGCGCCAGCGCCCCGAACGTCGCCATCCGCTATTCCCGGGCGGCGGGTTCGAGCGTGAAGCGGCGAACGCGGCCCGGTTGCGTCTCGGCGACGAGGAGCGCGCCGTCAGGCGCGAACGCCAGCGCTCGCGGATGGCCGAGGCCGCCCAGGCGCGCGAGCAGCGTGCCAGTGCGGTCGAAGACCCAGAGCAGGCCACTCGACTCCTCGGCGACGGCGACCCGACCCGAATCGTCGACCGCGACCGGCAGCGCGCCACGCCCGCGCAACACCGGCAGCGGCCACGATGCGATCGAGCGTCCATCGGCGTCCAGGCGCTGCACGCGGGCGCTGAGCCGCTCGGTGGTCACGAGCTCCCCGCGTGGCGCGAGCGCGACCGCGCGCAGCCCGCGGAACGATCCCGGGCGCGCGCCGAAGCCGCCGATCGCGCGGCGGAAGCGGCCCGAGAAATCGAACGCCAGCAGCCGGTCGCGATCGCCGTCGACCACGAACAGCGCGCCGCCACGGTCGGCGGCGAGCGCCAACGCATCCACCCGCCCTTGCGAATCGATCAGTTGCGGGTCACCGAGATCGAGCGTGACGCCGAGCAGACGCCCGAACAGGTCGTAGGCGACGATCCGCCGGTTCTCGACGTCGAGAACGGCGAGGCTCAACGTGCCGAGCAGCGCGACCGAGCCCGGGCGTCGTAGCTGGCCGGGGTCACTACCGAGCGTTCCCGCTTCCCAGAGCGTGCGGCCATCGGGCTCGAGCCGCAGGACTCGGTTGAGCGTCGCGTCGGCGACGTAGATCCGGCCGAAGGCGTCGACGACGAGCCCGGAAGGATCCAGCACCTGGCCACGGCCGTCGCCTCCAGGCACGACCACGCCGCGATCACGCAGCGTGAAGGGCGCGCCGGCAGCGACCGAGTCCGCCGGCGGTGACGCCGACGTATCCGGTGGCGCGACCGCCCGCGTTTCCGCCGCGAGCACGATAGCCAAGGCGTAGATCAGAGCCTGCATCGGGGAGTGTCTCCCCTCCTGCTCAGAAGCGTGCGCGGATCCCGACGTGGAATGCGGTGGGATCGCCGGCGTCCGGCAGGCATTCGAAGTTCCACGAGGTGGGGGGAGCGGCGGTCGGGGCCGGCCGTGCGAAGCGGGCGGCGTGAATCGCGCTCACGATCCGATTGGCAACCGCGAGTGCCAAGGCGGTGTTGGCGCGCAGCCCGGCGCGCTGGCCATCCTGGCGCTGGTCGCGATAGCGAAAGAACGACTCCGCGCTGGCCCAGGACCAGGTGTCCGCGCCCTGCAACTCGTGCTCGGCGATGTACGCGTTGTACGCAGCCGGATCCCCGAAGTAGAGGTTGGCGGCGTCGCGGCGCACGACCAGACGGTTGTACTCGTCGCTGCTCGGGAACAAGCCGACGACGCGCCGGAACTCTTCGTCCCGGGAATGGAGATCGATGCCCGCGAACAAGCTCGCCGTGCGCAGGGAGGATTCGCGCCGGAGTTGCTGCTGGATGCGAAACGCCGTGAACGATCCCCACACGCCGGCTTCCGCGATCAGGAACGCGGCGCTCGAGCGCCGCGCCCCAGCCGTCGCCTGGCCCCAGCCGGGAACGGTCAGGGATTGCAGCAGGACCCGCGCGCGCTCGGGACTCAGCACTCCGGCTCTGGCCTCCCGCGGGCGGCCGGCCATCGACCGGCCCCGCTTGGGCTTCTTCGGCTTCTTGGGGTCGAGCATGCTGCGGCCCTGCGCGAGCAGCGGCCCCTCCAACGCGAGCGCCGAGACCATGAACGGACGCTCGGGTGCGACCGCCGGCGCCGCGAACGGCGTTGCCTCCGGCGCCGGAACAGCCTGAGCATGGCCCAGGGACGCGGTCAGCATCACGAGCAGCGTCATGCCGAGCGTTGGGCGCGCCACTAGAACCTCCCCTCGACCGCCACCACCAGCTCCGGGTGACCGTGCCGCCAGCTCGCGCGCGCCTTGAGATCGACGTTCTGGCGCAGCGGCAGATTGTGGAAGCGCGCGGCGCGCAGCGCGTCGGCCGCGGCCACCAGGTGGTTGATCCACAGGAAGCGCCCAGCGCTGTGCGAGCGATGGAGCTGCCGGTCGGAGCGCTGGCGTAGATCTCGGAACGTCTCCTGCGCGTTCGGATCCACCCAACCCGCCTGATAGCGTGGGTCGTTCGCGATCGCGTCGTAGAACGCTTCGCGATCCGCGGCGTAGAGGTTCTCGAGCTCGCCGGTATCGTCCGCTGTCTGGTTGGTCCAGCGCTCGTACGACCAGCCGCTGGTCGCGTTCTCGGGCGCTCCCGCGACCTGGGCCGCCTCGGCGCGCAAATCGTTGGAATCGTCCCTGAGCAGCACCAGGCCGACCCAGCCTGCGACCTCGGCGAGCAGGAATAGATAGCCGCTGCGCTCCCCCGCGTAGAGCTGACCCGCTCCCGGCAGCGCCGCCGACAACCCCAAGGCCAACGGCTCCGAACGCCAGCCGGGAATCGGGCGAGGCGCATTCGGGTCGGTCGGCGTCATCCATTCGCGCTCGATCGTCCGTTGCGCGAACACCATCTCCGGCTGCTCGCCCTCGGCGAACAGGGGCAACGCCAGCTCCGAGCCGAAGGGGACTGCGGGCGGATCGATCGCGACTTCGAACCCGGTGCTCGCCCGCTCGGCGCTTGCCGCGGCGTTGCTCCTGCCCGTCACCGGCACGAACGCGAGCGCGAGTGCAGCCAACAGTGCGCCTCTCATCGGATCACTCCCACGGAGACCACCTCGCTGTGCTCGCTGGTCGGGCCGCGGAAACGCACGCGCGCCAGATACAGGCCCGCCGGAGCGGAGCCCGGATCCCAGATCTCGAGATTGTCGGCCCGGCGTCCCGCACGCCGGAACGCGGCGACCTCGTGACCCGAGGAGTCGAGGATGTTGAACTCCACTTCGGCCGGTTCGCTGAGCTGGAACGCGAACGACACCGGACGCCGCTTCGCCGGGTTCGGATAGACCTTGAGCGAGCCCGGGACGAGTGGCCCCGGCGTCGCGGCTGCAGCGATCGGCGTGCGATCGGCAGGCAACGACGACGTGCGGCCCGGGTCCCCGCCGACCATCGTCCAGCTCGTGATCGTCGGGTCGGCATACGGCGAGGGCAGCGAGTAGGCGTAGAGGTTTCCGAACCGGCCGTTGGCGTCGAAACGCAAGCTATCGGGCACGGCGCGGTCCGGCGCCACGATCTCGATCATGCCATCCCGGTCCAGATCGGCGGCTAGCGAGGAGCCCGTCGCGCCGACGCCGGTCGCCAGCGGCCAGCCGGCGGGAATGCGTCCGAGCGGGTCGAGCGCCGCGAGCACTCCGCTCGCGTTCAAGCCGACCACTTCGGCGGGCGGTCGGCCATCGACGTCCACGACCAGCGGCGGACTCTCGGTGCGGAACCCCTCGCGCGTCGCGCGCTTCGGCCAGCCGGGCGAGGGATAGCCGCTCTCGTTCCAAAACGTCAGCGCCGAAGTGGTGGATTGCGTCAGGACCTCAACGTAGCCATCACCGTCGGGATCGCCGGCGGCAAGCGAGGGCACGAGCGTGTCGCCCAACGCCCGTCCCCATCCCGGCAGCGCCGCGCCGCTCGCGCAGAACGCCCACAGCCGATCGACACCCCGGACGATCACCGTGCGTTCGCCGCCACACACCGGCGCGGCGCCGGCCGGTCGGCCGTTGCCGTCGAAGTCGAGCCACAGGAAGTCCGGCGTGAAGCCGGGGCCGCCTACTTGCTTCGGCCATCCCGTGCCGAGTGGCCGCAGCGGACCGAGCGCGGTCTGACCGAATACGGCCACCTCTCCCGCACCGCTCGCGGCTGCGACTCTGCCGCCCACACCGTCGTAGAGATCCACCGCCAGTCGGCCCTGAATCCCTCCTCCTAGCGGCGGCTCGCTCGCGGCACGAACGACGCCATCGAGTCCGAGCTGATAGACGCGCCCGTCCGCGCATCCGACGAACACGCTCGCGCTCGGATACGAGCCCGCGATCACCGGCGGCGTGGTGGCGATCGACGGCAAGACCGCCGGCCATCCCGGCAGCGGCTGGCCGGTGTGATCCACGAGCCACACGCGGCCGCCCGGAGTGGAGAGGTCCGGGCCGTCGGGATAGGTCGTGGCGGCGAAGTACGCCGGGCCGCGCGGTGGCTGACCCGGCGTCTCGACCGCCCCGATCGGCAGCGCCGCCATCACCGGGTGCGGGCGCCGGTCGAGACTCGCGATCACGTGCGAGGGGCCGAACAGCCCCTGGCCATCGACCCGCACCGCGAACAGCGCCGTGCTGTCGGCGCCACCGCGATCGCCTCCCGCCCAGCACACCTCGAGCGCCAGATCGCCGTCGGCATCCACCGCCAACAGCTGCGGGCCGCCCGGCGGCACATCGACCGCGACCGGCCAGGCCGGGAGCTGCCAGGTCCGGGCGGCGCTGAAGTGCATCACCGAATCGGGCTCGTCCAGGAAATCCAGCCGCTGATGCGGGCGGGTGCGGATATGCGGGCGCAGGTCGGGCACCGTGGTATCCGAGAGCGACGGGTTGTTGGAGCGGAAGTAGGGATCGTAAGGACTCTCGAGCAGCAGCGGAGAACCCGGATCGCCGAGATCTCCGAGGCCGTCCGCTTCCTTGATGGAGATGCCGAGCCGCGCCGGATTGGTGTTGAACCCGACCTGGGGTCGCAAGCTGGTCTCGAACGGAATCACGCTCGCGTCGATGTGCCATACCAGCAGGCCACCGCCGAGCAGCAAGTCGTCGTACGCGAAACGGTCGGGGTCCTTGGGACCCAGGACCACGCGCGTCAGGGTGTCCTGGTCCAGCTCGATGGTCTCGATCGGATTCACGTAACGGTTCTCGATCACCAAGTATTCGTCGCTCGAGAGGAACGTGCGGCGCATGTCCGGATAGCGCTCGCTCGCGAGCACCGACATGGTGTTCCCGTAGTCCACCTCGTTGAACGCGAGCCCATCGCCGGTGAAGAAGCGGTGGAAGGGATCGAGGCTCGGCGGCAAGAGCCCGGTCGCGAAGATCTCATCGCCGTTCGCGAGCACGATCCGGGACCCCACCAGGTTGCCGCTGTCCATCAGGCTCCAGTGGCCGACCACCGGCAGCCCGGTCAGGATGTCGTAGAGGTCGGCGAACCCGAACAACAGATGCCCGCATTCGTGGGCCAGCACGCCGTTGAGCGCGCCGTAGAAGCCGTCCTGGTTGATCGTCTCGGGCACGACGGCGCCGCGGTCGATCGGCAGGTTCAGCGAGTCGGGAAAGATCACGAGGTTGGTGTCTTCGACGCCGAGCGTGAACGAGGGAATGTCGAGCTCGCTGTCCTGCCGGAGGTCGCTCTGCAGATCGCTGCCGGCGTGGATCAGGACGATGCGGTCGTACTGATCCCAGGGAATGCGGTCGCCGCGCTCGATCGATTGCGAATCGGCGGCGAACAACATGGTGCGGAACATGTGGACCGCCGCCGGATAAATGTCCTGGCTGAACTTCCACGGCCCGAAGTCCGCCATGTCGCTCACCGAGTAGGCGCCGTCCAGTGCGCGCGGCCACACGTCGCCCTCGATCACGACCCGCCCGTAGGACTGGGCGTCGTAGTAGCGGCGCAATGCTTCGAGATGCGAGAGGTAAAACGACCGGTTGCGCGGCGCCCGGTCGATCGGCGGCAGCAGGGTGTCCGGGCCCGAGAGATCGAACCGGCCGGTGCCGCTGGATGCGCCTTCCCTGCGATCGGCGGCGAAATCGAGGCGCAGCAGCGCGACGCGCACCGTGTCGGGCGGCGTCCCTTGCGGTGCTGCCACGTGCGCCTGATGGGGATTTCGCACACCGGTCACGGGGGCTCGCCACCCCCGCCGGCGCGCGGCGTGAGGTGACCAGTCGAATCCAGGGGTGGAGAGCAGGTGCTTCGTTTCACGCTCGCGGCGCACGCGCTGCTCCAGCGTGCGCGCCTGCGCGTCGGTCATCACCGCGGCGGGCTGCGGGCGGCCCCGTTCGACGTTCCGTGCGGCTTCGGCCGGAGTCAACAGGCGGCGAACAGTCGTTCGGCCGGAGGAGTGGGCGGCACTCTCTCCGGCCGAGACTGTCGACAGCGCGAGGATGAGGATCAGAACCGAAGCGCGCAAGATCCTGAATCCGTTCCGGTCGGGTGCGGTCGGCTAGAAGCGATAGCCGAGGGTGATCTTCTGCACGTTGCCGAGGCCGGAATCTTTGGCCTGCGGGATGCTCCCCAGGTCGAGATTGAGCCCGCGGAACGACACGCCGATCCCGTACGTGAAGTCGCTGATCGCGCCGAGCGGGTCGGAGTACCAGCCGATGCGCCCCGCGATCTGGTCCGAGTAGCGCAGCTCGAGTCCATGGTTGTAAGTGCGGAAATCGTTGGTCACCAGCGACTGATTGAAGTCTTCCACCAGGAGCAGCGTGAAATCCTTGCGCGCGATCGGCTCCCAGGCGGCGCCGACCTTGAGGTTGCGCCCGAGAGGATCGGCCTTGTCCTCGTTGATGAACGCCACGCTCGGCCCCAGGTTCTGGACGTTGAGTCCGAGGTTCAGCCGCGCGGCGGGAATCCGATACAAGCCGCCGACGTCGAGCCCGAACGTCGAGCCGACGCCCGACTGGTCGTCCGGGGCGAGCTGGATGCGTATGTATTTCAGCGAAGCGCCGACCGAGAAGTCGGGCAGGATCTGCGTCCCGTAATAGAGCGCCGGCGACAGCTCGTGAGAGCCGAAGGTGCCGGTCGGGTTGCCAAGCGGGTCGGTGCCTTCGCTCTCCCCGTAGGAGAGGAACACCAATCCGAGCCCGAACGCGCCCCAGCCCTCGAGTGGCTGGACGTACGTGGCGTAGTTGTAGGTGACGTCGGTGGCCAGTCCGGGAACGAGCTGGGCGTACGTCAGCTCGACCGCACTGCGGCCGATGAAGCCCAGGGCCGCCGGATTCCACCACGTCGCGCCGGTTGGATCGTCGGCCAGTGCGACGCCGGCCGCGCCCATTCCGTTCTGGCGGGCACCGGGTTGAATGTCGAGTGAGCGGCCGGTGCCCTGGGCCCACGCAGAACCGGCGACTCCGAGCCCGACCAAAACGGCCAACGCATTAACAGACAGGCGCATAGAACTCCTCCAAACGAGCAAAGACACCCCCCCAGGGGTTTTCGACATCAATACTACACCGGGCGGTCGCCGCAGGCTCCATGCATTTTGCCTTGTGGACGTCACCGTGGACTGCGGGGAGCGCGAGAATTCCGGCCGAAGGCCGGCACGCAAGCGCCCGAGTTGGACGAGCGCTCAATGGCCGACGACCACGAACCTCCCGTCGGCGTGCGCTTTCTGCCGCGAGCTGCTGGTGCCATCGGCGTCCCTGGGGTTGACGTGCACGCGGAACAGATAGGTGCCGATCGCCAGACGCGAGCCGGCGTCGTCGAGACCGTCCCAGGCGACCTGCACCTGCCCGAGCCCACCGAACGCCTTCAGGGTTCGGATCAAGCGGCCCGAGATGGTGTAGATCCGGATCAGGACGTTGACCGCGTCTCCGGGCGCATCGACGACGAACTGACCGGTCCCCCGTCCCGAGACCATTGGGTTCGGGAACAGGAACGCGCGCTGCACGGAGAGCGGCGGGTTGTCCGTGACCTCGAAGGCGATCGTGGCCGAGGTGCGATGCTGTCCCGCGGTGATACCCGAAGCCAGGTTGTCGGCCGCGCTCACCTTGATGTTGTGTGGACCGGGTGCCAACCCCGGCAGCACGAAGCTCGCGGTGCCGGATTGGTACGAGTTGGCGGCGTAACGGAAGCTCGATGTGATGTCGATTCGAGTGTTCGGATCGTCGTCGAGCGTGACGATGATCGCGTTCTGGAGATTGTGCCCGGTGATGAGAATCCCGCTCGGATCGAACAGCTCCACGTTGAGCGTCGCGTCCGGCCGCACCGACGTCGAGCCGCCGGGGAACGACAGCTTGACGGTCGGCCCCTCGTTGTCGCCGGCCGCGGGGCTACCGGGGGAGACCGTGTACGCCATGCTCCCGACCCCGTCCGAGAGAAACGTCTCGCCCCCCGCCGTTCCTTCGATGTAGCCGCGCAGCTTGCCCATCGGCCCGGCCTTCGCTTCGAGCGGAACGATGAACCGACCCTCGAACCGGCCGTTCTCGATACCGGCGTCGCCTCGGAACACATCCGCAGCGCGGAAGGGATAGGTTTGCAGGTCGCGGTCCACGATCGAGCATTCGCCGTCGGCCGGCGATACGCTCTGGATCGGCGCAGAATCTTCGATCAGCAGCCGCGCCACGCCCGTGAACGGCACGCTGGAGCCGCCGGGACGGTCCAGGACCTGGCCCTTGAAGGTCAGCGTCTGCCCGCGGCGCGCCTCCTGGACCGGGGTGCCGTTCTCGTCCTCGAGAGAGAGCTCGACCCAGCGCCGCGGCAGATTGAGCTGAGTACCCGAGTCGCCGAGGAGCTTGTACTTCGAATTGTTCGTGCTCGATTGGCCGGGAGGCGTGGTCGTGATCTTGGCCGACAGCAGCGCCTCGGCGTTGCTGGTGTGGTACTGGCCGTCGCTCGGGTCGCGAGCGAAGATCCGGTCGTAGACGATCTTGTTGAGCGCGACGTTCTGGCCGCTGAACGCTTCCTCGGTGGCGGAGATCACCCCAACGCAGCCACCCGTTCCGTGCATCACCAGCTTCTCGCCGATCCCGGCGAACTGCGGATCGTGGAACTTGCCGATGTCGCACGAGGCGGCGACGAACAGCGAGGGTCGGCTCAGATTCGTGAGCGAAGGCACGTCGCTCTCGAGAAAGATCCCCTCGTCGGCGACCTTGAATGCGCTGCCGTGACCGATGTAGTTGAACAGCGAGAGTCCCTCGTTGATACCGTCGATCATGTCGGCGCGAGCGCCGGGCTTGGTGTCGCCCGGCCCGTCTGGATAGGTATGGAGATAGACGTAGACGCGGTCCATGTGGTCGGGCGTGTTGATCGTGTCCAGCCGCGAGGTCTGGCACAGATGCGTCCAGCGCAGACCGTCCGGGCGCGCCCCCTGCTCGTTGTCGTCGGCGATCAGCATGATGCGGTTGCGCCACTCCCCGAGCGGCGCGCGCCGCTCGAAGGCCAGGAGCTTGTCCCGCACGTACCCGAGCGCCGACGACGCGTCTCCGGCCGGAATCCGGCCTTCGAAGAAATCGGGGATGCCGCGGCGCTGGTCGGCAGTGTCGTCGGTGACGTTCATGATCCAGTCGTCGGTCGCGTACTGGCGGCGCAGAGAGTAGTCGTATCCGCCTTCGTACGTCGGCAGCAACGAGGCGGGCTGCCCGGCCGGTGCATGGCCGCCGATGTTCTTGAAGTCGTACGACGCGTCTCCGAGCATGGTCACGAACGCCGGTGCGCCCGACCCGCGCGCCGCGCCCGGCCGAGACCAGTTGAAGAACGCCGCGCGCAGGAACGCCCGAATCGCGCCGGGATCGGTGCGCCCGCCTGAGAACTGGTCGTAGAGCGCCGACACCGGCACCGCGGCGGTGTCGAATGGAGCCGACCGGCCCGTGAGCGGCAGGCGCTCGTGGCGTTGGCGCAGCAGGCTGTCGACCGCCGCGCGGAAACCGTCGTAGTAGATCACCAGGAAGTCCGCGTATTGCGTCGCGCTGCGCAGGTTGAACCGGCTCGAGAGCGGCGCGTTCGCGATCTCCGAGTCGACGACCTCCGGAATGTCGCTCGGCAACACGCGATACCGGCGTGGCCCACCCTCGATGCGTTTGAAGCGGAGGCGATACGTGCCCGCCCCGATCGCTTCATAGGCCGCGTCCACCACTTCGATCGGAGCGAGAGAGTTGGTCACGTCGAATACGCGTGGCGGACCCGGGTCCGCGGGGTCGAGCGTGAACGGCTCGAGGGAATAGATCGTGCTGCCGTTTCCGGGCGAATCGAAGGTCAGCTCATTGTCGACCGGCTCGAAGCGCCGCTGATAGAACAAATCGGCCCACGCGAGGGCGCTGCGGTCCACGCGCCGCGCTTCGTTGCTGGGATTTGGATCCATGACGAACGGCACCGAGACCGTGAGCAGATTCGCGCCGTCCTGCAAACCGACGAACGACGTGTCCACGGTCCGTTGCTGGAAGAAGTCC
>DASQFU010000072.1:0-10247 GCA_035632955.1 Candidatus Limnocylindria bacterium
ACGAGACGTCGAGCATCGCTAACGAGCACGGTGACGGGGAGGCTCGAGGCGGTCACGCGGAAGACGTGAAACGGGGTCCCCACGGTGGGCGCTTGCTGTCGGCAGGAGATGTTCAACTCGAGCTGCAACTGTCGGAAGAGGAGGATCCGCCCGCCTACAAGGCTTACCTCTACGACGGATCTGGGAAGTCCAAACGACCGAGCGCCGAACAGCTCGTGGTTCATCTCCAGCGTCTCGGTGGAAGACGCGACAGCCTCTCGTTCCGCATCGACGGTGATCACTTTCACAGCACCGCCCCGGTTCCGGAGCCGCACTCGTTTTCGGTCGAGGTCGTGCTGACGCATGGTGCCGAGGACCATCGCTGGCAGTTCGAACAGGACGAAGGGCGGATCGAGCTAGCAGAAGAATCGATCGCATCCGCCGGCATTCTCACCGGCGCCGCGGGTCCGAGCCTCATCGAGGTCACGATCGAGGCGCCGGGGGAGGTGAGGCTCAACGCGGAGCGCGTCGTGCAAGTCCGCCCGCGCTTCCCGGGCATTGTCCGCCAAATGCGCAAGCGGCTGGGTGATCCGGTTCGTCCCGGGGATGTGCTCGCGACCGTGCACAGCAACGAAAGTCTGGCCGAGTACCCGATCACCGCCGCCACGAGCGGGACCATCGTTTCCCAGGATGCGGCGATCGGGCAAGCGGTCGAACACGAATCGATTCTCTACACATTCGCCGACCTAACGTCGGTGTGGGTGGATTTCCCGATCTATCCACAGAGCGCGGGGCGGATCCGCAAGGGTCAGACCGTTCGGGTGCAATCCGAATCGGGTCCGCCGGTTTCCGGCCAAGGCGTCGTCCGTTACGTCGGACCGTTGCTCGAACAGGACACGCGGGTTTCGTACGGGCGCGTCGTTTTGGACAACCGCGATCGTCGCTGGCAACCGGGCATGTACGTCACCGCTCACGTCACCGTCGAGCACATCGAGGTTCCCGTGGCCGTGCCGGACGAAGCCATCGTCCGCATGAGCGAAGGGGCTGCGGTGTTCCGAGCAGAGGGCAATCGCTTCGAGCCGCAGCCCGTCACGATCGGGCGCTCCGATCGAAGGATCACCGAAATCGTCGCAGGACTGGAACCGGGCGCGCGGATCGTGACCAAGAATGCCTTCCTGCTCAAGGCGGAGCTGGGCAAGTCGGAGGCGCATCATGAGCACTGAGCGTTCCGACAGCGCCACGGGACCGCTCGAACGTGTACTGCTCTTCGGCATTCGCCAGCGGTGGCTGGTCGTCGCGGCGACCATCGCCATGGCGGCACTCGGCATCTTCAACTTCGCCCGGTTACCGATCGACGCAGTCCCTGACATCACGAACGTCCAGGTCCAGATCAATACGGTGGTCGAGGGACTGGCCCCGGTGGACGTGGAGCAACGAGTCACCTTCCCGATCGAGACCGCCATGGCGGGGATCCCTGGTCTCGAGAGCACACGCTCGCTGTCACGCTACGGACTTTCTCAGGTGACCGTGATCTTCAAGGATGGCACGGACATCTACTTCGCCCGCCAACTGGTGAACGAGCGTCTCCAGGAGGCTCGCGGCAATCTGCCTGCGGGTTTGGCCGAATCGGCCATGGGGCCGATCGCGACCGGCCTGGGCGAGATCTTCATGTGGACCGTGGAAGCACGTCCCGGAGCCCAGAAGCCGGATGGCGCCCCCTACACGGCCATGGACCTGCGGGAAATCCAGGACTGGGTCGTCAAGCCGCAGCTGCGAACCGTGCCGGGCGTGACCGAGATCAACACCATTGGTGGCTACGAGAAGCAGTACCACGTCACCCCCGACCCCGTACGCCTGATCGCCTACGGCCTCACCTTTCACGACGTGTGGTTGGCGCTCGATCAGAACAACAGCAGCGCCGGCGGCGGTTTCATCGCTCACAAAGGCGAGCAGTACCTCGTGCACACGACCGGAAGGCTTCAATCGCAGAGCGACATCGGCCAGGTCGTGATCGCCACGCGCAGCGGCGTTCCGATCCGCGTGCGAGACGTCGCGGCCGTCGGGTTGGGAGGCGCGCTCCGCGCCGGAGCAGCCACCGAGAACGGGGAGGAGGTCGTTCTCGGCACCGCGTTCATGCTCATCGGCGAGAACAGCCGTACGGTTTCGAAGCGTGTGGCCGAAAGGCTCAGCGAGGTCAACCAGAGCCTGCCACCGGGGGTCGTGGCCCGGGTGGTCTACGATCGGACCAAGCTGGTCGAGGCCACTCTCGAAACCGTGAAAACGAACCTGCTCGAAGGAGCGGCACTCGTCATTGCCGTGCTGTTTCTGCTGCTCGGGAACTTCACTGCCGCGCTGATCGTTGCGCTCGTGATCCCGCTCTCGATGCTGTTTGCGGTGACCGGCATGGTTCAGGGCCACATTAGCGCCAATCTCCTGAGCCTCGGCGCGATCGATTTCGGCATCATCGTCGACGGCGCCGTCGTGATGGTGGAGAACATCCTGCGCCGGTTCGGCGAACGGGCGCGCACGCTCGGTCGTCCTCTCGATCGATCGGAGCGGCTCGACGAGGCCTACCGCAGCGCAGGAGAGGTCGCCCGTCCGACGTTCTTCGGCGTGGCGATCATCATGATCGTCTATTTACCGATCCTGACCCTCAGCGGGATCGAAGGGAAGATGTTCCGTCCCATGGCGCAGGTGGTGCTCTTGGCGTTGCTCGGTGCGTTGATTCTCGCCTTCACCTTCGTCCCCGCCGTGGTGGCGCTCTTGCTCAAGCCGAAAGGCGGTGAGCATGAGAACCGCGTGATCGCGACCACACGCCGATTCTATTTGCCCAGATTGCGTTGGGCGCTCGATCGTCCATGGCAGGTGCTGACCGGCGCGTTCGTGCTGCTCGTGATCTGCTTGCTCATGGCCACCACGCTGGGCAGTGAGTTCATCCCGACGCTCGATGAGCACGATGTCGCCATCCAGGCCCTACGCATTCCCGGAACCAGTGTCGAGCAAGCGGTCGCCATGCAGAAGGGCGTCGAAGGCGCGATCGCCAGCTTTCCCGAGGTCTCGTTCGTGTTTGCGCGCATCGGCACGGCCGAAGTGGCGAATGATCCGATGCCGCCCAACATCGCCGACGTCTACGTGATGCTCGAGCCCCGGAAGGCGTGGCCCAACCCGCGTCGATCCAAGGTGGATCTCATCGCCGCCATCGAGAAGCGCCTGGAGTTGCTGCCAGGGAACGCCTACGAATACACCCAGCCAATCGAGATGCGCTTCAACGAGCTGATCGCCGGGGTGCGCGGAGACGTGGCGGTCAAGGTGTTCGGTGACGATCTTGCGGTCATGCTGAGTAGCGGCAGCCGCATCGCGGAGATCCTGCGGTCGGTTCGCGGTGCGGCGGACGTTCGAGTCGAGCAGGTCACGGGTCAGCCGACTCTGACGATCGCGATCGACCGGCCGGCGGTTGCGCGCTTCGGTCTCAATGTTGCCGATGTCCAAGCTGTGGTGCGCACGGCACTGGCCGGGACGGGCGCCGGCGACGTCTTCGAAGGAGACCGGCGCTTCGCCATCGTTGTTCGCCTGCCGGAAGAGCTGCGGCGCGATTTGCATGCACTCGAGATGTTGCCCGTTCCGGTCAAGGCGACACCTCGAGTCGCGATGGCCAGCGCACTGCCAACGGCGCATGCTGAGGGCCGCACCGAGTTTGTTCCGCTGGGTGTCCTGGCGCGGATCGCGCTCGAGGAGGGACCGAATCAAGTCAGTCGCGAGAACGGCAAGCGGCGTGTCGTGGTGCAGGCCAATGTCCGTGGCCGCGACCTCGGCGGTTTCGTGGCGGAAGCCCAACGAAAGGTCGCATCTTCCGTTCATGTGCCACCCGGCTATTGGCTGACCTGGGGAGGGCAGTTCGAGAACCTGATCGCCGCACGCACGCGCCTTGCGATCGTGGTTCCCGTGGCGCTGCTTCTCATCTTTGTGCTGCTGTTCGTGACCTTCGGATCGATCAAGGATTCGCTCCTGGTGTTCAGCGGCGTGCCCTTGGCGCTGACGGGCGGGATCCTGGCACTCGCCATTCGTGGCCTGCCGTTCTCGATCACGGCGGGTGTCGGATTCATTGCGCTTTCGGGTGTGGCCGTGCTCAACGGCGTGGTCATGCTCTCGTTCATCGACAAGCTTCGTCGGGACGGAGCGGCGTTGTTGCCGGCAATCCTCGAGGGTTGCACCACCCGCCTACGGCCTGTCCTCATGACGGCTCTCGTCGCTTCTCTCGGCTTCGTCCCGATGGCAGTTGCCACCGGGATTGGTGCGGAGGTCCAGCGCCCCCTGGCCACGGTCG
Organism: Candidatus Limnocylindria bacterium; assembly: GCA_035632955.1. GTDB lineage: Bacteria > Eisenbacteria > RBG-16-71-46 > RBG-16-71-46 > RBG-16-71-46 > DASQFU01. Next base: position 4,304 of record DASQFU010000072.1, read on the forward strand.
TCATCGGAGGCATCATTTCCTCGACCATCCTCACGCTGCTGGTCCTCCCGGTCTTGTACCTGCTCGCATATCGTGGTCGCAAAATGTAGAAAGGAGCGCGTCCCGAGCGTGCCACCCTATCCGCTCGACGCTGTCAGGGTTTGGCTTGAAACCCCCGGCGTTCGGAAGGGTGTCTAGCCCGGAAGTTGCAGCAGCGAGACCGTGCGGAGGGTCCTCGGTTCCCTTCCTGTTCGGATAAGCTCGAGCCTCGACCGGAGCTCCGGACGGCTTTCACGGGTCGAGCCGAGCTGACGTGGACTTCACAGAGGGGAGCGATCCAATGCGAGTGAACGAGATCATGACTGGGGACGTCGAATGCCTTGCACCCGACAGCACGCTCCAGGAGGCGGCTCGGAAGATGAAGGATCTGGACGTCGGCTCGCTGCCGATATGCGACCGTGACCGGCTGTCCGGAGTCCTGACCGATCGCGACATCGTGATTCGCTCGGTCGCGGCAGGCCAGGACCCGAAGTCGACGCAGGTTCGTAATGTCATGACGCCCGAGGTGATCTACTGCTTCGAGGATCAGGGCGTCGAGGATGCCGCGCGAATCATGGAGGAGAAGCAGGTGCGGCGGTTGATGGTGTTGAACCGCGAAAAGCGTCTGGTCGGGATCGTCTCGCTCGCCGACCTCGCCGTGGACGCAGGCGACGATGTCCTGTCCGGCGAAGCCCTGGAAGCGATCTCGGCGCCGGCGCAGCCGAAACGTCGAGGTGGTGCATGACGAATGGTCGCGAGCCGTTCCCCGAAACGGGTCGCGGCACGCCGCGCTCGAATCGCGACGCGCCCGCCGGTGCGGTATGCGGTCGTGGGCCTCGGGTACATCGCCCAGAACGCCATGCTTCACGCGTTCGAGCACGCGCGCCGTAATTCCCGGCTCACGGCATTGATCTCGAGCTGCTCCACTTCTTCGAATGTGTCCAGGAAGGCCGTGAACCTGAGCCTTCGGGGCTCGAAGGCCTGATCGACGTCGTCATCGTGCGCGGGCTCTACCGTTCCACCGAAACCATGAAGCCGGTCGAATACCAGGGGCCGACACGCCGGCGCCGGGCGCACTGCCAATCCTGTAACGCTTCTGATTGTGGGCCTTTGAGTGCTAGACTTGCCTCCGTACTCCACTCCGTCGAGTATCCGCGAGTCCCACCTCTGGCGAGACATCATGCGATTGGCACCGTGGGGACTGTTGTTGTCGTTTTGTGTTTTCGCCGCGCTTCCGTCTCCCGTCGCGGCCCAGAATGCGCCCATCACGTTTTCCGCGATGGGCGACATTCCCTACGGCACCGGCGAAGTGCCGATCCTCCTGCAGCAGATCGCCGACCACAACCGCTACAGCCCCTCCGAGTTCATGGTTCACGTCGGAGACATCAAGAGCGGCTCCATGGCCTGCACCCAGGGTTGGTACGTGGACGTGGCCGGCTACCTCAAGATGCTCGCGGTTCCCACTTTCATCATTCCGGGCGACAACGAGTGGAACGATTGCTCGAACCCGGACCAGGCGTGGGGCTACTGGGTGCAACACTTCAACGAGTTCGAGAAGAACTTCTGCGGCGCCCCGGTCGCAGAGCGGCAAAGCGTGCGGCACGAGAACTTCGCCTTTGTCCGCAACGGGGTCTTGTTCATCGGCATCAACCTCGTCGGCGGCTCCGTGCACAACCAGAGCGAGTGGAACACCCGCATGCAACAGGACGCCGATTGGGTCGACCAGCAGTTCGACGCCAACGTCTCCCAGGTGCGCGCGGCGGTCGTGTTCGGCCACACCACGATCGGCAACGCGCATCACGACCTGTTTTTCAATCAGTTCCGCGCCGACGCGGCGGCGTTCGCCAAGCCCGTGATGTACGTGCACGGTGACGGCCACGCCTGGCGCTTCGATCGCCCATGGCCCGAGCAGAACATCCAGCGCATGGAGGTCGACAACGGGGCGGCCGAGGATCCGGTGCAGGTGACCGTGACCATGGATGCGCAGAATCCGTGGACTTACGTGCGCGATCCGTTCCAGAGCAATCCGCCGGTCGTCAACAAGGCGCCGTGCGTCGAAGCCGGGCCGGACCTGATGGTCACGTTGCCGGCTGCGGCTTCGCTTTCCGCCCGTGCCACGGACGACGGCGACCCGGCCTCGCCCGGCACGTTGACGCTCACGTGGAGCAAGGTGAGCGGGCCGGGCACGGTGACGTTCGGCAACCCGAACGCCGCCGTCACGACCGCGACCGTGAGCGCCGCGGGCTCCTACGTCCTGCGCTTGACCGCGAGCGACGGTCAGCTCCAGACGAGCGACGATCTCACGCTCGCCGCGAGCGGGGGAGGGCCGCAGCTCTCGATCAACGACGTGACGGTCACGGAGGGGAACGGCGGATCAATCAACGCCGTGTTCACCGTTACCCTCACCGGTGGCACCGGCGCCGCGGTTTCGGTCGCCTATGCGACGGCCGGCAGCTCGGCGACATCGGGCTCCGACTTCGTAGCGACCTTCGGAACGCTGAACTTCTCCGGAGCCACGACCACGCGACCGGTCACGGTGCCGGTGAACGGCGACCTGTCGTTCGAGGGCACGGAGAGCTTCTTCGTGAATCTGTCGAGTCCCTCGGGCGCCGGAATCGTCGACGGTCAGGGACTCGGCACGATCCTCGACAACGATCCGGCGCCCCAACCGAGCGTCGCTTCGTTCAGTCCTCAGAACGGACCGGTCGGGACCAGCGTCGTGATCATTGGTGGCAACTTCATCGGCGTCACAGCCGTCAGGTTCAACGGCGTCGCCGCGACGACCTTCACCGTTCAGTCGACCTCATTGATCGACGCCACCGTGCCGGCCGGCGCCACCACCGGCCGGATCGCCGTCACGACGCCGGGAGGGACGGCGCAGAGCGCCTCCGACTTCATCGTCACCGGCCCGCCGCCGACCCTCAGCTTCAGCCCGAGCCACGACGCCCACGTCAACTCCGGCAGCGTCTCCAGCAACTACGGGTCGCTCAACAATCTCCGACTCCGCGGTGGCAGCGGCAGCTATAACTCGTATCTCAAGTTCGATCTCACCGGCATCACCCAGTCGGTCCAGAGTGCCAAGCTCCGGCTGTTCTGCACCGACGAAAGTCCCGATGGCGGGGCCGTCCACCTGGTCTCGAACAACTACACGGGCGGCTCGATACCTTGGGTCGAGAGCGGCCTCACGTGGGCGAACTCGCCTGCGATCGGCGGCAGCCCGGTTGCGGCCTCGCAGGCCGCCGGGACCAACGTGTGGGTGGAGTACGACGTCACCTCGGCGATCACCGGCAACGGCACCTACAGCTTCGGCCTCCGCAGCGCCAGCACCAACAGCACCTACTACACGTCGGATGAAGGCACCAGCAACCGACCAACCCTGCTGGTGCAGACCGCGTCGGGCCCGCCACCGACCCCAACGGTCACCGCGTTCTCGCCGGCGAGCGGCCACGTCGGCGCCCAGGTGATCGTCGACGGCAGCGGCTTCGTCGGCGTCACGGGCGTCACGTTCAACGGCCTTGCGGCCGCGAGCTTCACCGTCGAAACCACGGCACGGCTGCGCGCCACCGTGCCGGTCGGAGCCACGACCGGCCGCATCGCCGTCGCCAATCCGCAGGGCACCGGGGTGAGTGCCGCGGACTTCACCGTGGTCGGACCACCGGCCGTCGCGTCGTACAATCCCGGCCACGGAGCAACCGGGACCAGCGTCGCGATCACCGGCAGTAACTTCGTGGCGGTCACCGGCGTCAGCTTCAACGGCGTCGCCGCGACGACCTTCACCGTTCAGTCGACCTCATTGATCGACGCCACCGTGCCGGCCGGTGCCACCACGGGCCGGATCGCCGTCACGACGCCGGGAGGGACGGCGCAGAGCGGGACCGACTTCATCGTCACCGGCCCGCCACCGACGCTGAGCTTCAGCGCAACTCACGATGCCCACGTCAACTCCGGCAGCGTCTCGAGCAACTACGGATCGCTCAACAACCTCAGGCTCCGCGGTGGCAGCGGCAGCTACAACTCGTATCTCAAGTTCGATCTCACCGGCATCACCCAGTCGGTGCAGAGCGCCAAGCTCCGGCTGTTCTGCACCGACGAGAGCCCCGACGGTGGCGCCGTCCACCTGGTCTCGAACAACTACGCGAGCACTTCGACCCCGTGGCTCGAGAGCGGGCTCACGTGGTCCAACGCGCCTGCGTTCGGCGGCAGCCCGGTCGCACCCTCGCAGGCCGCCGGGACCAACGTGTGGGTGGAGTACGACGTCACCGCGGCGATCACCGGCAACGGCACCTACAGCTTCGGCCTCCGCAGCGCCAGCACCAACAGCACCTACTACACGTCGGATGAAGGGGCCAGCAATCGCCCGACCCTGGTTGTCCAGACCGCGTCGCCGCCGCCGTTGATCAGCTCCTTCGCGCCCGCGAGCGGACCGGCGGGTACCGAGGTGACCGTCGACGGCAGCGGGTTCGTCGGCGTGACGGGCGTCACGTTCAACGGCGTGCCGGCATCCAGCTTCACCGTCGGGACACCGATCCGGCTTCGCGCCACCGTGCCCTCCGGAGCCACCACCGGCCGCATCGCCGTCGTGAACGGCAACGGCACCGGCCTCAGCGTCTCCGACTTCACGGTGATCCAACCGCCCACGATCAGCTTCTTCGCGCCGCAGGCCGGACCGATCGGTGGCCAAGTCTCGGTGCACGGCACCGGCCTCGCGAGCGCGACGGCCGTGACCTTCAACGGTGCGGGCGCGAGCTTCATCGCCGCGAGCGACACGCTGCTGATGACCACGGTGCCGGCCAGCGCCGGGTCGGGTCCGATCACGGTCACCAACCCGGCCGGAACCGCGACCAGCACCACGAGCTTCGCGGTGGTCTCGCCGCCGACGATCACGTTCTTCTCGCCGGCCAGCGGCTCGATCGGAAGTGACGTCGAGGTGCATGGCTCGAGCTTCTCGAGCACCGGAACGGTCACGTTCAACGGAGCCGCGGCGGACTTCACGGTCGAGGGCGACACCTTGCTGCACGCGACGGTGCCGGAGGATGCCACCGCTGGGCCGATCGCGGTCACCAACCCGGGCGGCACCGCGACCAGCACTCAGAGCTTCACCGTGCTGCTGCCGCCGGTGATCACGTCCTTCGCGCCCACCAGCGGTCCGGTCGGCGAGCCGGTCGCCGTGCACGGCTCCGGCCTTGCGAACGTTACCGCCGTCACTTTCGACGACGTCGTGGCCGGCTTCACGGTCGCCAGCGACACGCTGCTCCAGGCCACGGTGCCGAGCGGTGCCACCACCGGCCGGATCGCTGTCACCAACTCGGATGGCGTGGCGCGGACGAACACAGACTTCACCGTCATCCAGCCGCCAACCATCGCCTCGTTCGCGCCTGCAAGCGGCCCGGCGGGGACGGATGTCATCGTCACCGGCACCGGCTTCGCCGCCGCCACCGCGGTCGCGTTCAACGGCCAGGCCGCGAGCTTCACCGCCGCCAGCGACACGCTGCTGCACGCGACCGCACCGGCGAGTGCCGGCTCGGGGACGATCGCCGTCGCCAACCCGGCCGGCACCGCGACCACGGCCGACAGCTTCACCGTGATTCCATCGCCCGTGATCACGTTCTTCGCGCCACCGAGCGACACGGTCGGGAGCCAGGTGACGGTGCACGGCTCGAGCTTCACGAGCGCCACCGCCGTCACCTTCAACGGTCACGCCGCCGGCTTCACTGTCAGTAGCGACACGCTGCTGCTCGCGACCGTGCCCGCAGGCGCCAGCTCGGGTCCGATCGCGATCACCAATCCGGCCGGCACCGCCACCAGCGCCCAGAGCTTCATCGTGATCCGGCCGCCGGTCATCACGTTCTTCGCGCCCACCAGCGGTCCACTCGGCGAGCCGGTCGCGGTGCACGGCTCCGGCTTCATCAGCGCCACCGCCGTCACC
>DASQFU010000073.1:0-9009 GCA_035632955.1 Candidatus Limnocylindria bacterium
GGAAGGTCGCACCGCCGGACGCGTTGTTCTTGGCCGTGATGACCCCGCCCATCTCGCGCACGATCTGAACCGAGATCGGCAACCCGAGGCCGGTGCCCATCGAGCGGGTCGTGAAGAAGGGGTCGAAGATCTTCTCCATGAGGTCCTTCGGGATGCCGACCCCGGAGTCGGCGAACGAGATGTCGATCATCGAGCGGCGGGTGCGGTAGCGACGCACACCGGTCGCGACCTTGAGCTCGCCGCCCTGGGGCATGGCCTGGACCGAGTTGAGGCAGAGGTTCAGGAACACCTGCTGGGTCAGGTCGGGGTCGGCGTAGACGAGCGGCAGGTCCTCGGTTAACGACTTGGACAGGGTGACCTGCTCGTCCCCGAGCTGGAGCTCGATCATGTCGAGGGTCTTGTCGAGCACCTGGTGGAGGTCGCAGGGCTGGGGACGCGCCGCGGGCGGGCGCGCGAACATGAGCAGCCCAGTGATGATCTGCTCGATCCGGTCCAGCTCCTTGATGACGTCTTCGAGATCCTCGCGCCGCGGATCGTTGGGCTTGAACTTGGCGCCGACGAACTGGACGGTGGTGCGAATGCCGGTGAGCGGGTTGCGGATCTCGTGGGCGACGTAGGCGGAGAGCTCGCCCAGCGACACCAGACGGTCGATCTTCTTCTGGAACTCGCCGTCCTCGGTCTCGGAGATGGCCTCGCCGAGGATCACGGAGCCGATCAGCTCGCCCTCGTCGTTGCGCAGCGGCAGCGATTCGGCCTTGAGCGTCAGCGTGCGGCCCTCGGCCTCGAGCTTGAAGTCGCGCGTCTCGCGCGAGGCGCCCTTCAGCCAGCGGGCGTCGGCGCCCGGTAGCAGCCGCGATCCGGGCAGGTTCAGCAGCTCGCCGGTCTCGAACCCGAGCAGGTCTTCGATCCAACGGTTGGCATAGATCACCCGTCGCTCGCGATCGAGCGCCACGACGCCGAGCTCCATGGCGTCCAGGACCTGCGTCGGCAACTGAGCCACCGGGGGCGCGGGAGGCACGCCGGTCGGAGCCGGCTCGGCGGGACGGTTGACGGTGTCGGGGCGGGTGGTCACGCCTGGGTCTCCTCGCGATGGGTGCGACACGTCGTCGCAACTGGTAGCACAGGCCGCGAGGCGTGGCAATGCGCCGGCTCGCGTCCGAGGTGAGGTCGGCGCCAACGGAATGGCGCGCGGACCGGCGACGAAAAGTTGTGAGTCCGCTGATCGGCTGCTAGACTCCCCGGTCGCTCTCGGCTCGCGATCGACCTGACACTCTCTGATCTTCATCCCGACGGAGTCCGGCATGCTCAAGTACATGCGCATGGGCAACAAGCGCACGAAACTCATCTGGTGGATCCTGACCGTCGTGGTCGTCGGCAGCTTCCTTGGCGGCTTCATTTTCATGTTCGGCATGGGGGCCGGCGGCGACCTGAGCGCCCGCGCATCGGGAGCGGTCGGCACGGTGGACGGCGAGCAGATCACACGCGCCGAGTATCTCGCGGCCGTGGACCAACAGCGCCAGATCTATCGCCAGCAGTACGGCGGCGATCCTGTGGACAGGGACATCCGGTACGTGGAAGTCCAGGCCTGGCGGGCGCTGGTGACCGAGAAACTGCTGGAGAGGCACGCCGAGACCTACAAGCTCGAGCCGAGCGACCGCGAGGTCGTGCTCTCGCTCCAGACCTCGCCGCCGCAGGAGCTGGCGGCAGCGCCGGACTTCCAGACCGACGGCAAGTTCGACCCTGCCAAGTACACGCAGGCGATCCGCAACCCGAACATCAACTGGGCGCCCTTCGAAGAGCACATCCGGCGTCAGTTGCCGACGCGCAAGCTGCAGGAGCGCCTGCTGGCGTCGCTCAAGCTTTCCGCGCCGGAAGTGCGTGACGCCTTCCGCAACCGGTTCGAGCAGATCACGGCGACTATCGTGCAAGTGCCGCCGCAGGTCGGAGGCGAGATGCCGCCGCCGAGCAGCGCGGATCTCGAGCGTGTGTATCGCGAGTTCAAGGGCCGGTTCAACGCTCCGGCCCGCACCCAGCTCGAGATCCTCCAGGTGCCGATTCGCTTCCGCGACGAGGACGCGAAGGCGGCGATGGACATGGCTCAGGGTTTGGCCGAGCGCGCGCGGCGCGGCGAGGACTTCGCGGCGCTCGCGCGTGACTTCTCGGAAGGGCCCGGCGTCCATCAGGGCGGCGTGATCAACCGCCCGATCCCGGTCGAGGAGTTCGGACCGGACGTCGGCAAGCAGATGGCGGTTATCGCGCCCGGAGAGATCACGAATCCCCGACTCGAAGGCGGGCGGGTCGTGTTCTTCAAGCTGCTCGAGCGGCTGCCCGATCCGACCTCCGGGGTCCCGAGCGTGCGCGTGGCGCAGATCATCGTCAAGGTGCGACCCGAGGCGACCGGCCTCCAGGCGCAGGCCGACGAGGTCCAGCGCATTCGCGAGCGCGCGGCCGCGCGTGGCGTCGGACTCGGCAAGGCCGCCTCCGAGAAGGGCCTCGCGACGACCTTGTCCGGCTACTTCGACCTTTCGAATCCGAGCCCGGCGTTGATGGATGCGCCCGAGGCGATCGATTGGGGCATGCTGGCCAAGGAAGGCGAAGTCAGTCCGGTGTTCCGCAGCGACGACTCCTTCACGATCGTGCAGGTGGCGAACCAGCGACCGGCCGGTCCGGCAACTCAGCAGGACGTGGCCGAGCCGCTGCGGCAGCTCGCCGACATCCAGGCACGCGTGCGCGTCAACCAGCCGGCCGCGGATCGCGTCGCCCAGGCCCTCGCCGGCGGCGCGTCGCTCGAAGACGCCGCGAAGGCCGGGGGCGCCACGCTGTTCACGGTCGGGGGCGTCACGCGGGCCGCGGCTCAGGACCCACGGCTGAACTCCGCTCCTGAAGTCGTCGGGGCGGCGTTCGCGGTGCCGATCGGAAAAGTTGTGGGACCGATTGAGAGTCTGACCGGCTGGTATTTCGTGCGCGTGGATCGCAAGCTGCCCGCCGAGCCCCAGGCGTTCGAACAGCTCAAGGGACAGATCACGAACGAGATCCTGAATCAGCGCCAGCGTGCGTTCTTCGCCGCCTGGATCACCGAAGAGCGGCAGCGGGCGAAGATCCGCGACCTGCGCAACACGCCCTGAGCGCGCCGGCGCTCAGTCGACGGGCTTGGAGTCGGTCTTCTTGTCGCGCGTCTCGTCGCTCTGGATCTCGTCGGTGATCTCGTGCTGCGCCTTGCGGAACTCCCGCAGCGCCTGACCGATTCCCCGCGCCATCTTCGGGATCTGACTGGGTCCGAAGATGAGCAGCACGATCAGGAACAGCAGGGCGATCTCGGTGCCTCCGAAGTTCACGTGCGTTCTCCTCTGGTCTAATCGTCGAAGCGGAGCCGGCTGCGGTCGCTGCCCAGCACCACCGTGACGTCCGCGACATCCGAGCCCCAAGCCTGACGGATCACCGGGGGCGAACCCAGGTACCGCGCGACGGCGGTCGCGCCGTCAGGCTCGCCGCGCCGCGCCACCACCAGCGTGGCGAAATAGTCGGAGCGGTCGGCATTGTCCACCTGCACGACGTGGAACCCGCCTTCCCGCAGATATGCGGCCACGCGCGCACCGATGCCGATCTCGCCGGATCCGTTCAGCACTTGGACGCGGATCACCCGCCGCGCCGGACCCGCCACCGGCGCCTCCCGCTTGGGCCAGAACGTGGCATACGCCCACGACAGCCCGAGAGCCGCGACGCTGAGCGCCAGGATACCGACGACGACGCGGAGGATCATGCCCTATCCGCGGCGCGCGTGCGCGCATCCGCTTTCAGCGCCCGGCGCAGCCGCTGCCAGGTCTTGCCCAGCGCTTCGGGCAGCACCTTGGTGCCGCCGATCACCGGCATGAAGTTGGTGTCGCCGTCCCAGCGCGGCACCAGGTGGAGATGGAGATGGCCCGGGAAGCCTGCGCCCGCCACCCGTCCGAGATTGGCGCCGACGTTGATGCCGTGCGGCCGATACTCGGCTTCGAGCGCGCGCTCGGCCGCGGCGAGCAGGCTCAACACGTCGTCGCGCTCGGCGGCCGTGAGGCGCTGAAACCGGCCCACGTGACGCGTCACAGCCACCATCGCATGTGCGGGATTGTAGGGATAGCGGTTGAGCAAGAGCAACGCGTGCGGTCGCCGCGCCAGAATCAGATGCGCCCGGTCGCTGCGTCCGCGCGCGGCACGGCAGAACAGGCAACCGGCCGGCTCGTGCGCGCCGCGCACGTACGTCATGCGCCACGGCGCCCACAGCCGTGAGGCGTCGCGCGCCCTAGGCATCATCGCCTCCCGCTCTCGAGCGGACCTCGCCCTCGGAGCGCGATCGCTCGGCGAACAATCGCTCGGCTTCCGCGAGCTGGTCCGGCGTGTTGATGCCGAGCAGCTCGCGATAGTCCGGAGCGCAGACGACCGCCGCTTCGCCGCCGCGCTGCGCGAGGAGCGTCACGGTGTCGGTCAGGTAGTACTCGCCCTGCGCGTTGTGCGCCGTCAGGTCGGCGAGCACGATCGCCAGCCGCGGGTAGCGGAACGCGTAAATGCCGGAGTTGATCTCGGCGATCCCGCGTTGCTCGGGGGTCGCGTCGCGCTCCTCGACGATCGCCGCGATGCCGCCCTGCGCGCCGCGCACGACGCGCCCATAGCCGCGGGGATCGGGGACCACGGTCGACAGCACGGTGACGGCGGCCCCCGAGGCCTCGTGCCCGTCCAGCAGCTCGTGCAACGTCTGGCTACGCAGCAGCGGAGTGTCTCCGCACAAGACCAGCAGCGTGCCCGGGAAATCCGCGAGCGCGGGCCCCGCCATCATCACGGCGTGCCCGGTGCCTCGCTGCTCGAGTTGCTCGACCCATTCCACTGGCGCACCGGCGAACACGGAACGCACTCGGTCCCGCTGGTGGCCGATCACGACCAACGCGCGACCGACCCCCAGTCCCTCGACCGCGTTCAGCACATGGGCGAGCAGCGGCGCGCCGGCGACCGGGTGCAGCACCTTCGCCATGTCGCTCTTCATGCGCGTGCCCTGGCCCGCGGCGAGCACGATCGCCGCCGCGTCCGGATGCCGGTACTTGCTCATCGTCCGTTCCACTCGAAGTTGTCGATCAGGCGCGCGGGGCCGACCCGCGCCGCCACCGCGACCAGCACCCGGCCGCGCACGCGCCGCACCGGCTCGAGCCGCTCGAGGTCGACGACTGCGACGTAGTCCTCGCGCACCGCCGGGTAGCGGCGCCACACCCGTCGCACCGCCGCGCGCAGCCGCGCAGCCGAGCGCTCACCCTCACGTAGCAGCGCCCGGGCGGCTGCGAGCCCGCGCGGCAGCGCGACCGCCTGGCGGCGCTGGTCCCGGTCGAGGTACGCGTTCCGCGACGAGAGCGCGAGACCATCGGGCTCGCGCACGGTCGGCGCGCGCCGCACGCGCACCGGCAGGTCGAGGTCCGTCACCATGCGCTCGAGCACGGCCGCCTGTTGCGCATCCTTCTGACCCAGCCACAAGGTGTCCGGCGCGACCACGTTCAAGAGCTTGAGCACCACGGTCGCGACGCCTTCGAAGTGACCGGGGCGCGAGGCGCCCTCGAGCGACTCGTCCACCCCCGACACGCGAACCCGCGTGCGGTGGCCGGACGGGTAGAGATCGGCGACCGCCGGCTCCCAGAGCAGATCGACCCCCGCGGCGCGCAGCCGGGCGCGATCCTGAATCGGCCGGCGCGGATAGCGCCGGTAGTCCTCGCGCGGCCCGAACTGCAGCGGATTGACGAAGATGCTCGCGACCACGCGCACCGAGGGCGCCGTGCGCGCACGGCGGACCAGACTCGAATGACCGTCGTGGATCGCTCCCATCGTCGGCACGAACGCGATCCTGTGACCGCGCGCCTTCCAGTCTGCGACCGCGCGCCGCACCGCCGCCACCGAACGCACCCGCCGCATCCGGCGACCGCGCGCCGCCGATCGCGCCATCAATACGACTCGTTCTCGTCCGGGAACCGCCGAGCCTTCACGTCCGCGACATAGCGCGTGAAGGCCTCGCGCATGGCACCCGCCAGATCGGCGTAACGTCGGACGAACTTCGGCGCCCGCCCCAGATAGAGCCCGAGCAGGTCGTGGGTGACGAGCACCTGGCCGTCGCAGCCGACGCCGGCGCCGATGCCGATGGTCGGAATCTGCAGCTCGCGCGTCACCAGCGCGCCGAGGCGCGCCGGGATTCCTTCCAGCACCAGCGCGAAGCATCCCGCCTGTTCGAGCAACCGGGCGTCGTGCACCAGCCGCTCCTGGTCGGCCTCGCCGCGCGCCTGCACTTTGTAGCCGCCGAACGCCAGCACCGACTGCGGCGTCAATCCGAGATGCCCCATCACCGGGATGCCGATCTCGATCATGCGCGCGACCGCGGGCACGACGCGTTCGCCGCCTTCGAGCTTCACCGCGTCGGCGCCCCCCTCCTTGATCAGGCGCCCGGCATTCAGCACCGCCTGCTCGACGCTGACCTGATACGACATGAACGGCAGATCGGCGACCAGCAACGCCGACGGCCGCGCGCGTGACACCGCGCGCGTGTGGTGGAGGATGTCCTCGACCGTGACCGGCAGCGTGGTCTCGTATCCCAAAACGACCGTGCCGACACTATCGCCGACCAGCAGGATCTCGATGCCGGCTTCGTCGGCCAGCCGGGCCGTCGGGTAGTCGTAGGCGGTGAGGACCGAGATCGGCTCGCCGCGCCGCTTCATGGCGACCACCATCGGCGCCGTGATCTTCGGGCGCGCGGCGGGGGCGGGTGCGCCGGTCTTGGGCGTGGGATTCGAGCCCGACCCAAGCGGGCGCGGCTCGCTCACGACACCGTCCCCCGTTCGATCGGCGCGTAGTACACAGTGCCCTCGCGATGGACGAGGATGCGCTTCAGCAAGTCCTCGAAGTCTTCCGCATGCTTCACGAAATCGATGCCGTTGGTGTTGACGACCAGGAGCGGGGCATCGAGATAGTGAAAGAAGAAGTGATTGTACGCCTCGTTGAGCGCGCTGATGTATCCGCGGTCCATGTCGCGCTCGAACGGCCGGCCTCGCTTGGCGATGCGCTCCATCAGCATTTCGGTGTTGGCCTGCAGGTAGACGACGACGTCCGGCTTGACGACCTCCAGCTCGAGCCATCCGACGACGCGCTCGTAGAGCGCGAGCTCGCGCTCGGAGAGGTTCAAGCTGGCAAAGATCCGGTCCTTCTGGAACAGGTAATCCGAGACGGTCCGCTCGCGGAACAGATCCATCTGCCGCATCGAGCGCTGCTGCTGGTAGCGGCTGAACAGGAAGTGCATCTGGGTTTGGAACGCGAACCGTTCACGATCCCGGTAGAAGTCCTTCAGGAACGGATTCTCTTCGACCTCTTCCAGCAGCAGCTGCGCCTGCAGCCGCTCCGCGAGTAGGCGCGTCAGGCTGGTCTTGCCGACACCGATGACCCCTTCGACGACGACGAACCGATTGTCGGACATTCGTGCGTCAAACTAGTTCCACAGGCGGGTGCCGCGCTTCACGGGTGGCCGGGTCTTGAGCCAGGAGAGGTGCGTGAGCAGTGTCTGCCCGGTGACCGGGTGCGCCAGCAGCGGGTCGAGCTCCACCAGCGGCACCAGCACGAACGAGCGCCGCGTCAGCTCCGGATGCGGCACCTTGAGGTCGGGCTCGTCGACGACCAGCGTGCCGTAGAGCAGGAGGTCGAGATCGATCGTGCGCGGCCCCCACTTCTGAGTGCGGACGCGGCCCAGCCGCCGCTCGATCAGCAGCAGGTTCCAGAGCAGCTGCCGGGCGGTGAGCTCGGTGTCGATCTGGGCGACCGCGTTGAGGAAGTTCGGCTGGTCGACCTCACCGACCGGCTCCGTGTCGTAGAGCGACGAGGCGCGCACCAGCCGGGTGCCCGGCAGGTGGCCCAGCGCGTCGAGCGCGGCGCGCAAGAGCTGCTCGCGTTCCCCGAGGTTCGACCCGAGGCCGACGAACGCTTTCATTGTCGCTCCCGGACGACCTCGATCACCGCCCGTCCTCCGGTCGTCCAGCCCAGGTTCTGCTTGGCGATTCGCACGCGCACGCGGCGCACCGCGAACCCATCGAGGATCGTCTCGGCGGTCGCGGCCGCCAGCGCCTCCAGCAGATGGAAGCTCTTCTGTTCCACGACTTCCCTCACGGTCTGATACAGCCGGTCGTAGTCCACGGCATCGGCGAGACGATCGCTGTCCTCGGCCCGATTGTCGATCGGCTCCAGCTCCAGATCCACCTCGAGGCGCTGTCCCGCCTCCCGCTCATAGGGACGGGCGCCGTGGTGACCGAACACCGACAAGCCCTCGAGACGGATGGTCGCCATAGCCCTCCTGATAGCAAAGGGGCGGACGACCGTGTGGTCGACCGCCGCGCTCCCGGGGCATTGGCTTGCGGTTCCGGGATGCGCCGCGAGTCTAGCCCGTACGATTCGTCAACCGCAAGCCGGGAACGCCAACCAACGTGAACACGCGGCTAGATTCGCCGCAGCGCCACGCTCTCGACGTCATGGTTGGCACCTTTACGGAGAATCAGGCGCGCACGCTGCCGGGTCGGAAGGATGTTGTCTTCCAGGTTCTTGAGATTGATCGAGCGCCAGATCTCCAGCGCTTGAATGCGCGCGTCGTCCTGAGAAAGCCGAGCAAAACGATGGAAATAGGAGGCTGGATCGCGAAATGCGGTCTGTTGCAGCCGCATGAAACGCGTGACGTACCAGTCTTCGATCACTTTGGCGTTCGCGTCGATGTAGATGGAGAAGTTGAAGAAATCCGAGACGAAGGGAATCGCCCCGCCGTCTTTGGGCATGCGCGACGGCTGCAGGACGTTGAGACCCTCGACAATGAGGATGTCTGGGCGGTCGACGACGGTGCAACGCCCGGGAAGGATGTCGTAGTGGAAATGCGAATAGACCGGCGCCTCGACGTTCTCCCCTCCCGATTTCACCTGATGCAGGAAACTGAGCAGGCGTGCGACGTCGAAGCTCTCGGGGAAACCTTTGCGGTTC
>DASQFU010000074.1:0-21880 GCA_035632955.1 Candidatus Limnocylindria bacterium
GGTCGAGCGCAGCCGGCGCACCGTCATGACGGTCACGGGCGTCGACCAGGAAAGCGCTGCGCACGCGATCGCCGGCGCGGGCAAAAGCGTGAAAACGGCGATCGTGATGCTGAAGTTGGGCTGCTCGCGCGACGAAGCGGAGGCACGCCTCGCGCGCGCGAACGATTTCGTGCGTGCGGCGCTGGCCGGCGCTCCGGGCGAGCGGGGGCGAGCGTGAGGCGCGTCTGCGGTTCGCTGGCCAGGGCTTTGCGCTGGGCGGGAATGGCAGGGTGGGCGCTGCTGCTCGCGTGCGCTCCGGCGGCGCGGGAGAAAACTGTCGTGTTCTGGCAGTTCTGGCCGGCGGACGTGGTCACGCCGTTGATCCGGAAGTTCGAATCGGAGCATCCCGGAATCAAGGTTCAGATGGAGCAGCTCACCTGGGACAGCGGCAAGGACAAGATCACGGCCGCGGTGGCGGCCGGCAAGCCGCCCGACCTGTGCGAGCTGGGCTCCACGTACATGCCGCGGTTTCTCGCGTCCGGCGCGCTCTCCGACTGGAGCGCCGGAGTCGCGGACCTCGAGCCGGGCCTGCGCGGATGGGAGATGTGCAGCATCGGCGACGCGCTCTACGGATTGCCGTGGGTGCTCGGGACGCGCGCGCTGTTCTACAACCGGACCCTGTTCGCTCGGGCGGGCCTCGATTCCACGCGCCCGCCGGTGACCTGGGGCGAGCTCCGTCACGCGGCCCGGGCGATTCAGCGTCTGGGAGGCGGCGTGCACGGCTACGGCGTCAGCCTCAACGATCGCCAGAAGCTGTTCAAGAAGTTCATGCCGTTCGCCTGGAGCAACGGCGGAGAAATTCTCTCGGCCGATCTCGACTCGGTGCTGTTCGATTCGCCCGAGAACCGCGAGGCACTCGACTTCTATCTCGGCCTGCGCGAGGTCGGCATGACGGGACTGCAGGATGCGCTGGATCACGAATTCAAAGAGGGCAGGCTGGGCCTCCAGATCTCGGGGGCGTGGCTGTGCAAGCAGATTCCCAAGGAAGCGCCCGGCCTTCGCTACGGCGTCGCGCTGGTGCCGATGCCGGCGACCGATCGCGGCTCGCATGCGTCGTTCGCGGGCGGCGAGGTGCTGGTCAGCTTCCAGGGATCCCGGCACAAGGAAGAGGCGTTGAAGCTCGCCCGCTATCTGGTTCGGGCCGACAACGCGCTGGCGCTCGCGGTCGCCGCCCAGAGCGTGCAACCGGCCACGGTCGGCGCGGACACCGCGGCGTTCTACCGCGAGCGTCCCGAGCAGCAGGTCATGATCCGCCAGTTCGAGACCGCCCGCTTCACGCCCAACCATCCGGAATGGGACGCGATGGAAGCGGCGATCGAAGACGAGATCGAGCAGGCGCTCTACGACCGGAAGTCGTCCACGCAGGCGCTGGCGGACGCGCGCACGAAACTGGTCGCACTCCTCGGGAAGCCGTAGCCGTGCCCGACGTCGCTCGGCGCCCATGAGCTTCCGGACCGACGCTTGATGCGGCAGCATTCGCGAGCGACGGCCTGGGCTCTGCTCTCCCCGTGGGTGGTCTCGTTCGGACTGTTCGGGCTCTATCCATTCGCCTTCTCGCTCGCGGCCTCGTTCACGGATTACTCGCCAATCCGCCCCGGCGCGACCCGCGTGGTCGGGTTCGACAACTACGCACGCGCGCTGTCCGATCCTGCGTTCTGGTCTGCGCTCGGCAACACGGCGTGGTTCGTAATCGGCACGATTCCCTTCACGACCGCTCTGGCCCTGGCGCTCGCGCTCGCCGTCCAGCCGCACTTTCGCGGCCGCACGCTGTTTCGCGTCGGATTCTTCCTGCCGAGCGTCGTGTCGGTCGTCGTGCTCTCGCTGGTGTTCAAGGGCCTGTACGCGCCCAACGGCTCGCTCAACGCGGTGCTCGGTGCGCTCGGATGGCCGGCCCCAGCGTGGCTGCTCGATCCCAACACCGCGCTGCCTGCGATCATGGCGATGGACGTGTGGTCGGCCAGCGGCTACTACATGATCATCTTCCTCGCCGGCCTCGAAGCGATCCCGCGCGACCTCTACGAAGCGGCGCGGCTCGAAGGCGCGGGCGCATGGGCGTGCCTGACGCGGATCACGCTGCCGCTGCTGCGCCCGACCTTGCTGTTCGTCGTCGTCGTCAACACGATTCGCAGCCTGCAGATCTTCGCCGAGGTGTTCGTCATGACGCGGGGCGGGCCGCTCGGGCGGACGACCACCGTCGTCTACTACCTGTACGAGGAAGCGTTCTCGCGCTTCCACCTCGGCTACGCCAGCGCGGTCGCCTACTTGCTGTTTCTGATCTCGCTGCTGCTGGCGTGGGCCCAGATGAAAGCGATCGGCGCCCGGGAGCGGATCGCGTGAGCTCGCCGGCGTTGCCTGCTCGAACGTTCGACGCTCCCAGCCGTTCGTTCGGACGCTGGCTGTGGCTCGGTCCGCTGCTGGTCACGATGTTGCTGCCGTTCGGGTGGATGGTCGCGATCTCGCTCGCTCCGCACGCGGGAGAGTCGTTCGCGCGCGCGTTGCGCGGCCCGTGGGATCTGTCCTCGTACGCCGCGCTGTTCGACACATCGGCGGTCTCGCGCTACCTGCTCAACAGCGCCCTGATCGCCGCGGTGGTGGTGGTTCTCAATGTCGCGACGGCGGCGATGGTCGGCTACGTGCTCGGACGCAGGCGCGTGCCCGGCGAGCGCTTGTGGACGCTCGGGATCGTCGCGACGCTCATGCTGCCGAAGCAGATCCTGATGATCCCGCTCTATCTCGTGATGGCGCGGCTGCATCTGCTCGACACCTACGCGGCCCTGGTGTTGCCGTTCGCGGTCGACGCGTTCAGCGTGTTCCTGGTGCGCCAGTACGTGAGTCAGCTTCCGCTGGAGCTGGAAGAGGCCGCCCGTGTCGACGGTGCCTCGGACTGGCTCGTGTTCCGGCGCGTCGTTTTACCGCTGATGCGGCCGGTGCTCGCCGTGGTCGCGATCCAGTCCTTCCTCACCAACTGGAACTCGTTTCTCTTTCCGCTCATCTTCGTGGACTCGGATCGCCTGCGCACGCTTCCGGTCGGGCTCGCGCTGCTGTCGCAGACCGAGCACAGTGTCGATTGGAGCTTTCTCATGGCGGGCTCGACCATCGCCTCGCTGCCCGTGCTGGCGGTGTTCGTGGCGTTCCAGCGCCAGATCCTCTCGGGACTGCTCGCCGGAGCGGAGAAGTGAGTCCCGAGCCCGGGGACGCTCTCGCCACACTGCGCGCCTACCGCGCGCGACCCGAGCATCGCCTGGTCGGTCTCATGACCGGAACGTCGGCCGATGCCATCGACGCGGCGCTCGTGCGCATGAGAGGCGATGGGTTAGCGACCGAGTGCGAGCTGGTCGCCTACCGTGAAACGCCGCTCGTCCAATCGATGCGCCGGGAGATTCTCGAGGTCACGCATGCGGACGAGATCACGCCGGAGCGTCTGATGAGCCTCGATGCGGCGCTCGGGGAGAGCTATGCGGCGGCGACGCTGGACCTGCTGGCCGGGGCCCGACTCGCACCGGACGCCGTGGATGCGATCGGGATGCACGGCCAGACGGTTCGCCATCGGCCGCGCGCGGCGGGCACGATGGCCCTGTCGCTCCAGCTCGGCTCGGCGGCGGTGCTTGCCGAGCGCACCGGGATCGCCGTCGTCTCGAACTTTCGCGCGCGCGACACCGCCGCTGGCGGCGAGGGGGCGCCGCTCGTGCCCCTGTTCGACTGGCGGCTGAGCCGCTCGGCCGATGAAGCGCGGGTGCTCCTCAACCTCGGCGGTATGGCCAACGTGACCTACGTTCCGCGCGGCGGGAACCCGAACGACGTGATCGCGTTCGACACCGGCCCCGGCAACTCGGTGCTCGACGATTTGGTCGGTCTAGTCACGGAGGGGAAGGAGCGCTTCGATCGCGACGGTCAGCGGGCCCTCCGCGGCCGCGCCAGCGAGATGCTGGTCGGCGAGCTGCTTGGCGATCCGTTCTTCGCGCAGCCGCCGCCGCGCTCCACCGGTCGCGAGCGCTTCGGGCGCGCGTATGCCGAGCGCGGCCGCGTCCGTGCCAAAGGACTCGGTCTTGGCGACGACGACCTGATCGCCACCGCGGTCGAGCTCACCGCGCGCTCGGTCGCGGGCGCCGTGCAGCGCTTCCTCTCGCCGCTCGGCCCGGTCGATGCGGTGTACGTGAGCGGCGGGGGTGTGCGCAATCCGGCCCTGATGGCGGCGCTCGAGCGGCGCCTGGCCCCGGTTCCACTCCGCCGTGCCGAGGTGCTCGGAGTGCCCGCCGACGCAAAAGAGGCGATGGCGTTCGCGTTTCTCGCGCACCTGACGCTGTCCGGGCTGCCGGGAAACCTGCCGGGCGCCACCGGAGCTGCGCACGCCGTCGTCCTCGGTCAGATCACGCCGGGAGCTGCGCGGTGAACGTTCTGGGGACGACGCGGGGGAAGGCGGCGCGTATCGCGTGGCACGGCGCGGCGCTCGCGCTCGCGCTGGCGTCGTGCGCGCCGCCGCCGCCAACACCGCCGCCGCCTCCTCCCGCGGAAGAGGGGGCCTCGGAAACGCCGATTCCGTCACCCCCGCCGGTTCCCGAGTCGCGGGCCGAGCAGCCGCGAATCTCCGTGGGACTGGCGTGGGACCTCGACAGTCTGACGCTCGATCCGGTCGGCGCGGCGCAAATAGAGTCGACCGAGCCGCGGGTCCTGGCCGCGGGCGCGCGCCTCGCAGTCGGGTTGCGACTGGGGCGCATCGTGGCGCGCAGCGTCTCCGAAGCCGAGCGCTGGGAGATCGAGCTGCCGGCCCGCGACACGCTATGGCTCTGGGGCAGCGACGGCCCGGAAGGAGGGGCCGCCCGGTTCATCCGCTGGAAGGGCCGCTCGTGGCGAGGCACGTTCAAGGTGTTCGTGAATCCGCGCGGGCGGCTGACACTCGCGCTGCGCCTGCCGCTCGAGGACTATCTTCTGGGCGTGGTCCCGGGCGAGATCGGGCCGCTCGCCGAAGAGCGGTTCCAGGCGGGCCGCGCGCAAGCCATCGCGGCGCGCAGCTACACGCTGTTCTATCGCGGGCGCCGGACCCTCGAAGGGTTCGACCTCTACGGAACCGTCGAAGACCAGGTGTACGGCCCGGTCGACGACGAGCGGCCGCTCGCCACGCGCTGCGTGACGAGCACCGCGGGAGAGGTGGCGCTTTCCGCCGGCCGGCCGATCCGCGCGAACTATTCTTCGACCTGCGGTGGAATCACCTCCGAAGTCTGGGAAGCGTGGCCGGCGGCGCCAATGCCCTATCTCGTCAGCCATCTCGATCGCGGCGAGGCCGGCGACCATTGCGGCGCGTCGCCGCACCACCGCTGGCGCGAAGAATGGTCGGTCGCCGAGTTGCTCGCGAACTTACGGACCCACGGTCCGTTCCACGGGATTCGGATGCCGGCCGGAGGAACCGGCGAGCTGCTCGACGTACGGGTCTCCGAGCGCTCGCGCTCGGGACGCGTCTGGCGGCTGGTCGTCGAGACGTCGCGCGGCTCGATCGTCATCCCCGCTTATTCTCTGAGGCAGATGATGCGCCGTCCCGGCAACCCGGCCGCGATCCTGCGCTCCAACCTCTTCAAGGTGGAGGTCCGTCGCGATCCACGTACGCGCCGAGCTCTGGCCGTGGTCGCGAGCGGCGCCGGTTCCGGCCACGGCGTGGGTTTGTGCCAGACGGGCGCGCTCGGCATGGCGCAGCGCGGCGCGGACGCCGCCGCGATCATGCGTCACTACTACCCGGGCGTGATCCTGACGCGCGTCTACTAGGTCACGCCCGTTCAGCCGGACAGGCGCTGCTCGATCACGTAGCGCACGATGTCGGCGTTGCTGTGGAACGCCATCTTTTCCATGATGCGTGACCGGTACGTGCTCACGGTCTTCGGGCTCAGCGTCAGCCGGGCGGCGATGTCCTTCAGGCTCGTGCCGGCGCCGAGCAGGCACAGCACCTCGTATTCGCGGTCGGACAGCGTCTCGTGCGGCAGGCGGCGGAGACCCGACCCGCGGCTGACCAGCCGCTTCTCCACGGCATGGCTCACGTAGCGGGCGCCCCGATGCACGGTGCGGATCGCGTCCAGGATCTCCTCGGGCGATCGATCCTTGGTCACGTAGCCCGCCGCCCCCGCCCGGAACGCGCGGACCGCGTACTGATCCTCCGAGTGCATGCTGAGGACGAGCACGCGCGCCTCCGGATGGTGGGTTTCGAGGTCGCGCAGGAGCTGCAGGAACGGCAGGCCCGGCATCGAGATGTCGAGCAGCACGACGTCCACCTGGTTCTGGGCCACGGCCGCGAGAACGTCGTCGCCGCTAGCGGCTTCCGCGACCACTTCGAGATCGGGGACCTCTCCGAAGATGCGGCTCAAGCCTTCGCGCACCACCGCGTGATCGTCCGCGATCAGCAGCCGGATCATGGGAACGCCGTCGCGCCGCGCGGGTCGGGAAGCGGAATCCGGACCAGGACCCGGGTGCCGCGACCCGGGCTCGGAACAATCGACACCGTGCCTCCGTAGGCGTTCGCGCGTTCACGCATCCCGACGAGGCCGAGCGCGCGCGGCTTCGCCAGGTCCTGCGCAGCGATGCCCCGGCCGTCGTCGAGCACTTCCAACCGCAGCTCTCCATCCGCGGCCTCTCCGGTCACCGTGACCCGGGTGGCGCGCGCATGACGGGCGACGTTGGTCAGCGCCTCCTGCACGATGCGAAATGCCGCCAGCGCGCGGTCGCGGTCGACCGAAGCGTCGGGCAAACGGCTTTCGAAGGTGGCGGCGATGCCGGACTGGCGGGCGAAGCGCTGCGTGAGCCATTCGATCGCGGCCGGCAGCCCCAGGTCCTCCAGCATGGCCGGCCGCAGCTCGGCGGTGATCTCACGGACGACGTCCAGCGTGGCGTCCACGCCTTCGATCATCTGGTCCACTCGGTGCCGCGCCGCCTCCGACTCGCCGTCGAGACGGCGCGCGAGCCACGACAGATCGAGCCGCATCGCCGTCAACCGCTGGCCGAGCTCGTCGTGGACCTGGCGGGCGATGCGGGACTGTTCCTCCTCCCGCACCGACTGGACGCGGCCCGCCAGGGTGCGGAACAGCTCGCGGGACTTCCGCAGCTCGGTGTCGGCGCGCTGCCGCTCCATCACCCGCCCGATCTGAGCGCCGGTATGGCCCAGCACGTGGAGCATCTCCTCGTCCGGCTGTCTCGCCTCGGTGAGAAAGAACTCGAGCACGCCGACCACCGTGCTCCCGACCAGCACCGGCAGACCGAGTGCGGCGCGCAGCCCGCACTCACGGGCCCGCGGAGCCCGCGGGAAGTTCGCTGCCCGCGTCACGTCCTCGATCCACAGGGCGCGTCCCGACCGGAGCACCTCTCCCGGAAGACCTTCGCCAATCGACAGCGGCGTCGCCTCGGTGATTGCGCGGAACGGAGCGAATCGCTCCGCATCGGACAGATGCCAGAGCTTCGTCGGCTGCAGGTGATCGTGCGTCTCGGGATCGACCAGGTAGACATGCCCGACAGGCCACCCGGTGTGCTCGCACACGCGGTCGAGGCAGAACTGCAGGGCCTCGTCGACCGACGTGGCCTGGTTGGCGGCCACGGCGACGTCCTGGAGCACTTGGACGAACCGTGCCTGACGGCGCAGGCGCTCCTCCGTGTGCTTGCTCTCGGTCGTGTCCGTGATCAGCGCCAGCGAGGCGCGCCGCCCCTCGAACGAAACCGGGCTCCAGCGGATCTCGACGTCGATCAGCTCGCCGCTGCGCTTGCGGTGTCGCCACGTGGCACGAGCTCCGCCAACGGGCGCCGGCCAGCGCCGGGCGGCCTCGGCGACCGCATCGAGCAACGCCGGGACATCGGCCGGCGGGCGGACGTCCTTCGCGCTCATCGTCATGAACTCCTCGCGCGAGTATCCGTAGTGGCGGACGGCGGCGTCGTTGACGGCCAGGAAGCGGTACGTCTCGAGATCCACGACCCACATCGGCAGCGGATTCTTCTCGAACAGGGGTCGGTAGTGATCGTCCATTCGGCAGGTTTCGAGCAATGGCGGGTCGAGGAGCGCGATCGCGAGGCGCGCGTTTCGTTGAGCCAAGCATCCTTCACGCGCGCCAGAGCCGCAACCACCTCGAAGGTTCGCAGCGCCCGCGTTCGTTGACACGACCCGAACCCGCCGCTATTCTGCCCCGGCTTTTCGCGCTGAGCGCCGTTCCGGCCCGCTCGCGCCCCGCGGGGTTGTAGTTCAGTTGGTTAGAACGCCTGCCTGTCACGCAGGAGGTCGCGGGTTCGAGTCCCGTCAACCCCGCCACTCCTCCCAGCCCCGCATCTCGAACCGCTCGGCCGCCCGCCGAGCGTGAGTCTTTTCGGCGCGACGCTCTGCGCGGCGCCACCTCGGCGATCGCCTCCCGACCGAGGCGCGGGTCCCGCGGCTGCCGGCCGGGTGCCGCTCTTCTGCTGAGGCCCGGGCGGCCGAGGCTTCCACGCTCGAGCGCGCTCCCGCCCCGGCCGTCTGGGCCCGGCTGTGGGAGCGCGAGCGCTCCACGAGGCCAAAAAGGCCTTGAAGGCGCTGCGGAAGCGGCCGATTTGTTATTGACGACCGGGAGGTGCTCCGTATACTGCCGGTGCTTTTTTGAAAAGCACCGCATCTTGCGGGCGCAAAGGCGCATCCAACGCGCTTCGCGAGAGGCATGATGTGAACCTGCGACGCAACGGGTCAGGGAAATCAGCCGAGGCGGCCATGAAGAAGAAAAAGGGTATCGGCGACGACACGTTCGGGGGACTTCCGGACGACGAGTTGGAGAAGTTGGGCGACGACGAGGAAGAGAACGACGCAGACGAGTACGATGACGACGACGAGCTCGGCGAGGACGACGAGGAGTTCGACGAGGAAGACGAGGAGCTCGAGGACGACTACGAGGACGACGAGTTCGGCGAAGATCTCGACGCCGTCGAAGGCGATGACGAGAACTAGCTCATGAACGTGAGCTGGTGGAAAAGAGAGCTTGGATCGCAGCCCTGGCTGCGGGGAGGTGGCTAGCGCGATGGACGGTTTCGGCCCGCACCTGATGCTGGACGGGTATGGGTGTGAGAAATCAAAGCTCGAGGATCTCAACCTCATCTACCGCATTCTGGACGAGCTGCCCGCGCGGATCGGCATGACGCGGATCATGCCTCCTTACGTATTCAGGTACAGCGGTTTGAAGCCGGAAGACTGGGGTATTTCCGGGTTCGTGCTGATTGCCGAGAGCCACATCAGCATTCATACGTTCCCTGAAAAGAACTTCGTGAGCGTCGACATCTTTTCATGCAAGTCGTTCGACACGGAGTTCGCGTCGCGCTATCTGCAGGAAGCCTTTGGCATGTCGAAGGTAGAGAGCAACGTGCTCGACCGCGGGACCGAGTTCCCGAAGACCCTGAACGGCGCCGCGCGAGTGGCGCGCGCCGAGCGGCGGCGCGCTCGACCCGCAGTGCGACCCGCCTGATTCCACGCCTCCCGCGAGGGCCCTGTGCGACGCGCTCGCCCAGGGCTCTCGCCGTCTCGAGCGACCGATGAGCCGACCCGACTGGCCGAGCGGCCTGCCGTACAACTTCGGTGGCCTCGACGAAGCGCACGCCTCTCCGGAGACGGCGCGCGCGATGGTGCTCCCGGTGCCCTACGACTTTACGACGTCCTACCAGGGCGGCACGCGGTCGGGCCCCGACGCCATCCTGGCGGCGTCCCGCAACATGGAACTGTGGGACGAAGAGGTCGGCCCCGTGTATCGGACCGGCATCCACACCCTGCCCTCGCTCGAGCCGACCGCGGAGGGGCCGGGGGCGATGATCGAGCGCGTCGAGCAGGCGGTCGACTGGATCGCGGGGCGCGAGCGGCTGCCGGTCATCCTCGGCGGCGAGCACAGCATCACGACCGGGGCGGTGCGCGCGCTGCGGCGGCGTCACGCGCGGCTCTCCGTGCTGCAGATCGACGCGCATGCCGACATGCGCGACACTTACCTCGACTCGCCCCATAGTCACGCCTGCGTCATGCGAAGGGTGCGCGAGCTGGTGCCGGCCGTTTCGGTCGGGATCCGCTCGATGAGCGAGGAAGAGGCCGAGGAGCTGCAGGCGCGGCCGCAGCCGATCTGGACCACGCGCCAGTTCCGGGCGCTCGGTGGCCGCTGGCAGCCGATCCTCGATTCGCTCACCGACGAAGTGTTCGTCACGTTCGATCTCGACGGTCTCGATCCGTCGATCCTTCCCGCCACCGGCACTCCAGAGCCCGGCGGGTTGGACTGGTACGAAGCCGTGGACCTGCTGCTGGCCGTCGGTGCGCGCTCGCGGATCGTCGGCTTCGACGTCGTGGAGCTCGCGCCGATCCCGGGCCAGGTTGCCTCGGATTTCCTCGCCGCGCGGCTGACCTATCGCCTGATCGGTATCGCGCTCGGAGCGGGACCCGGTGACGCCGGGGCCGCGCGCGCGCGCCAGCCCGACGCGTTGCGCGCCTGAACGCAACCGCCTCTCGCCCGGCCATGTCCGAAGCGCCCGCGCGCCTGCTACTGCGGAAGAATCAGGACCGGCGGGTGCGCGGCGGCCACCCGTGGATCTTCAGCAACGAGGTCGCGGAAGTGCGCGGCCAGCCTGCCGACGGGGACCTGGTCGAGGTTCACGATGCGCGCGGTGCGTTTCTCGGTCGCGCGTACTACAACCGCCGGAGCCTGATCTGCGCCCGTCTGCTGACGCGCGGCCGTGACGAGATCGATGCCGATTTCTTCACGCGCCGAATCGAGCGCGCGCTGCGGCTGCGCGAAACGTTCTACGCCGGTGCCCAGGCGGTGCGGTTGGTCTATGGCGAGGCGGATCAGCTTCCCGGGCTGATCGTCGACCGGTACGGCGCCGTTCTCGCGGTCCAAATCCTGACGCGCGGGATGGAAGCGCGCGCCGAGCTGATCCGGACCGCGATCGAGCGCGTGCTCGCGCCACAGGGCGTGATGCGGATGGCCGACTCGCCGCTGCGCGCTCTCGAAGGCCTGCCGCTCGAACGCGGCGTGTGGTGGGGGGAGGTTCCAGAGCGAGTCGAGGTGGACCTTGAAGGATTCCGGCTCGAAGCCGACCTGCATGGCGGCCAGAAGACCGGCTTGTTCCTCGATCAGAGGGAGAACCGCGAGCACGCCGAGCGCCATGCGGCAGGCCGGCGCGTGCTGGACCTGTTCTGCTATCAGGGCGAGTGGGCGCTGCACGCCGCGCGCGGTAACGCGGAGCACGTGGTCGGCGTCGATTCGTCACAGCCGGCGCTCGAGGCCGCGGCTCGGAATGCCGAGCGCAACGGACTGGCCGATCGCTTCACGTGGACTCGCGGCGACGTCTTCGACGTCGCTCGGGCACGTCACCGTACGGGCGAGCGATACGGTCTCGTGATCCTCGATCCGCCGGCGCTGGTGAAGTCACGCCAGCATCTGGCCGCGGGCGCGCGTGCCTATCGCGAGCTCAACCGCGTCGCGATGGCGCTGCTGGCCGAGGGCGGCACCCTCGTCACCTGCTCGTGCAGCCATCACCTCGAGGACGCGTTGTTCCGACAGGTTCTGCTCGAGGCCGCCCGCGCGGCGCGGCGGCCGTTCCGGGTTGCCGCTTGGACCGGGGAGGCGCCCGACCATCCTCAGCTCCTGGCCGTGCCCGAGACGCATTACCTAAAATGCGCGGTGCTTCAGGCTCTGTGAGCCGGTCGAAACGCGCCCGGCCGGAGCGGACAAACTTGCGCGCGAGCCCCTGTTCGTGCAGCAGTTGTTACACGAAGCCTGTAACTCGTTCTTCGCGTCGGTCCCGTTCCCGCCCGCCGACGGTCATGAGCCCCTTCTAATTCCTCGACACTCGCACATGATCGGCAGCGGCATCTGGATTGCAGTGTGCAATGACCGGCCGCCTGTTCACCGGGACTTCCAGAGAGGTTCCGCCCGATTGCGTTCGCCCATGAAAAAGGGGACTCCCACCATGAAACGTTTCATGATCCTCCTCGTTGCGTTTCTTGCCGTGTCCGGGGCGGGCATCGCCGCCGCCGAGGACACGTATCTGCCCAGCAATCAGCCGCTCATCAAGGGAACTGTCACCGAGGTCGGCGAGCACTCGGTCACGGTCGACTCGTTCAACGGCGAGCGCATGACGTTCACCGTCGACTCGCGCACGGTCGTGCCCACGTCCTTGCAGGCTGGCACGCGCGTCAAGGTCGAGTTCCACGCCATGCAGGACGGTCGGTATCATGCGGCGCGCGTCACGCCGTTCCTGCCGACGGAAGAAGAGATCGCGTCGATCCGCCCAATGAGCAACGGCAACGACGATGTGAACGTTCGCGAGACGACGGCCGATGACGCCAAAGACGCCGATCGCTACGAGTCCACGTCACGAGTGGGGACGGAAACCAACCGGTCGCACGCAGATCAGACGTCAACCACGCGGGACAAAAATCGTGATCGGGACGCGAACCTGATCGCCGACGAAGACGAGCTGCCTCGCACGGCGGGGAACGGAAACTGGCTGGCCGTGATCGGCCTGATCGCGCTGGGAGCCGCGGGATCGCTGTGGCTGCTGCGGCGTCGCCAGAGGGTCTAACGCCGGAATGACGCCCGAACGTTCGGAATGACAAGGCTTCGAATCGCCAGTACCAAGCTCGAGCGTTTGCTGTTGATGGTCGCGCTCGTGTCGATCGGGTTCTGGGTCGGGAGCGCCGCGGACCGTTGGAGCTTTCAACTTCAGGGTGCGCGGCGTCTCGACGCGGCGTTAGACGCGGCCATGAGTTGGGTGGGGTCCGATCCGGTCGCGGCCGCGACCCGAGCCGAGGTGCGAAAGAGCGGGTTGATCGGGAGGATCGAGATCCCGAGGCTCGGCATCCGGGCGATCGTGGCGGAGGGCGTCGCTAACCGAACGCTCGACCGTGCGGTCGGCCACCTGCCTGCGACCGCGCTTCCCGGCGAGAACGGGAACGTCGGCCTCGCGGGTCATCGCGACACGTTCTTTCGCAAGCTGAGCGGCGTTCGCGCCGGCGATCGCATCCGGATGACGACGCCTGACGGTGTGTTCCGTTACCGCGTCGAAAGCGTCCGGATCGTGAAGCCGGACCGAACCGACCTCTTGCACGCCGATGGAGCATCGCGCCTCACGCTCGTGACCTGCTACCCCTTCCGGTGGCTGGGATCGGCGCCGAAGCGATTCGTGGTGACCGCGAAGCAAGTGACGTGGGCCGATGGCGCCGTCGACCGAATTTCGCTCACGAGCTCTCCGGGCTCTGCGAGCTCTCCGAGGGGATCCCGGTCGCGCCAGACTTCTTGACCTCGTCGACGTAGTTCATTCGCAGGTCGGTCACCGCCTGTTGGAGGACGCGCGTCTCGTCGGGCTCGAGGTTCCCGCGTGTCCGGGCCTCCAGCGCGCCCAGTGTGTCGATCGTGTCCCGCGCCACGTCGAGATTGCGCTCGATCTTCCGGGTCAGCGGATTCATGAGCTTGCCGAGCGCCATCATGCCGGTTTGCTGCAGACCCAGTACGAGCTGGAGGAACAGGGCCGCCTGCCGCGAGGGTGATTCGTCGCTCATGGGCGTTGCTCCGCGGATGGATGCGACGGCGGCAAGGCTTTCGCTTCCTCCCACAAAGCATCGAGCTCCTCGAGCGTCGCGTCGGTCGGTGTGGCGCCGCGCTCGGCCAGGCGACGCTCGATATGGTGGAAGCGGTCGCGAAAACGATGGCTGGCGGCCCGCAGCTCCCGCTCGGGATCCACCACGAGATGACGGGCGAGGTTGACCGCCGCGAACAAGAGATCTCCGACCTCGCGGGCGAGCCCCGGCGTGGTGTCGCCGCCAAGCTCGCCTGCGATCTCCCGCAGCTCTTCGTGCACCTTCGCGAGCGGGCCGCGCACGTCCGGCCAATCGAATCCGACGGCGCCGGCCTTCTCCTGGATCCGGTAGGCCGCGACCAGCGCCGGAAGGCCCTTCGGCTGCTCGCCGAGCAGCGAGCCGCTGCCCTGCTCGTCCTTCTTGATCTGCTGCCACTGGCGGAAGGCGCCCTCGCCGTCGCGAACCGTGGCGTCGCCGTAGACGTGCGGATGCCGGCGGACGAGCTTTTGCGCGGCGCGCTCGAGCGCATCGGCGAGGCCGAGGCGGCCCCGCTCGCCGAGCAGCTCGAGACAGAAGATTCCGAGGAACACGAGATCGCCCAGCTCTTCGGCGATCTTCTCCGGATCGCCTTCGGCAATCGCCTCGCCCGACTCGACCGCCTCCTCCGTCAGATAGGGCGTCATGCTCTCCAGCGTCTGCTCGCGGTCCCATGGGCATCCCTCGGGGCCGCGCAGGCGGCGACATACGGCCACGAGCTCGGCGAAGGCACGCTGCTCACGATCGCTCATGCACGCCACAATACCGGAGCGACTCCCACCACGGAAGAGCGAGGGACTGCGGCCGCGATGACGATGTTGGTGGCGTCGCCTTCACCGACACTCCGCACGTGGCCTCGTGTAGAGTGCGCACGTGCGAAGGCGCGAGTTCCTACGACTCCTAGCACTCCAGGCCGCGGCCTGGTCGGTCGCGTGCGCGCCCGGCTCCTCGGAGCGTGACGAACGTCGGTCCAAGGTCGCAACGCCACCGAATCCGTGGTCGAACCGGTGGATGGGCGACGATTTCGGCGCCGGACATCGGTTGCGGGACGGCCTGCTCGCGCTGGAGCCTGCCTCGCGGACCCCCGAGGTCGACGTCATCGTCGTCGGAGGCGGAATCAGCGGGCTGGCCACCGCTCTTCTGCTCGCGGACCGCGGCAGCCGCGTGCGCGTCCTCGAGCAGGCGGCGGAGCCCGGCGGGAACGCGAAGTCCGTCGCGTGGGGCGACCTCACGTACGCCATCGGCGCGGCGTACTTCGCCGCGCCCGAGCCCGGATCGCGGCTCGCCGAGCTGTACCAGCGGGTCGGAATCGCGGGCGTGAAGGTGCCGAAGGGCGAAGTGCTCCACGATGGACAGCTTCGGCATGGCTTCTGGGACGGTGCGACGCACCCCGACGCCGCGGCGGATCTCGCGCGCATCCGGGACGCCTGGACCGAGTTGCTCGAGCGCCGCTACCCCGCGATCCCGTGGGACTCGGAGTCGTGGAGCCGGAGCGAGTTCGAGCGTGCGGACCAGATGCCCTTCGACCGGCTGCTGGAGGATCTCCACGCGCCGCCGGTGCTGAAGCGCTTCTGCGAACACTACTGCTGATCCTCGTTCGGCGGCACGACCGCCGAGATCTCGAGCTATGCCGCACTCAACTTCCTGACCGCCGAGTTCGGCGAGATCCGAGCGCTGCCGGGCGGCAACGCCGCGATCGCGACGGCGCTGCACCGGGAGTTGAAGACGAAGGGCGGCGAGGTCCTGACCGGCACCTTCGCCGGCCGCGTCCGCCAGCGCGGCCGCGGAGTCGAAGTCACGTCGGCGTCGGCCGCGGGCGCCACCCTCCACGCGGCGCAAGCGGCCGTGCTCGCGGTGCCCCGCTTCGTCGCGGCTCGTATCGTCGAAGGCTTCCCCAGCGAGCGGTGGGAGGACGTGCGCGCGATGGAGTGGCGAGCCTATCTGGTCGCGAACATCCTGCTCGCGCGCCGCCCCAAGGTCGATTGGTACGACGCTTATCGCGTGGAAGAGATCGACCCGCGCGATTGCGGTTGGACCGACTTGATCCTCGCCGACCACGCGGCCGGAGCCCACGGCCCGTACACGGTGCTCACCGCGTATCGAGCGCTGCCCTATTCCGGCGGCCGCAACGAGCTGTTGACCGACGATGATTACTCCCGGCACCGCGACGTCGTGCGGCGCGATCTCCGTCCCTGGCTGCCGGCGCTCGGGCTGCGAGAGGCGGACGTCGTCGACATCAATCTTGCGCGCTGGGGGCATCCACTCGTGCTCGCGAAGCCCGGTCAGCTCGCGAGCGGCACCCTGGAGCGCATCTCGGCGCCGCTCGGCCCGATCGTCTTCGCGCAACAGGATCGCTTCGGCGTTCCTGCGATTGAGTCGGCACTCGAGGCCGCTTTCGTGGCCGCGGACGAGGCATCGAAGCTAATCTGAGCATCGCGCAGCCGCAGCCGTCGGTGACGCTAGGCGCTGCCGCCCGGTGACAAGGGAGAGCCGGATGCTGGCGATACCGCCCGCCGGGAGCGGCGCGTGAACGCCCACAACAGAAGCAGCGGAATCGCGAGCGCGAGGATCGGCAGCACGATCGCGGCGAGCAGAGCCAGAAACGCCAACACGTCTTCGGCGATCGACACGACGGGGTTCGCCTGTCCTAGCGTCACCGCGGTGCTGCCGAGCCGGAGCTTGGCCTTGAGGCCGTGCACGGCGAGCGCCGTCGCGCCGAGCGCCAGTGCCGCGAGCTGGGCCCACGGCGTCGGCCATGCTCCCAGGACCGCATAGGCGCCGAGCCAAGCGGCCGCGGGACGCAGCACCGTGCCGAAGAGATCCAGCACGTGGTCCACGACCGGAATCTTGTCGGCGGCAATCTCGAGCGCCATCGCGACGCCGAGCGCCCACAGTGCGTGATCGCCCGCGAGCCAATCGACGGCGGGCTGCAGCGTCACCCATCCCAGGCGGCCCGCGAGGCCGAGCGCGAATAGCGGGAGGAACGCACGCAACCCGCAGGCTGCGGCGATCGCGACGCCGCTCAGGAGCGCCAATCCCAGACTGAGGTCCACGCGAGTCTCCTCACCTCCGGCCGCTTGAAACGTCGCCCGCGCGTCCTATCGGCGCGCGTTGCGTGCCGTAGAGGGCGTGGCTATGCTACCAGCCTTTTGCTCGTCGCTCGCGGTCGAGCGACGCGTGGTCGCGTCACCTCGAGGACACTGCCGTGCCGATGCCCGTCTCGACCTGGGTCGAAGTTGATTTGGATCGCTTCGCGGCCAACCTGCGGGCGGTGCGCGAGTTGGCCGGCCCCGGGCGTGATCTCCTCCTGGTCGTCAAGGCCGACGCCTACGGCCACGGTGCGGTCGAGATGGCGGCCGCCGCGGCGCGCGAGCGCGTGGCCGTCCTCGGCGTCGCGACGCTGCACGAAGGCATGCAACTTCGCCGCGGGGACATCACGTTGCCGATCGTCGCACTTTCTCCGTTGCTGCCGAGCGAAGTGTCCGAGGCAGTTGCGCACGATCTCGAGCCAACCGTCTGTGATCTGGAGTTCGGCCGCGTCCTCTCCGACGCCGCGGTGTCCGCGGGACGGCCGCTCCGATTCCACGTCGAGATCGACACGGGAATGGGACGCACCGGCGTGCTCGCTGAGGGCGCCGAGGCGTTTCTGGCCCGGCTGATCGAGCTCCCGGGCCTGCGGCTCGCGAGCCTCTACACCCATTTCCCGGATGCCGACGTCGAAGAGCCGGAATTCTCGCGCGCGCAGACCGCGCGGTTCCTCGACCTGATCGAGCGACTGGCGGCACGTGGCATCCGTCCGCCGCGGTTGCATGCGGCCAACAGCGCCGGCGCCGTCAACGTGCCGAACGCCCATCTGGATTGGCTCCGCGTCGGCCTGCTGGGATACGGCTACCTGCCCGACCATGCGCGGACGCGGCCCGCGGTGCGTCCCGTGATGGCGTTCAAGAGCCGGCTGGTGCAGATCCGCGATCTGCCTGCCGGCACACCCGTGAGCTACGCGCGCACTCACGTCACGCGGCGCGCGACGCGAACTGGCGTCGTCGCCGTCGGCTATGGACACGGCTATTCGTGGCTGCTCTCGAATCGAGGGCACATGCTGGTGCGAGGCGAGCGCGTGCCGATCCTGGGACGCGTGACGATGGATCTCACGATGGTCGATCTCAGCGACGTGCCCGCGGCCGAGCTCGGCGACGAAGTCGTTTTGTTCGGCGACCAGGGCGGCGCCGAGCTGTCGCTCGCGGAGGTGGCGCGCGGCAGCGAGACGCTTCCATACGAGATCATGTGCACGATCGGCAAGCGCGTCTCGCGCATCTACGTCCGCGGAGGACGCCCGGTGAAGCTCGTCTCGCTGGTCGGCGAGAGCCCCGCGTGGACGCATCTGGCGGCCGATCACTTCCGGCTCCGCGAGCAGGCGATCGCGGCGGCTCGCCGCCGCTGAGATGCGCGTCTTTCTCGTCGTTTTGGACGGCGTCGGCGTGGGTGCGCTGCCGGATGCCGGAGACTACGGTGACGCCGGCAGCAACACGCTCGCCCACGTTGCCGAAGCGCAGGGCGGCCTTCGGGTGCCGACGCTCGAACGTCTCGGACTCGGCCGCATCCTCGATCTCCAGGGCGTGCGCCCGTTGCGGGATCCTCGCGGGGCGTTCGGCAAGATGGCGGAGCGCTCGCCCGGCAAGGACAGTACGACCGGACACTGGGAGCTCGCGGGGCTGGTGCTCGAGCACCCGTTTCCGACCTATCCCAACGGATTTCCACGCGCGCTGCTGGATCGACTGAGCGAGAGCGTCGGGCGCGGTTGGATCGGCAACGTGGCGGCGTCCGGCACCGAGATCATCGAGCGGTTGGGGGCCGAGCATCAACGAACCGGAGCGATGATCGTGTACACTTCCGCCGACAGCGTCTTCCAAATCGCCGCGCACGAAGAGACGATGGCGCTCGACGAGCTGTACGCGATCTGTCGCATCGCGCGCGGCCTGCTCTCGGGCGAGCACGCTGTGGGACGCGTGATCGCGAGGCCTTTCACCGGCACCCCGGGAGCGTATGTCCGGTCGCCTCGACGGCGCGACTTCTCGCTTCTGCCGCCGCGTCCGACCTTGCTGGATAGGTTGACGGAACGCGGCCACCCCGTCGTGACGGTGGGGAAGGTGGACGATCTGTTCGCGGGGCGCGGCGTCACGGAAGCGCTCCATACGAACAGCAACGAGGAAGGGGAAACGGCGCTGCTCGATCTCGCGCGGCGCGCGGGAGAGGGGCTGGTGTTCGCGAATCTCGTGGATTTCGACCAGCGCTACGGGCATCGCAACGATCCGACCGGCTTCGCGCGAGCTCTCGAGACCTTCGACGAGCGTCTGGCCAACCTGCTGGCGAGCCTGCGGGGAGACGAGATGGGCATCCTCACCGCCGATCACGGCAACGATCCGACCACGCCGAGCACCGACCATTCGCGCGAGTACGTTCCATTGTTGGTGACGGGGCCGCGGGCGCGCCCCGGCGTCGACCTGGGGACTCGCGCATCGTTTGCGGACGTCGCGGCGTCGCTTTCGGAGCTGTTCGGGCTGCCGCGTCCCGAGGCCGGGCGAAGCTTCCTGAGCGAGGTGCGCGCGTGACCCCGGAGCGCCTGATGGCCGAGGCCGAGCGCGCGCGTCGCAAGTCGTATGCTCCGTACTCGCGTTTCACCGTCGGCGCAGCGCTGCTGACTCACAAAGGTCAGGTGTTCCGCGCGTGCAACGTCGAGAACGCTTCGTATGGGCTGTCGGTCTGCGCCGAGCGCAACGCGGTGTGGAAGGCCGTGAGCGAAGGCGAGCGCGAGTTCGTCGCCATCGCCATCACCGCGCGCCAGGGCCACGGCGCCCCGCCGTGCGGATCCTGCCGCCAGGTGTTGCACGAGTTCGCGCCCGAAGCGATCGTCTACTGGCGCGACGCCCGCGGCCGCATCGTGCGCCGGCCGCTCGGCGAGCTGCTGCCGCTCGCGTTCAAGTTTCCGAGCCGAAAGCGCAAGCGCCCATGAATCGTGAGCAGCTCGTGGACCTGATCACCGAGCGGGTGCTCGAAGCCCTGCACCGCCCTGCTGGCGTGCCGAGCCCGCCGAGCGCACCACCCGTCCGCGCCGCGCCGCCCGCTGCGGATCGCCGTCCGGAGCCGGTGCCGATTCCGCATGGCGCCGGCCACGATCCGGACACGTGCGATCGTTGTCGGAGCTTCGGCGTGTGTGCGGTCCGCGGGCCCGAGGAGACGCGCCTGCTGGCGGAGGCGGGAGCGGCGCGCGTGGTCGCGACCGTCGGCTACTTGCCCGCGGCCGACGGCTTCGCGTCGTTGATCGACCACACGCTGCTGCGGCCGGACGCGACCCGTGAGGAGGTGGAGCAGCTCTGTCGCGAGGCGCTCCAGTACAGCTTCGCGTCCGTGTGCGTGAATCCGAACTGGGTGCCGCTGTGCGCGCAGATGCTCCGAGGCAGTCCGGTTCGCGTGTGCACCGTGGTCGGATTCCCGCTCGGCGCCCATCTTCCGGACGTCAAGGCCTACGAGGCGCGGCGCGCCGTCGAGCAGGGTGCAGGCGAGATCGACATGGTAATCAACATCGGCGCACTCAAGTCGCGCGACTACGCGCTGGTCGAGCAGGATATCCGGGGTGTGGTGCAGGCGGTCGGACGCGACACCGTCGTCAAAGTGATCCTCGAGACCGCGCTGCTCACGCGTGACGAGAAGGTGATGGGTTCATCGCTCGCCAAGGCGGCCGGGGCGGACTTCGTCAAAACGTCGACCGGGTTCGCCTCCGGCGGCGCGACCGTCGAAGACGTGCGCCTGATGCGCGAGACGGTCGGCCCCGACATCGGCGTCAAGGCGTCGGGAGGCATCCGCACGCCGGAAGATGCACGCGCGATGGTGGAGGCGGGCGCGTCCCGCATCGGGGCGTCCGCGAGCGTCAAGATCGTGCGGGGCGAGCGCACCGCCGGCTCCGGGTACTGACGTCGGTGCTGGACGCGCGCGCGTTCATCCGCGACAAGCGCGAAGGGCGCGTGCACGCCGCCGCTGACGTCGGCGCGTTCATTGCCGCCTATGTGCGCGACGAGGTGCCCGACTATCAGGCCAGCGCCTGGCTGATGGCCGCGTTCCTGCGCGGCTTGGACGAGACCGAGACGGACGCGTTGACGCGCGCACTCATCGGTTCCGGCCGGGTCTTCGATTGGAGTGATCTCGGGAGACCGAGCGCGGACAAGCACTCCACGGGCGGAGTCGGCGACAAGGTCTCGCTCGTGCTCGCGCCGCTGGTCGCCGCGTGCGGCGTGCTGGTGCCGATGGTTTCCGGACGCGGGCTCGGTCATACCGGCGGCACCCTCGACAAGCTCGAAGCGATCCCGGGCTTCCGGATTCAGCTCGGGCCCGAGGCGCTGCGAACGCAGCTCACGACGCTCGGCGTCGTCATGGTCGGCCAGGGACCGGACCTGGCCCCGGCCGACGGGCGCCTCTACGCGCTGCGCGACGTGACCTCCACCGTCGAATGCGAACCGTTCATCGTTTCGAGCATCGTGAGCAAGAAGATCGCCGAAGGGGCCGAAGCCGTCGTGTACGACGTGAAGTGCGGCAACGGGGCGTTCATGAAGAGCGAGGAATCGGCGCTGCGCCTCGCGCGCCGGCTGGTCGAGACGACCGAGCGGATGGGTCGCAAGAGCGCCGCGCTCGTCACCGACATGAGTCAGCCGTTGGGTCGCGCGGCCGGCAACGTGCTCGAGGTGCGGGAATCGGTCGACGTGCTGCAGGGACGGGGACCGGCGGATGTGCGCGAGCTCACGCTCGAGCTCGCGGCGCTCATGTTGTCCCGGTCCGGAGCCGAGAAGGATCCGGCGGCCGCGCGGCGTCGTGTCGAGCAGGCCCTGGATTCAGGTTCCGCATGGGAGAAGTTTCTGAGGTTGGTCGAAGCGCAAGGCGGCGATCCCAAGCGCCTGCAGGGGCCGGACGGATTGCCCGGCGCGCCGGTTGTGCTCCCGATCGCCGCGCCGCGCGAGGGGTACGTGGCCGCCGTCGACACATTCAGACTCGGCGAGTTGATCGTCGCGATGGGCGGCGGTCGGGTGGCGAAAGAGGATGCAGTGGATCCGCGAGTGGGACTCTTGATCCACGCCCGCATCGGCGAGAGGGTCGTCGCCGGCGATCGGTTGGCGGAAATTCATCTCGCGACCGACGAACCTGAGCTCACTCGTCGCGCGGCCGAGTGCTTCGAGATTCGCGAACAGCCGAGCGCCGGTCCTGAGCTGATTCTTCACCGGGTCGAAT
>DASQFU010000075.1:0-2243 GCA_035632955.1 Candidatus Limnocylindria bacterium
TTGCTCGGGCGCCATGTAGCCGGGAGTTCCGAGCACGGTTCCGGCTTCCGTTTGCGCGGGCTGCGAGGGGATCGGCGTGCTCGCGGTCGGTCCGGAGGGTGCGCGGGCGGGATCCGCGGTTCCGGCGTGCCCGGTCCCATCCCGCGCGGGATCGGCCAGCACCTTCGCCACGCCCCAGTCCATGACCAGCACCTCGCCGAAAGGGCCGACCATGACGTTCTCCGGCTTGAGATCGCGATGCACGACACCTTCGGCATGGGCGAACGCGACCGCTTCGCACACCCGGGTGAACAGCCGCAGGCGCTCGGCGAGCGAAGTCGCGGAAGCGACCCACCGATCGAGGCGCAGGCCGCGGACGTACTTCATCGCGTAGAACACGCGACCGTCGGCGAGCGTGCCCGCGTCGTGGACCGGCACGATACCGGGATGCTCGAGGCGCGCGAGGATTTGCGCCTCCCGGCGCATGCGCGCCGCGGCGTCGCCGCTCGGATCGAGCAGGTTCAGCACCTTGAGCGCGACGCGCCGGCCGAGCCGGACGTCCTCGGCCCGATACACCGTTCCCATCCCGCCGCGACCGATCTCCTCCAGCACGCGGTAGTGCTCGTGATCGGGCAAGCAGGGTCCGTCGCCCTGTCGCAGGCGCTCGAGCGCCGCGTCGGACAGCCACCTCATCGCGCTCGAGGCCCGAGCAGGCGTCTCGCCTCGGACTGGAACTCCTCTTCGTCGCCGCACAGCTCGCGCAACCGCTCGAGCACGCTGCGGCGGAACTCGCGGCGCGCCCAGGCAAGATGGTTGGTGACGGTCGTGACCGGCAGACCGAGCTCGGCCGCCAGATCGGCGTAGCTCGGCGCCTCGCCGGTCACGTGATCCTCGAGGTCGTAGCGCTCGAAGACGCGGAAGCGCACCTCGTGCCCGCCCGCCACGCACGCGTCGCGCAACGAATCGAGCGCGAGCGTGAACAGGCTACGCATCCATTCGCGCTCGAAGTAGGCGTCGAGATCGTCCGCGGCGACCGGCTCCTGGCGAGCGAGCTCGCCCTCGGCCGCGGCGAAGTCGAGGGACAGCACCGGGACACCGCCGCCGCGTTTGAGCCGGTGCGTCGCCTTGCGCTCGT
Source organism: Candidatus Limnocylindria bacterium (assembly GCA_035632955.1). Classification (GTDB taxonomy): domain Bacteria; phylum Eisenbacteria; class RBG-16-71-46; order RBG-16-71-46; family RBG-16-71-46; genus DASQFU01. The sequence continues at coordinate 1,115 of DASQFU010000075.1, forward strand.
TCAAGACGTATCCGTCGAGGCCGACCCGCACGTACGTCCGGAAGCTCGCCTTGGTGGGGTCGTAGCGCTCGAAGAACGGCCGCTCGAGCGCGTGGGTGAAGAAGCCCTGGATCAGATCCTTCGCTTCTTCGTTGCCGACACCCCACTTGCGCCGTACGAACTTGTAGGCCGGCTTCCAGTAGGCGGCGACGATCGCCGCGTGCGCCCGGGCGCGCTCCGCCGGCTCGCCCTGCGCGGCCAGCACCGCGGAGAGGCGCGTGGTCGGGAAACGATCGCGCGACCCGCCGATGTCCGTGTCTCGATCCATCGTTCGGGACGCAGCGCTCGTGAAGCGTTTAGGCGCTGCGCCGGACCGCGGCGGGAATCGCCTCGAGTACGCGCCGCGCGATGACTTCGGCGGCGTTGGGCGCCGCCAGCCGCAGCGCCGCTGCGCGCACGCGGTCACGCTCGTCTGCGTCGGCGAGCCAGCGACCCACCGTGGTCTCGACCTGATCGACCGAATCCGCATGGACGGCGGCGCCGGCGGCTTTGAGGTACTCCGCGTTACGCACTTCCTGGCCGGGCGTGGGCTTGAAGATCACGAGCGGCGCGCCTTTGATCAGCGCCTCGGAGCATGTCAGGCCGCCGGCCTTGCCGACCACGAGATCGCAGGCTTCGAGCAGCAAGTCGACGTCGTGGGTGAAGGCGAGCGGGCGGATGTCGCCGGTACGCACCGCCGGCAGCGCCTCGATACGCTCCAGCAGCGCCTGATTCGTGCCGCACGCGACGATGACCAGCGGCTCGAGGGCGAGGCTCGCGAGCCGCTGCGCCAGCTCGCCGAGGGGACCGACGCCGCTGCCACCCCCCATGATCAGCACGATCGGCCGGCGCGCCGGCAAGCCGAGCCGTTCGCGCGCGTCGGCGCGGCCGATCCGGTTCGCGAACCTGGGGTCGACCGGAATGCCGGTCACTTCGATCCGATCGCGCGCGACGCCGAGCTCGCCGAGCTCCGTCGCCACGCGGTCGCTCGCCACGAAATAACGATCGACGTCCGCGAACGCCCAGAAGGGGTGCGCCGTGAAATCCGTGATCACGCAGTAGAGCGGCACGCGCATGCGCCCGCGCGCTCGCGCCTGCGCCAGCGCTTCGA
>DASQFU010000076.1:0-52834 GCA_035632955.1 Candidatus Limnocylindria bacterium
ATCGGCGCGCGCTTCGGGCGTGCAGGCCGCCGTCGCGTCCACGAACACGGGCAGGACTGCGGTCTCGAACGGCGGCGCCGGAGACGGCGCTTCGGGATCTGCGGGGGAGAGGCGCGCGAGCGCGAGCGCGCGATCCGCGACCTGGCGTAGTCCGCTCGAGTCGACGCGATCGGTCGTGGCCCAGCCTACCCGCTCGCCGACCATCGCGCGGATCGTCAGGCGCCGGCGGACGGCCGTGACGTTCTGATGGATCTCGTTGTTCGCGAACCGCGTCAGACTCTCGTTGGATGTCTCTAAGACGACCGTCGTGTGCTCGGCACCGGACATCGCGATCGCTTCATCGACCAAGTGACGGGCTTCATCGCGCCCGATCGGCGTGCCACTCGCCGTCGCCTCACCCGACGCCGGAACGCGCGTGCTCATCCGCCGTACCCGACGCCAACCCGAACGTTGCGGAAGCGCGCCGACGAGGCGCCTTGCGCGGTGCGCATGGTTTGCGCGGGTTGGCCCTTGCCGCACGTCGGTGTGCCCCAGATCTCCCAATCCGACGCGTCGCACACGGCGTCGCACTGGTTCCAGAACTGCGGCGTGATGCCGGTGTAGGTGCAGTTCTTGAGCAACCGCCCACGCTTGCCGCGTTTGATCTCCCAGCCGATCTCGGTGCCGAACTGAAAGTTGTAACGGCGATCGTCGATCGACCACGAGCGGTTGGTGACCATCAGGAGGCCGTCGTCGGTGTCGGCGATCAGATCCTCGAGCTTCCATGTGCCGGGCTCGAGGTTGATGTTGGTCATGCGAATCAGCGGAATGTGCGACCAGGACTCCGCGCGCATCGTGCCGTTGGAGGGCAGGCCGAGCTGCGGCGCCGTCTCGCGAGACGTGAGGTAGCCGACAAAGCGTCCTGCGCGCACGAGGTCCACTTTCTGCGCTGGCACGCCTTCGTCGTCGAAGCCGAACGTGCCGAGCCCGCGCGGGGTGGTCGCGTCCGCCACCAGGTGCACGACCGGCGAGCCGTACTGGAGCGTGTGCAACTGGTCCGTGGTCAGGAACGACGTGCCGGCGTAGTTCGCCTCGTGGCCGAGCACGCGATCCAGCTCGGTCGGATGGCCGCACGACTCGTGAATCTGCAGGCTGAGCTGCGATCCGTCGAGGATCACGGTCGTGACGCCGGGCGCGCATTGCGGTGCCGTCAGCAGCGCCGCCGCCTCCGCGGCCACCGGCGCCGCGTGAGCGACGAGATCGAGGCGATCGACCAGCTCGTACCCGGCCGCCTCGTACTGACCGCCGAACGAGTTCGGATAGGAACGCCACTGCAGATCGTCGTCGCCGCGCGCGTACGCGCACAGTCCGGCGCCGGAATGAACGATGCGCTGCTCGATCCGCGTGCCCTCGGTCGAGGCGAAAAGCTTCCGGTCCTCCCAGAAGTTCATCGTGCCCTGGGCGACGACGATCGACTTCTCCGCGCTCATCGCTCCGGTGGCGCGCACCAGCAGCTCGATCTTGTCGGCGAGCGAGACCTCGAAGGGATCGATCTCGAGCGGTGTCGCGTAGCTCGCCTGGCGCGCCTCGAGCGGCGCGAGCTGGATCGGCGCATGACGGAGCCGCGCCGACGCGCGCGCGACCTGGCAGGCGAGCCGGGCACAGCGTTCGGCTTCCATGGCGCCGAGGTCGGCGGTGCCCGCGAAGCCCCACGCGCCATCGACGATCACCCGTACGCCGAGTCCCAGGCTGGTCGATTCCTGGAGCGCGCTGACCTGGCGGTTCTTCACTTCGACGAGCTGGGCGCGTGATTCGACGACGCGCACGTCCGCGTAGCTCGCGCCCGAGAGCTGGGCGGTATTGAGCGCGCGGTCGACGACATCCTGCACGGCCACCTCCCGGTCGGATTGCTTGTGGGCTGCGACGAGCGCCGATACTGTCCAACGCGCATGTCAGGGTCAAGGCGAATGCCGTCTCTTGGCGCTCGCGGGCGCTCCATCGTTTCGTTGCTCCGCTTCGCGTGGTCGAGGGGCGCGCGCCGCGTGCGTCCCCGGTCGACTGGTGCCGGCAGGGCGCGGCGCTGTGCCGCCGCGTCTACGGGCCGGTCATGCCGCGGCTCCTGGAGAGTGTGCAGGCGCTGCATCCGGATCTCGCCACGTGGATGGTGGAACAGGGCTATGGCCGCGTGCTGTCGCGACCCGGGCTCGGCGCCCGCGAGCGCGAGCTCGTGACGGTCGCGGTGCTGGCGCAATCGGGTTGGGAGCGCCAGCTCGTGAGCCATCTGCTGGGGGCCGCGCGACTCGGCGCCGAGCCGCGCTCGATCCGTCGCGCCGCCGCGTTGGGGGCGCGGAGTGGTTCTCTCAAGCGGTCCTGCTCCGTGCGTGGCGGGCCGCGTTCGGCGCGCCGTGGTGAGCATGCGACGCGCCCGCGTGCGCGTTTGACCGTGCTCCAAACCGGCCCGTAAGATGCGTGCTCGATGCGCGTCTCCTGCTCCGGCGTCCTCGTCTGGAATGCCGTGACTCCCGCACCCGGCCGCTCGCCGGTGGAGCGGCTCCGTTGGTGACGCGAGCCCTCTCGGTCCGCGCCCGCGTCGAGCCGCAGCCCAGCGGATCGCTCGAGCGCCTCTTCGATTCCCTGAGCCAGCAGGTGACCCAGGCGTCGCCGCTCGCGCGCGAGCGGTTCGCGACGCTGTGGTCCGACACGTCCGCGATGCGCGGCCTGGCCGAGCGCAAGCGCGGCCCGTTGCCCGCTGATCTGGCTGGAGAGCTGTCCGACTACCACCGCCGGCTTGGGGCGCCGCCGGCGTCGCTCGCGGCGCTCGAGCGTCTGAGTCGCGGCGATGCGGTGTGCTCGGTCGCCGGGCAGCAGCCGGCCCCGCTCGGCGGACCGCTGTATGCGCTCCACAAGACCGCGTGCGCCGTGGGCCTCGCCGAGCGTGTCGCGGAGCGGACCGGCACGCCGTGCGTGCCGCTCTACTGGACGCACGCGGAAGACTCCGACTTCGCGGAGATCCGCAGCGTGACGGTCGCGGATGCCGCGCTGCAACTCCACGATTTGGCACTGCCCGATGCAATGCATCGAGAGGGCGAGCTCGTCGGCGGCCTGCCGGCCGCACCGGCCACACCGGTCGCCGCACTCGCGAGTGAAGCCCTGGCGAAGTGGTCCGGCCTCCCGGGTCACGAGGCGGCCGGCCGACTGTTGAAGCAGGCGTTCTCAGGCGCGCGGGATTTCGGCGAGCTGCAGAGCGCGCTGATGCTCGGCTTGTTCGGCGAGCGGGGTCTGGTCGTGGTCGATCCGCGGCTGCCGGCGTTCCGCCGCGCGGCTCGGGCGGTGATCGAACGCTACCTGGCGCGGGCCGAGGATCTCGCCCGAGCCGTGAGCCAGGCGGGTGCCCGGCTCGAAGATCGAATCGGGCGGCGGCCGCTGGCGGACTCGGCGCTCGAATCGTTCGTGTTTGCGGTGACCGACGGTGCGCGCCGCAAGCTCTCGGTGGCCGAGGCGCGCCAGGGAGGAAGCGCCCTGGTGCTGACGCCGAGCGTCGCCTTGCGCCCGGTGGTTCAGGACGCGGTGTTGCCGACGGTCGCGATGGCGTGCGGGCCCGGCGAGCTCGCGTACCTCGCCCAGCTCCGCGAGCTGTTCGCGGGGCTCGACGTGCAGGCCGCCGCTCCGGTGCCGCGCTTCGCCGCGACGTGGCTGCCGCCGGCGGCGGTCGATCTGATCGAGACGTCCGGCCAGGAGCCCTGGGACGTCGTCGCAGAGACCGATCTGGTGCTGAAGCGGCTCGCCGAGCAGCGGGTTCCCGCCGAGCTGCGGAGCGCGCTCGAGCTATCGCGCGCGCAGGCGTTCGCCGGGCTCGAGCGATTCGCGTCGCTCGCCACGCGCGTCGACGGCAGCCTGCCGCAGCTTGTGGAATCCGCGCGCGGCAAGGTCGACTATCAGTACGCGCGACTGCTCGAAGGACTGACGGGCAAGGTCCGCCACCGCCTCGAACGCGAGCATCCCGAATGGCTGCGGCTCCGCTACTACTTGGCGCCGGGCGATCGGCTCCAGGAGCGGCGGCTCGCGGCGCTCGAGCCCGTCGCCTACCGGGGTGCGGGGCTCGGAGGCGAGCTGGCGGATCTCGCGGCCGAGCATGCGGCGGCGCTCGAAGCCGGAACGCTGCACCACTACCTCGTGGACCTGTGATGCCCCTCGACGCCCTGTTCTTCGGAGCCCATCCCGACGATATCGAGCTGACCAGCGGCGGGCTCGCCGCGCTCCTGGCCTGCCATGGCCACGCCGTCGGACTGGTCGATCTCACGCGCGGCGAGAAGGCGAGCCGCGGCACGGTCGAGGAGCGCGGGCGGGAGACGCAGGCCGCGGCGAAGATCCTCGGGGTCCAGACACGGCTCAACCTGGCGTTGCCGGACCTCGGGCTCGACCGCCACGATCTCAAACAGCAGCAGGCGATCGTGACCTGCCTGCGCGAGCATCGGCCGCGCCTCGTCGTCGCGCCCGACCCCGACGATGCGCATCCGGACCACATCGAAGCCGGCCACCTCGTGAGCCGTGCCTGCTACCTGGCCGGGCTGCTACGTTTTGCTGCGACCGGCCGGTTCGAGCGCCACCGCCCGGAGCGTCTCCTGTTCGCGCTGTATCGCGGCACCCGCCGGCCACATCTGATCGTCGACGTGAGCCAGGTCTGGGAGCGCCGCATGGACGCACTGCGCCAGCACCAGAGTCAGCTCGACCCCGCGTCCGGCCCGGCGACGTATCTCACGGAACCGGACTTCCTGGACGAGATTCAGGCGCGCGCGCGCGTGCTCGGCGCCACGATTGGCGTGCGCTACGGCGAAGGCTATCGCAGCCGTGGCCCGCTCGGCATCCAGGATGCGCGCGTGCTGCTCACGGGCGCTCACACGGAGGTCGCGACATGAGCGCCCGTTCGACCCAGGTCGCGAAGCGCAAGCCGGTGACGAGCAGGAAGGGGAAAGCGACGAAGCCGAGGGCAAAGAAGAAACGTCTCGCGCCGCCGCGCCGGCCGCGGCGAATCGGCATCACCTGCTATTCGCATTTCGGCGGCAGCGGCGTCGTGGCGACGGAGCTCGGACTGGCGCTGGCCCGGCGCGGCTACGACGTGCACTTCATCGGCCATCGACTGCCGTTCCGCCTGCGCACCTTCGCGTCCAACGTGTTCTTCCACGAAGCGTCCGCGTCTTCGTATCCCGTGTTCGAGCAGTCGCCCTACAACCTCGCGCTCACGACCAAGATGGTCGAGGTGGCGGAAAACCACGATCTCAGCCTCCTGCACGTCCACTACGCGATGCCGTTCGCGGCCAGCGCGTATCTGGCGCGTGAGCTGATGCGCCCACGGAAGCTCGGGGTCGTGACGACGCTGCATGGCACCGACATCACCGTCGTCGGCGTCGAGCCGGCGTTCTTCCGCGTCACGCAGTTCACGATCCAGAACAGCGACCGGATCACCGCCGTCAGCCGGTTCCTCAAGGAGCGGGCGGAGAGCAGCCTCGGCATCACCCGCCCGATCGAGGTGATCTACAACTTCGTCGACCCCAGCGTCTTCACCCCCCGCCGGCGCGGCACCATGCGGCTCGCACCTCTTCCGACCCGGGTCATCATGCACGCCTCGAACTTCAGACCAGTCAAGAACATCCCGGCGGTCATTCAGATCTTTGCTGAAGTCCGTAAGCGCTTGCCGTGCAAGTTGGTCATGGTCGGCGACGGCCCCGACAAGCCCGCCGCCGAGCACCAGGCCCGGGAGCTTGGCATCCAGCGCGATGTCCTGTTTCTGGGAAATCAGGACTGCATGGAGGACTTGCTCCCACTTGCCGATATTTTCCTATTGCCGAGCTCTTCCGAGAGCTTCGGTCTGGTCGCGTTGGAGGCCATGAGCGCCGAGGTACCGGTGGTTGCATCCCGCACGGGCGGGCTGCCCGAGGTGGTCGAGCATGGAATCACGGGCTTTCTTCACGACCCCGGCGAGAACGCGGGGTTCGTCTCGTCAGTGCTCAAGCTGCTCACGCAAGAACGGCTCCGGCGCTGGATGGGACGGCGCGGCCGGCAGGTGGCTCGCGAGCGCTTCAGCGTCGAGGAGATGGTGGACCGGTACGTCCAGGTCTACGACTCGCTGGCCTGATCCCATGCTCGGGAGACCGAGACGAATCGCGGTGCTGGCTGAAGGGAGCTTCACCATGCTCGACGCCAAGACGGCGGTCGGCGTGCTGCGGTATCGCGGCGACGAAGTGGTCGCCGTCGTGGATTCCACGCGCGCCGGGCGCACGGCGCAGGACTGCGTCGGGACTGGCGGGGAGATTCCGGTCGTCGCCGATCTGACGGCCGCTGGGGCCGCCGGCGCCGACAGCGTGCTGATCGGCATCGCGCCCAGGGGCGGCAGCCTGCCGGACGCGTGGCGACCCGTGCTGCGCGACGCGATCGGGCGCGGCTGGGACGTGCTCTCCGGCTTGCACGAGTTCCTGGGCGACGATTCGGAGCTCTCCGGTCTCGCGCGCGAAACCGGCGCCCGCATCGTTGACGTGCGGCGGCCGCCCGCGTCCCGGCCGGTCGCCGCGGCACGCGCGCGGAACGTCGGAGCGCTGATCGTGCTGACGGTGGGAAGCGACTGTAACGTGGGGAAGATGACGACCGCGCTCGAGCTCGCCCAGGTGCTCCGTCACCGCGGCGTGCGCGCTGCGTTCGTCGCGACCGGCCAGACTGGAATGATGATCGCGGATCACGGAGTGGCGGTGGACGCCGTAGCGAGCGACTTCGTCGCCGGTGTGACCGAAGCGCTGGTGCTGGAGGCGGCGGACGACGCGGACGTCGTGCTGGTGGAAGGGCAAGGCGCGCTGCATCACCCCGGCTTTTCGGGCGTAACGCTCGCGTTGCTGCACGGCGCCGCCCCGGCGGCGCTGGTGCTGTGTCACGAGCATGGGCGCGAGACCGTGCGTGATCGCGACCTCGAGATCCCGCCGCTGCCCGAGCTGGTCCGCGCGTACGAGACCGCGGCCGCCTGGGTGAGTCCGGCCAAGGTCGTGGGCGTGGCGCTCAACACGCGCAGCGCGCCGGAGGCCGAAGCGCGGCAGGCGGTGGCGGTGGCGGCTCGGGCGACCGGGCTGCCGGCCACCGATCCGGTGCGCTTCGGCGTCGAGCCGCTGGCGGAAGCGCTGGTGCGGCTCCTGGAGCTTCGGAGGCGTCGTGCGACTCACGCATGAGCCGCTCGAGCTGACGACGGCGTTCGAGTTCCGGATCTCGGTGACCGGGAAACGGCGCGCGCACGAGAACACCCTGGTGCGGATCGAGCACGACGGTTTGATCGGGCTCGGCGAAGCCGCGCCTTCACACTACTATGGAGAGAACGCGCGCTTGGTCGAAGCCGCACTCGCGGCGTGGGCGCCCGAGATCGGCGACGATCCGTTCGCGCTCGATGCGATCGAGCGGCGCTTGTCGGGCGTGCTCGTGGGTCAGCGCGCGGCGCACGCGGGGCTCGAGAGCGCGCTGATGGACTGGATCGGCAAGCACCTCGGGCAGCCGGTATGGCGCCTGCTCGGGCTCGATCCGGCGCGCGTGCCGCTCTCGTGCGTGACACTCGGTCTGGCGTCGCCCGATGAGATGGAGCGCAAGCTCGAGAGTGTGATCGATTTTCCGATCCTCAAAGTCAAGCTCGGCGCGCCGGGCGACGTCGACAATCTGCGGCGCATCCGCGCCCGCTATTCGGGCCGCCTGCGCGTCGACGCCAACACCGCGTGGAACGCAGCCGACGCGGTGCGCGTGTTGCGCGCGATCGAGCCGCTCGACATCGAGCTGGTCGAGCAGCCGGTGCCGCGCGGCGACCTCGACGGGTTGCGCTGGGTGCGAGAGCGCTCGGGGATTCCGGTGTTCGCCGACGAGAGCGCGCACGACCTGCACGACATTGGCAACCTGGCGGGCCGCGTCGATGGAGTGAACCTGAAGCTGATGAAATGCGGAGGGCTGCGGCCGATGCAGCGCATGATCCACGCCGCCCGCGCGCACGGTCTCCAGGTGATGATCGGCTCGATGGTCGAGTCGAGTCTCGCGCTCTCCGCCGCGGCCCAGCTCGCGCCGCTGGTCGACCATCTCGATCTCGACGGCCATTGGCTGCTCGCGCACGATCCGTTCGAGGGCGCTCCTGGCGAGCGCGGCCGGATCACGCTCTCGGACCGGCCGGGCCTCGGTGTCGCGCCGGTCACGTGGGTGGCCGCATGAGTCCGCGCCTCAAGGTGTTCGTCACCTTCGTGTGCGTGGTGGCGCTGGGGCTCGTGGCCACCAATCTCCCCGACCGCCTCGAGAGCCACTGGGGCCATTACGTCGGCTGGACGGTGATCTGCTTACTGTCCGAGCTGCTGTGGCTCTCGACGCTCTCGGGCGAGTCGACGGTCAGCATGGCGTCGTCCGCCAACCTGGCGACGTTGATGCTGTGGGGACGCGGACCGGCGATGGCCATCGCCGCACTCAGCACCCTGTTCGCAAACGTGTTCATCCAGCGCAAGCCGCCCGAGCGCGCAGCATTCAACGCGTCACAGAGCGTGATCACGATGTGGTCGGTCGGTGCGGTGTGGAGCCTGCTCGGCGGCTCGCACGAGGGGCTCGGCGTGCGCGGCCGCCTTACGCTCGGCGAGACCGGCGCCGCGCTGATCATTCTCGAGATGCTGGTGCTGTTCGTGTGCTACCTGCTCGTCAATCGGGCGCTGGTCGGCATCGCCGTCGCGTGGTCGAGCGAGCGTTCCTACCTCAAGGTGCTGCGGCAGGATTGGTTCTACGCCGACCGGATGCTCTCGGACGTCGCCCTGTTCTTCCTGTGCCCGCTGCTCGTGATCTCGTTCGGCGCCGTCGGTTATACCGGCTTGACGCTGTTCTACGCGCCGCTCTACATGATCTACGAGAGCCAGAAGCGCTACATGGAGCTGCGCCGCGCGCAAGACACGATGATCCATCGGGAGCGCATGGCCGCCATGGGCGAGATGGCGGCGGAGATCGGCCACGAGCTGCGCAACCAGCTGGTCGCGATCAGCGGGCGCGCCCAGATGTTGCTCAAGGACAGCGAGCGCGGGGAGTTCGCGAACACCCAGCGCCAGGCGCAGATCATCCTCGAGCAGTCCCGCCGCGTGGAGACGCTGTCGCGCGGGCTCATGGACTCCTACCGGCCGGAGCTGAAGATCGAGCGTCTCGACGTCAACGCGCTGGTGCAGCGCTCGGTGGAGTTCGTGCGCTCTCAGAACAAGTTCGACACCGTGGAGTGGGACCTCAAGCTGGCGGGCACGATCCCGGGATTGCGCGCCGATCCCGCTCAGCTCCAGCAGGTGCTGCTCAATCTCTTCATCAACGCCGCTGACGCGATGGGCGAGAACGCCAACGGCCGGAAGCGGATCGCGGTCCACAGCGAGTTCGACGATCGCGCACGACGCGTGCGCCTGGTCGTCACCGACACCGGGCCGGGCATTCCCGCCAAGGACCTGCTCAAGATCTTCGAGCCGAGCTTCACGACCAAGCCCGAAGGTCACGGGTTCGGTCTCTCGACGTCCTACCGGATCGTCATGAACCACGGCGGCACGATCGGCGCCGAGAGCCCGTCCGGGCTTGGAGCGCGCTTCACAATGACGCTGCCGCTCGAAGGTCCCGGCACCTGAGCGAGCGCGGATCGTCCGCCGAGCGGACGCGCGGACCGTCACAGCCGGCGCTCGTGGCGCGCGTGGACTTCGGCGGCTGCTGGCTGCTGCTGGACGACGACCGGCTGCTCGAGGCGACGGTGCCGGGCCGCATCCGTGGCCGGCGCAAGGCGCTCGGCAACGCTGCGGTGGTGGGCGACCGCATTCGCTTCGCACTCGAGTCCGGCCGTGCGGTCGTGCAGGACGTGGAGTCGCGCCGCAACGCGTTCTCGCGCCGCGACGCGGGCCGCGCGCCGATCGAGCAGGTCGTGGCCGCGAACCTGGACCAGGTCGTGCTGGTGGCGGCGCTCGTCGAGCCCGAGTTCAAACCCGGCTTCGCCGACCGCGTGCTGTGTCAGGCGGAGCATGCGGGCATCCCCGCACGCCTCGCGCTCAACAAGGCCGACCTGGGCGCGGACGCCGACGCGCGCGGGTTGCTCGACGACTACGCCCGCGCAGGGTATGAAGGAACCAGTGTCAGTGCCAAGACCGGCGAAGGCGTGGAGAGCCTGCTGAACACGTGCCGGGGCCACCGCACCCTGTTCGTCGGTCATTCGGGAGTCGGCAAGAGCTCGCTGCTCAACGCGATGGTGCCGGGTCTCGATCTGCTGGCGGGGCGCGTCAATCTGAAGACCGGCAAGGGCCGCCACACGACCACTGCAGCGTGGCTGCTGCGACCCGAGCCGGGTCTCGAGCTGATCGACACGCCCGGCCTGCGCGCCTTCGGTCTGTGGGGGATCGGTCCCGACGATCTCGAGCAGGCCTACCCCGAGTTCCGGCCGTTCCTCGGCCGCTGCCGGTTCGGAGATTGCCGGCACGATCGCGAACCCGGCTGCGCGCTGCAGGAGGCGACCCGCAGCGGCGCGGTGTCGGGGCTGCGGTTCGCGTCGTTTTTGAAGCTCCGCGAGGAGTTGGTGCAGGAGCGCCTACTCGAAGCGCTGCGCGGCGCGAGATAGGTCTAGCCGTCCGGCTTCGGCTCCCCGACGACACCGATTCTGGCAACCGGGCCCATCGAAGGCGCCGGCGTCCGCCCGAATTGCAGCTATCCGGCACCATCCCCGTTGGCTAGGCTCGATGGGGTGAGCGTCGCCGTGCGCCGGATCGTCGTCATGCGGTGATTCGGAACACCCCGGGTCGAGTCACGGCACGGACTCCCTCGCCAGGTTCGAGAGAGACGGTCTGGCCGCGGCCCGGGGCCGGCTCGGGTATGCTGCCGCCGTGACTCCGCTCGCGGCAGCGTTCAACCCACACCTCGAATCGCTTCACTGTTCCGCGTGCGGCGCCGAGCACGACCTGAGCGCTCCACGCTCGGTGTGTGAGACTTGTGGCGGTCCGCTGCTCGCGCGCTACGATCTCGCCCGCATCGCGCATCAGTCGGCGCGCGATCAGCTCGGCCGTTCCGGCTCCGACTTGTGGCGCTACCGCGCCGTGCTGCCGTTCGCGGCCGAGTTTCCCGCAGTCCGGCTCGGGGAGGGAGGTACGCCGCTGCTGCCGATGCCGCGTCTCGCCGCGGAGCTCGGCATGCGCGAGCTGTGGCTCAAGGACGAATCCGGCAATCCGACGCAATCGTTCAAGGCGCGCGGGCTGGTGCTCGGCGTCAATGGGGCGGTTGCCTTCGGTCAGCGGGCGATCGCGCTGCCTTCGGCAGGCAACGCGGGCAGCGCCGCCGCCGCCTACGCCGCCTCCGCGGGCTTGCGCTGCAGGATCACGGTGCCCGAAGACACGCCAGACGTGTTCGTGCTCGAGCAGCGTGCGTTGGGTGCCGAGGTGCGCCGGGTGCCGGGCACGATCGCCGAGGCCGGCCGTGCGCTCGGCGAATGGGCGCCCGCTCCGGAATGGTGGAACGTGGCGACGTTCCGGGAGCCGTTCCGCGTCGAAGGCAAAAAGACGCTGGGCTACGAGATCGCCGAGCAATCGGGGTGGCGGCTGCCGGAAGTCATCTTCTATCCTACCGGCGGTGGCACCGGGCTGGTCGGAATGTGGCGCGCGTTTTTGGAGCTGCGAACGCTCGGGTGGACCCACGATCCGATGCCGCGCCTGATCGCGGTCCAAGTGAGCGGGTGCGCTCCGGTGGTGCGCGCGCACCGGGATGGCGCCGAGAGCGTCCGGCCGTGGGAAGATGCGCGCACGGTCGCGAGCGGGTTGCGCGTCCCCGCGCCGTTTGCCGGCGCGCTGATCCTGCGCGCGCTGCGCGAGAGCGCCGGCACGGCGGTGGCCGTGAGCGAGGAAGAGATGCTGGACGGCATGGGGGATCTTGCCGAGCAGGAGGGATGCTTCGCGTGTCCCGAGAGCGGCGCGACCCTGGCGGCGCTGCGACAGCTCCGGGGCAGCGGCGAAGTGAGCGGGCAGGAGCGCGTCGTGATCTTCAATACCGGTAGCGGCCTCAAGTATCTCGAAGCGTGGCGCCTGGCGGCGCGACGCCGTGGCGCCGCAGCTCGCGACGCCAAAGCGGCGCACGCGATCGGCGAGGAGGTCCCGTGACCTCGAGGAAAACGGTCGCGATCGTCTGTGCAATGGCGACCTGCATTGCGGTCTTGGGAGATCGTGTCGCTCGCTCGGCGCCGCCCGAGACCGGCGACCGGGTGCTGATCGTGCCGCTCGAGGGGCCGGTCTCGCCCGTAACCGCGGAGGCGCTGGACAACGCCGTGGACCGGGCCGAGCGCGAGGGCTACGCCGCGCTGGTCGTCGAGATCGACACGCCGGGTGGGCTCGAGTCGAGCATGCGCCAGATGATCAAGCGCCTGTTCGCCTCGGAGGTCCCGATTCTCACCTGGGTGACTCCGAGCGGCGCGCGCGCGGCCTCCGCCGGCGTGCTCGTCACGATGGCCGGCGACGTCGCGGCGATGTCGCCGGGCACGAACATCGGCGCCGCCACGCCGGTCAACCTGCAGGGTCCGATCGATTCCACGCTTGCCCGCAAGGCGACCAACGACGCCGCGGCGTTCGCACGCACCGTGGCCGCGCAGCGAGGCCGCAACGCCGTGTGGGCGGAGGACGCGGTGCGGCGCGCGGTCGCGGTCAGCGAGACCGAAGCGGTCGAGCTCGAGGTCGTGGACTTCGTCGCCGCGACGCTGAACGAGCTGCTCGCCAAGGCCGACGGGCGGACGTGGACGCGCGGCCAGAAGACCCGCACGCTCGCAGTGCGCGGTCTCCCCGCCGACCGCATCGAGCCCGGCTTCCGGCAGCGGCTGCTGGCGCTGATCGCCGACCCCAACGTTGCCTACATCCTCATGATGCTCGGGTTCTATGGTCTGATGTTCGAGCTGCAGAATCCCGGCGCATTGCTGCCGGGCGTGGTCGGAGGCATCTGTCTGATCCTCGCGTTCCTCGCCCTCTCGGTGCTGCCGGTCAACTATGCGGGGGTCGCGTTGATCGTGCTGGCGATCGTGTTCTTCATCGCGGAGATCAAAGTCGTGAGCCACGGCATTCTAGCTGCGGGCGGCGTGCTGTCGATGGTGCTGGGCTCGTTGATCCTGTTCCACGGCGGCGGATCGGGGCCGCGGCTCTCGTTGGGCGTGATCGCCGCCGCCACGCTCGTGACCACCGCCTTCTTCCTGTTCGTCGTCGGCGCCGGGCTGCGCGCGCAACGCCGCCGGGTCACGACCGGAGCGGAAGGCATGATCGGCCGGCGCGGTGTGAGCATCGAGCGTCTCGCGCCCGATGGTCGCGTGCGGGTGGGCGACGAATACTGGAACGCGGTATCGTCCCGGCCTCTGGAGATTGGTGAAGACGTGGAAATCATCGGTGTGGACGGGCTTCGCTTGCGCGTCCGCCCGTTCGCCAAGGAGGCGCAGTCATGATCGGTTTCTTCGGCTCGCTGGTGTTCTTCGTGCTGTTCCTCGGCGTCGTCGTGATCGCCAACGCGGTCCGCGTCGTGCGCGAGTACGAGCGCCTGGTCGTGTTCCGCCTCGGCCGGCTGGTCGGCGAGCGCGGCCCGGGACTCGTGCTGCTGATTCCGATCGTCGATCGCGCGGTCAAGGTCGGCTTGCGCACCGTGACCATGGACGTTCCGCCGCAGGACATCATCACGCGCGACAATGTGACGGTGAAGGTGAACGCGGTGATCTTCTTTCGCGTCGTCAACTCCCAGATGGCCGTGGTCCAGGTCGAGAACTACCTGTACGCGACCTCGCAGATCGCCCAGACCACGCTGCGCTCGATCCTGGGTCAGGCCGAGCTGGACGAGCTCCTGTCCGAGCGCGAGAAGCTGAACCAGTCGCTGCAACAGGTGATCGACCGCCAGACCGATCCGTGGGGCGTCAAGGTGTCGTCGGTCGAGGTCAAGCACGTGGACCTGCCGCAGGAGATGCAGCGCGCCATCGCGCGGCAGGCCGAGGCGGAGCGCGAGCGGCGGGCCAAGGTCATCAACGCCGAGGGCGAGTATCAGGCGGCCGCGCGGCTGGCCGAGGCGGCGGCGATCATCTCTCGCGAGCCGGCCGCGTTGCAGTTGCGCTACCTGCAGACGCTCGCCGAGATCGCGACCGAGAACAACTCGACCACCATCTTCCCGGTGCCGATCGACTTGCTGCGCGCGTTCATGACCTCGATGGAGAAGAAGGCGAGCTGATCGTCGCATGACGCGGTCGCGCGTGCTCGTGAGCGGGAGTCACGGGCTCGTGGGCACGGCGCTGATCGCGCACCTCGAAGCCGCCGGCCGCCCGGTCACGCGGCTGGTGCGGCGCGCGCCGCGAGACGCCGCCGAGCGCGAGTGGCGTCCCGAGAGCGGTCCGGTCGATCTCTCCGGACTCGAGCTGGACGCGGTGGTTCATCTCGCCGGCGCGAATCTCGCCGCGGGCCGCTGGACTCCGCGCCAAAAGGCCCTGCTGCGCTCGAGCCGCATCGAGGGCACGCGCCGGCTCGCCGCCGCGGTCGCGTCGCTCGATCCCTTGCCCCGGGTCTGGATCTCGGCGTCGGCGGTCGGCCTCTACGGGGATCGCGGCGAAGAGCAACTGACGGAAACGAGCGCCCCGGGCTCCGGATTCCTCCCGGACCTCGTCCAGGAATGGGAGTCGGCCGCGGCCCCGATCGTCCGTGCCGGCGTACGCGTCGTGTGGCTGCGGTTCGGAATGGTTCTCGCCCCGCAAGGCGGCGCGCTCGCCAAGCTGCTGCCGCCGTTCCGGCTCGGCATCGGCGGGCCGTTCGGCTCGGGTCGGCAGTGGTGGAACTGGATCTCGCGACCGGACTTGATCGCGGTGATCGACGCGACGCTGAACCAAGCGACGCTCTCGGGGGTGGTCAACGCGGTGGCTCCCGGTTGCGTCCGCAATCGCGAGTTCGCGCGCGTGCTCGGGCGCGTGCTCGGCCGGCCCGCGTTCCTGACCGTTCCCGCGGCGGCGCTCCGTCTCCTGCTCGGGCGCGAAATGGCGGACGAAACCCTGCTCTCGAGCGGTCGGGTCGAGCCGCGGCGGCTGATGGACGCGGGGTTCCGGTTCGCCGATCCGGAGCTGGAAGGCGCCCTGCGGCACGTGCTCGCTCGGCCGTCACGCGCATGACCGGCGCGGCCGCGGGTGTGGAGAACGCCGCGCCACCCGGCGACGTCGCGTTGCGCCTCGTCGAGGTAGTCAAGGAGTTCCGCACCGGAGGAACGCCGGTGCGGGCGGTGGACCGGCTCTCGCTCGAGGTGCCGCGCGGGCAGTTCCTCGCGCTCGTCGGTCGCAGCGGCTCGGGCAAGAGCACGCTGCTCCACCTGGTTGCCGGTCTCGAGCCGCCGAGCGCGGGGGAGATCTGGCTGGACGGCGTCGAGCTCGGCCGGCTCTCGGACGACCGCCGCACGCGGCTCCGGCGCGAACGGATCGGCATGATCTACCAGTTCTTCAATCTGCTGCCGACGCTCACGGTGGCGGAGAACGTGGCGCTGCCCGCGTTGTTGGCGGGAGAGTCCGAAGCCCGCGCGCGCGCCCGGGCGGAGCCGCTGCTCGCCGAGGTGGAGCTGCTCGAGCGGCGCGACGCCCGGCCCCACACGCTCTCCGGCGGCGAGATGCAGCGGGCCGCGATCGCGCGGGCGCTGGTCTTCGGGCCGGCGCTGGTGATGGCCGACGAGCCGACCGGCAACCTCGATTCGCGCGCGGCCGATCAAGTGCTGGCGCTGCTGCGGGGGCTCGCGCAGCGTCACGAGGCGACGGTGCTGCTGGTCACGCACAGCCGCGAGGCGGCGGATCGGGCCGATCGCGTCGTCGAGCTGCGCGACGGCCGCGTGGTCGCCGACCGATCGGGAGCCGCATGAACGCGGTTTGGCGCTGGGTCAGCCTCCGGCACCTGCGGGACGAATGGCCGCGCACGCTGCTCACGGTTGCCGGCGTCGCGCTCGGCGTCTCGGTGTTCGTCAGCATTCGGCTCGCGAGCCATTCGGCGCTCGCTTCGTTCTCGGACACCGTGGACGCGGTGGCGGGTCGCGCCAACCTCCAGGTCTCGGCCGGGACCGAGGGTTTCGACGAACGCCTCTATCCGATCGTGCGATCGCTGCCGGGGGTCCGCGCCGCGGCCCCGATCGTCGAGTGCGTCGCGCTCGCGCGTCCCGGGGCGCCGGTGCCGGATCGTGCGCGCGTGTCGGGCGAGCCCTCGCCTTACGACGAGACCCTGTGGGTGATCGGGGTCGACGTGTTCAACGAAGCGCCGCTGGCGCGCGTCATCGACCGCGACCACCGCATGGCGCTCCGGCTCTCGGAGTTCCTGCGCGATCCGCGCGCGGTGGTCGTGACGCGCACGCTCGCGGCGCGGTATCGCCTCGCGGTCGGCGACTCGCTGACGCTGCTCGCCTCCGGCCGGCCGGTCGCGTTCACGGTCCGGGGCATCCTCGAGACCGACGAGCTGCAGCACGCGTTCGCGGGCAACGTCGTGATGGTGGACATCGCGACGGCGCAGGAAGTGTTCGGACGGGTCGGACGTCTGGATCGCATCGACGTGATCGCGGACCCGGCGGCCCGCGATGCGCTGCGAGCGCGGATCGCGTCGCTCGCGCCGCCCGGCGTGGAGGTCGACACGCCGGCCGGGCGTACGCGTCAGGTCGAGAACCTGGTGCGAGCGTTCGACCTCAATCTGACCGCGCTGTCGTTCATCGCCTTGTTCGTGGCGAGCTACCTGATCTTCAACGCCGTTTCGATATCGGTGGTCCGCCGCCGGCGCGAGCTCGGCATTCTGCGTGCGATCGGGCTTTCCCGCGCTCGCCTGACGGGGTTGATCCTCGGCGAAGGTGTGGTGCTCGGCGCCGCCGGCACCGCGCTCGGCCTCGCGCTCGGCACGTTGTGGGCGCGGGCGACGCTGCTGGCCGTCTCCCGCACGCTGACCGACCTCTATCAGATCGCTCACGCGGCGACGCTGCGACTCGACGTCGCGACCTACGTCATCGCGGGCGGTCTCGGCGTCGTGGTCGCGGCGCTCGCCGCCGCCGCGCCGGCCTGGGAGGCGGCGCGCACCCCACCGGCCGAGGTGATGCGCCAGGGTGCCTGGATCGAAGTCGGCCGGCTGCGGCTGGCCCGGTGGACCGCGGCAGGTCTGGTGCTCCTGTGCGCCGCGGCGCTCACGGCGCTGTGGACGGTGGCCGAGCGCCGGCCGCTCGGCGGCTTCGCGGCCGCGTTCCTGCTGCTCGCGGGATTCTCGCTGCTGGCGCCCGGCTTCGCGCGCGCCGGCGAGGCGCTGGCGGCGCCGGTGCTCGCGCGCGTCGTCGGCGTCGAGGGCTGGCTCGGAGCGCGCTACCTCCGCGAGGCGCTCGCGCGCACCAGCGTGGTCGTCGCGGCACTCATGGTCGCGGTCGGCATGCTGGTCGGCCTGACGGTGATGGTGCGCAGCTTCCGCAGCACCGTGGACACCTGGATCACGCAGAGCGTGCGCGGAGACCTCTACGTCGAACCGGTCGGCATGCGGGTGTCGGGTGGCGTCGCGAGTCTTCCGGAGCCGTTCGTCACGGCGGTCCGGCAGGTTCCCGGCGTCCTCGCGGTCGACAGCTACCGTGGCGTCCGGATCCGCCACGATGGCCGGCCGACGTTCGTGGCCGGGATCGACTTCGCCGTTCAGCGCCGCCACGGCCGGCTGACGTTCGTTTCGGGCGAGAACCCGGACGTGCTCGGCCAAGCACTCGCGCAGGACGCGGCCATCGTCACCGAGAGCTTCGCTCACCATCATCGGGTCGCGGCCGGCGACACGATCGCGCTCGCGACCCCGAGCGGCCTCGCCCGCGTTCCGGTCGCCGGCGTGTTCTACGACTACAGCACCGATGCCGGTGCGGTGGTGCTGGATCGGTCGCGGTTCGCGGAGCTGTGGAACGACCGCCGGACCGAGAGCCTGGCGCTCTATCTCGCGCCGGGAGCGGACGCGGACCAGGTGCGACGCCGGATCGTCGCCGCGGCCGGCACCGAGCTGCTGCTGCGCGTGACGCCGAACCGGGCGCTGCGCGAACGCGTGCTCACGGTGTTCGATCAGACGTTTCAAATCACGTACGCGCTTCAGGCGATCGCGGTGCTGGTCGCGATGCTCGGCGTGGTGAGCACGCTCACGGCCCTGATTCTCCAGCGCGGCGCCGAGATCGGTGTGCTGCGCGCGACCGGCGCCTTGCGCCGGCAGATCCACCGCATGGTGCTGGTCGAGAGCGGCCTGATCGGCCTGCTGGGCGGCGTGCTCGGGGGCGCGTGCGGCCTGGCGCTCGCCGTGCTGCTCGCGCACGTGATCAATCGCCAGTTCTTCGGCTGGACGATTCGCCTCGTGATCGAGCCCGGCGTC
The DNA here is from genome assembly GCA_035632955.1 of Candidatus Limnocylindria bacterium. Classification (GTDB taxonomy): domain Bacteria; phylum Eisenbacteria; class RBG-16-71-46; order RBG-16-71-46; family RBG-16-71-46; genus DASQFU01. The sequence continues at coordinate 18,351 of DASQFU010000076.1, forward strand.
GTGTTCCAGGCGGTTGCGCTCGCGTTCGGCGCGGCCCTGATCGCGGGACTGTGGCCCGCGCGCCTGGCGGCCGGGCGCGAGCCGGCCGAGGCGATGCGCGTCGAATGAGACGGGTGGCCTGGCTTACGCTCGCGGCGCTGGTGATCGCCGCCGCGCCGCGCACGCCGGACGGATACCGAATGGCCGTGCCGTCCTACCGGTTCGAGTTCCCGCGTGATCACGCGTCGCATCCCGCGTTCCGCACCGAGTGGTGGTACTACACCGGGCGCCTGGAAGGGCGGGGCCGCCGCTTCGGCTACGAGCTGACGTTCTTCCGCGTCGGTGTGAATCCGGGACGCCGCGTGAGCCCCTCGGCGTGGGCGCCGCACACGGTGCTGTTCGCGCATATCGCGCTCGGAGACGAACAGCGCCGGCGCTTCCGGCATCACGAGACGGCGAGCCGGCCCGCGCTGGGCATGGCCGGCGCCGATTCGTCCCGTTACCGCGTGTGGATTCACGACTGGTCCGCCGAGCTGGCGGCGGACGGGCGCACGCACCGGTTGCGGGCGCGGGTTCCCGAGCTCGAGCTCGACCTGGAGCTCGTGCCGCTCAAGCCGGAGGTCGTGCACGGCGACTCGGGCATCAGCCGCAAGAGCGCAGGCCTCGGGCACGCGTCGCACTACTATTCGCTGACGCGTCTCGAAACGCGCGGGACGCTGGTTCTGCGCGAGGGCGCGATCCCGGTGCGCGGAACGTCGTGGATGGACCACGAGTTCTCGTCGGACGCGATGTCCCCGACGCAGGTCGGCTGGGACTGGTTCAGCCTGCAGCTCGACGATGGTCGCGAGCTGATGCTCTACCGCCTGAGGCTTCGCGACGGGGGAGTGGAGCCGGCGTCGAGCGGCACCTGGATCGAGCGCGATGGCGCCGCGCGGCATCTTGCGCGCGAGGCGTTCGATGTTCGCGCCACCGACCGCTGGACGAGCCCGCATTCGGGCGCCGTCTATCCGGCCGGCTGGGAGGTGCGCGTGCCGTCCCTGGGCTTGGTGCTGACGCTGGAGCCGACGATGGCGGACCAGGAGCTGGTGACCGGCGGGGGCGCGGGGATCGTGTACTGGGAGGGTCGCGTGCGCATCGCCGGGCGAGACGCGCGCGGCGCCGTGCGCGGCTCCGGGTTCGTCGAGCTGACGGGCTACGCAGGCCCGCCGCTCGGTTTGTGATGATGTCGATCTGCCCCGTCTCTTCAAGTGACGCTGCGGTCACTCGGCCAGAGTGGGAGGCCGTCTCCCGGTTCGCCGACTCGCCTGCAATGGCTCGCCGAAGAGTTGACGCGGATCGAAAAGAGAAGAGAAGAATTCCCTTGACGACTTGCAGGACCAATTACTCGACGCCTCGTCACAGCTCCTCCAGCAACGCAACAGCGCGCTGCGGGAGACTCACCACGTGATGGATCGGCTCTGCGCAAGAGAAAAGTCGTGATTCCTCTAGCGACGCCCGCTGCGCGACTGTGAGAGCGCCGAAAACTGCCGTGGTACAAGAGACGCAGTCGATGATCCCCGCGGTTCGCCCCCGTGGAAGGTCAGCATCATGTTCGCCTACACGCTCTCTCATCTCAGCGATCAAACGTTGCTACGCGATCTGGCGGCACTCGTCGCGCGCGATCGCGCCACCACGGCAGCGCTGCTCGCCCATATCGCCGAAGTCGACGTCCGGCGTCTGTACCGGGGTTAAGTCAAAAGGTGTGTAAACGACCTCAGGCGGCGACCTTCTGATTTGTCTTCTTGACCTTCACTCCGTCTTCGTAGGCGACTCCGCGATAGACTTCGACGGCCAGGTGCGCTGCATGGAGCTTCCGGAAGCGCCGCTCCGCGACGAGCAGCAGCCGCCAGATCATCGCCGTTGCGTTCTCCGTCTTCTTGAACCGCTTGGCGGCATCGGTGCGCAGCCGCACCGCAGCGAACGGGCTTTCGATCACGTTGGTCGTACGCAGGTGCTTCCAGTGTTCCCTGGGGAAGTCGTAGAACGCGACCATCCGCTCCCAGTCTTTCTCCAGGATCTCCACCGCCCGCGGATGAGTGCGGCGGTATGCCTTGGCGAACCGTTCTCGCAACTTCTCGGCCGCAGCTCGCGTGGCGGCATACGGGATCCTGCACAACTGCTCACGCGCCGCCCCGCGCAGCTTGGGCGGCAGCTGGTCGATCACGTTCATGAGCTTGTGGTTCCAGCAGCGCTGTTCGCGGGCCTGCGGCCACACCGCGCCGGCCGCGGCCCATGCTCCCGCTGCGCCATCGGCGACCACCAGCTTCGGCGCTTCCAGCCCACGCGCCTGCAGGTCCGCGAACAGCGTTTTCCACGACTCGGTGCTCTCGCGATACCCCGGCCTCACCGCCAGCACCTCCTTGGTCCCATCCGCCATCGCGCCGATCACCACCAGCAGCGCCGCCTTCTCGCGCTCCAGCCCTGCTTTCACGTACACGCCGTCCGCCCAGAGGTAGACGAGCTCACGGTCACTCAGGTCCCGCGTGCACCACGCCTCGTAGTCGTGCTGCCAGTTGGTCCGTAACCGCTCGATCACGCAGGGCGACAATGCCGCACCGTCACCCAACAACCCACGCAGTGCCAGGCCGAAGTCGCCCTTGGCCAACCCATGCATGTAGAGCTCCGGAAGCAGCGCGTCGATCTGTCGGCCACGCGTGGCGAACAGCGGCAGCACCCGGCTCTCGAACCGCTCTTCCATGTCGCGCGCACGCGGTCGGCGCAGTTGGATCGTGCCGCACGCCAGCGTCAGTTTGCGCGGCTTGCCGTAGCCGTTGCGATACCCCGGAGCTGGATCGACCCCGGCGCGCCGTTCGCACTTCCGGCGCCCCAGCACCGCCGTCAACTCCTCCTCCAGCACGCGCTGCATCGTGGCCTGAATGTGGCTGCGCAGGAACTCCTCGAGCGTGTCCCACGTCGGCATTGACGGTTGGGGGGCAGCGGGTGTCTTCTCCTCCACGGCGACTCTCCTTCCTTGATGGGCACTCGGCCCGTGGTTCTTCGCGAACCGGAAGGTTACGTCGCCATTAGCCTTTTACACACCCTCCGAACCTACCCCGGTACAGGCGCCGGGCCTCGACTTCGGCGACATGGGCGAGCAGCGCGGCGGTGGTCTTGCGCTCCTGAGCGACGAGTGCCGCCAGATCGCGCAGCAGAGTTTGATCGCTGAGATGGGAAAGCGTGTAGGCGTCCATGACGCTGACCTTCCACGGGGGCGAACCGCGGGGGTCTTCGACTGCGTCTCTTGTATCACGGTAACTTTCGGCGCTCTCACGGCCGCGCAGCGGGCGTCGATCGACGGATCACAACTTTTCTCTTTAGTCGAGCCGATCCATCGCGTGGCGGGATCTCCTGCGCACGCTGTTGCGTTGCTGTAAAAAGAGGTGGCGCGGCGTTGAAGCTTGGCGCCGCAAACGCGTCAAGTTAATTCCTGGGTCCGGACCGGCTAGATTGGTAATAGCTCGAACCGGATACATCGGTGACAGTTTTCTCGCACGTTCTTCTGGCTCCCTTTTGCGGCGGGCATCATCGACGATCGAAGGAGGATCGCGCGATGCCCTGGGCCAGGACCGACTCGATGTCCGAACGCGTGAGGTTCATTGCGGCCAATCTGCAAGGCGAGACGAGCTTCACGGAGATGTGCCTCGACTTCGGGATCACACCGACGAGCTCCGGAGCCGGACCGGCCCGGGGCTCGTTGCGTTCACTCCGATCCGTCTCCATCCCGCCGCTCGCGCTTCTTCGCGCTCGCGTGGCGCTTCGACTCCAGCCGGCGTTCGACCGCGGTGCGCGTCGGTCGCGTCGCGAGCCGCGGCTTGGGTTTGCGGGCCCGGCGCTGCAGTTCTGCCCACACGCGCGCCAGCGCGAGGCGGCGGTTCGCGGCCTGCGAGCGGCTCTCTCGCGCGATCCGGGTGATGCCGGTCGGCTCGTGGCGGACCCGTACGCTCGATTCAGTCTTGTTTTTCTTCTGCCCGCCCGGGCCCGAAGACTTGTAGGGCGTGATCTCGCATTCGCGCGCAAGCCGGGCCAGCGCTTCCGACGAGGGGGATTTCACGCGGGCATTCTACGGCCGGCCGGACATCGGGCGGCAAGCGGGCAGGCTGGGCGACCTGCCGCACTGGTCGCCTCCGCGTCGCGCTCGTCGCGCATGTCTTGCCCGGCGCTCGACGCCGAGTCTAGACTGGCCGCGTCCAACCTTCCGTCCACGTTTCCTCGCGCAGGAGGCTCCATGGGTCTGGTCGTCCGCGCCGCGCTGGTCGCGGCGGCGTTCAGCATGCTGGCCGTTCCCGCCGGCGTTTCGGCGGCCCCGAAGTCCAAGCCGCGTCCGAAAGCCGCCGTCGCCGCGACCGGCTCCGTGCTCACGCCCGCCGGCTTCAAGGTGGCGCGCCACAAGCTCTCGAACGGTCTCGTGCTTCTGCTCCACGAGGATCACAGCGTGCCGACCGTGACGTTCTGGCAGTGGTTCAAGGTCGGCTCCCGCAACGAAGCGCCGGGAATCACCGGCATCTCGCATTTCTTCGAGCACATGATGTTCAACGGCTCGAAGAACGTGCCGCCCAAGGAATACGATCGCATCATCGAGTCGAACGGCGGCTCGTCGAACGCGTTCACCGATCTCGACATGACCGCCTATTACGAAGACATCGCCTCCGAGCGCACCGACGTGCTGTTTCGCCTCGACTCCGACCGCATGGCGTCGCTCTCGCTGCTGCCCGAGATGCTGAAGAGCGAGATCGAGGTCGTGAAGGAGGAGCGGCGGCTGCGGACCGACAACAGCATTCCGGGAATGCTGAACGAGGCGCTCTACGCCGCGGCGTTCCAGGCATCGGCGTATCACTGGCCGACGGTCGGGTGGATGGGAGACCTCAATCGCATCACGCGTGATGAGTGTGTCGACTACTTCCGCACCTACTACGCGCCCAACAACTGCATCCTGGTGCTCACCGGCGACTTCGATTCGAAGACCGCGCTCGCCGAGATCGAGAAGAGCTTCGGCGCGATTCCGGCCCAGGCCGCGCCGGCCGCGCCCGTGAACTCGGAGCCCGAGCAGCGCGGCGAGCGGCGGGTGCAGGTGCACTATCCCGCCGAGACCGTGAGCTTCCAGACCGGCTACAAGGCGCCGAACGTCAAGAGCGAAGACATCTACGCCCTGGACGTGATCGCGTCGGTGCTCTCGGACGGCGAGTCGTCACGGCTCCATCAGGCGCTGGTTTACGAGCAGCAGATCGCGCTCTCCGTCGACACGTTCTTCCGCTACCGGCTCGATCCGGCGCTGTTCGAGATCTACGTCGAAATGAAGCCCGGCAAGACGGCGGCCGAAGGCGAGGCCGCGCTCAACGACGTGCTCGAGCGGTTCACGCGCGAAGGTCCGAGCGATCGCGAGCTGACCAAGGCCAAGAACCTGCTCGAGGCCGGATTCGTGAAGTCCCTGAAGACCAACAACGGCGTCGGCGAGCAGCTCGGTTTCCACGAGCACCTGTTCGGCGACTATCAGGCGATGTTCCGCACCCTGCAACGCTACCGCGCCGTGAGCGCGGAGGATTGCCGGCGCGTAGCGAAGCAGGTGTTCGGCCCGATGCAGCGCACGGTGGCCGTGCTGGTCCCGGACGAGAAGGCGCAGGTGGTGCCATGAGCGCGCGCGACGTGCTGAACGGCACCGTGAAGAGAGGTCGCCTCGCTCGTGTCGCAGCGGCGGTCGCCGTGTTCGCGACGCTCGCCGTGGCCGGGCCCGTGACGGCCGGAACGCTGCAGCTTCCGCCCACGACGCGCGCGACGCTCGAGAACGGGCTCACCGTGATCGTGATGCCGACGCAGCGACTGCCGCTCGTGGATTTTCGGCTGGTCGCGCGCGCAGGCGCGGTCGACGACCCCAAGGGTAAGGAAGGCCTCGCCAACCTGACGGCGGACCTGCTGACGCAGGGCGCCGGGAGCCGCAACGCGCGCCAGATCGCCGAAGAGATCGCGTTCGTCGGCGGCGCGCTGGAGTCGTTCTCGAGCAGCGAGCAGATGGTCGTGACGTGCGAGGTCCTGAAGAAGGACTTCGCCACCGGGCTCGAGCTGTTTCGCGACGTGATCGCCGCGCCCACGTTCCCGGCCGAGGAGTTCGAGCGCAAAAGAGCCGAGACGCTCGGCGCGATCGCGAGCCAGAAAGACGATCCCGGGACGGTCGCGAACACCGCCCTCGGCCCCTTCCTGCTCGGAGACAGTCCGCTCGCCCATCCGGCGATCGGCTGGGAGAAGAGCGTGACCATGATCACGCGTGACGACGTCGTGGCGTTCCACTCCCGCCATCTGCGACCGGACCACTCGCTGCTCGCGGTGGTCGGCGACGTGGATCCCAAGCGCGTGATCGCCGAGCTCGAACGGGCGTTTGCCGGCTGGAAAGCTTCCGGCGAGAAGCGCGGCGACGCGTACCAGCCGGTGCCGCAGACCAAGGGGCGGGAGATCCTGATCGTCAACAAGCCCGAGGTCACGCAGACGCAGATCCGACTCGCATGCATCGGCGTCCCGCGCAACCATCCCGACTACTACCCGATCACGGTCGCCAACACGATCCTCGGCGCCGGATTCACGTCGCGGCTCGTGAACGAGATTCGCGTCAACCAGGGGCTGACCTACAGCATCTCGAGCCGCTTCGGGATGTTCCGGAACGCGGGCACGTTCGGCGTCAACACGTTCACCAAGAACGAGACGATCCGAAAGACGATCGATGCGGCGATTGGCGAGATCAGGAAGCTGGCGGAGCAGGGTCCGTCGGACGAAGAGCTGGACAAGTCGAAGCGCTATCTCACCGGCCAGTTCCCGCTCGGTCTGCAGGCTCCGGATGCACTGGCGGCCCAGATCCTGAGCGTGGAGTTCTACGGGCTCGAGCCCGACTATCTGGCGACGTTCGCCGACAAGATCAACGCCGTGACGATGGCCGACGCTCGGCGGGCGCTGAAGTCTTACTTTTGCGTGGACAACCTGCGCATCCTCGTCGTCTCCAACCCCGAGGTCGCGAAGAAGGCGCTCCAAGGGTTGGGACCGACCGCGGTGCGCGAGCCGCTCTGACGCCGGTAGGCCGCGCGAAAGTTCCCCGGCACGCGCCCTGGGCGCCCGATGTCGCGCTCACGCTCGCGAGCGCGGCGGTGGCGCTTTGGGCACACCGGCGCGCGCTCGGCGCTTATTTCTCGCCCGACGATCTCATTCACTTCGAGCGGCTGCGCGGCCTGCTGCCGCACACAGCCACGGTGTGGCGTTGGCTCTCGAACGACGTCTACATGGGCGCGGCGCTCGCCCGGTTCGGCGCCGACCCGGCACCGTACCATCTGCTCAACTGGCTCGGTCACGGGCTCAACGCCGCGTTGGTGTTCGCACTCGCGCGCGCACTGGGCGCCGGACGTCCGGGCGCGGCGCTCGCTGCCGGGCTGTTCGGCGCATCGCGACTCTATCTGCCGGCGCTGTTTCAGGCGGTTGGGCTCGGCGAGCTGGCCGCGCTGACCGGCACGATCCTCGCGATGCTCCTGGTTCTGCGCGACCATCCGCTGGCGCGGGCCGCGGCGCTGCCCATATTCGCGGCGGCGTTGCTCCTCAAGGAGAACGTCGCGCTCCTGCCGGCGGCGCTCCTGGTCGCGACCGGCCGTGCGGAGTCGCTCACCGCACGTGCGCGCCGATTCGCGCCGCTGCTGATTCTTGGAGTCGCCTACTTCGTGGTCCTGACGCTCGGCCATGCGCGCTCGGGCGGCGCCCGCGGCGACGCGTACGACGTCGGTCTGGGAATCAACCTGTTCCACAACCTGATGACCTATCTCGATTGGAGCGCAGATCTGCGCCGCTCGCTCCCCGACCTGAAAACCGTCATCGACACGAACGCGTGGAGAGTTGGGCTCTGGGTCGCAGCCGCGCTCGTCGCCGTGGCCGTGCTCTCGGCGCGCCGCACACGACTGCCGGCATTCGGGCTGGCGTGGTTCGGGCTCGTGCTGTTACCCGTGCTGCCGCTGCTCCATCACACGTACGCGTACTACCTCTATGCGCCGGTCGCGGGGCTGGCGATCGGACTCGGAGCCGCATTCGAGGCCGCGCTCAAGCGCCGGCCTTGGGTGTGGCTGTTGGGCGGAGCGTTGCTCGCCGGTTACGTCTGGCAATCGGATCGACTCACCGAGCAGCGCATGCAGGAGCGCGTGCCGGGGTTCGACTTCCTGCGGGACCCCTTCTTGCGCAAGAGCGAAGTGGTACGTCGCACGGCAACGGATGTCGCCGGAGCGCTGCGCGGGCGGCCGGCGTCGGTGCTGATCTACAGCCCGAACCTCAACCCGCGGTTCTTCACCTCCGGAAGCGGCCAGGAGATGCGGGCGGGACCCTCCACGCGAGGCGCCTACGACATCGTCCGCGAAGTACTCGATCATGGGCGCGCCCTGATGGCGCTCTACCCCGAGCTGGATACCGTGGCGATCGCGGATCGCTGGACGCGTGAGCACGAGCGCTACGAGATTTTCGTCCGAAGAGCGGGCGCAAACCTCGTTCACGCCGGGCGCGGACCCGAAACGATGAGCCGCCTGGCCGGGGTCGTGATCGCCAACGGCTCTCCCGAGCTCGCGCGCGAGATGCTGCAGGAAGCGGTCGCCGCCTACCCCGAGTCGCCTCGGCTGCAGCTCCAGCTCGCGTACCTGCTCGACCGTACCGGCGATCGGGCCGGAGCGATGGCGAGGTTGCGCGAGCTCGTCCGTTCGGCTCCCGGTGACACGATCGCCCGACAGGCGCGAATCGTGCTCGCACGCCTCGAAGCGCTGCGCTGATCCGCCCGGCCGTCGCGGGAGGCTGTGCTAGGGTCCGCCAATGAGCTCGAGTGCTCTCACTTCGAGTGAACCGGCAGCGCGCGCCAATGCGGATTCGCGCCCAGGCCTCCCCGGGGCTCCGCGCAATCGACGTCATGCCATCGCTGCGTGATCTGGGCGAAGTCGAAGCCATTCGCCGCCTGATCGCCGATTTCGGCCCGGCGGCTGGCGTGATCGTCGGCGCCGGGGACGACGCGGCGGTCCTGAGATCCGACCGCAACTGCGATCTCGCGATCACCACGGACGCTTTCGTCGAGGGTCGGCACTACCTCGCGGAATGGATGACGCCGGCCGAGATCGGCGCGCGTCTCGCGGCCGCGAACCTGAGCGATCTGGCGGCGATGGCCGCGCGTCCCTGCTGGGCGGTGGTGACGATGGGCGTGCGCGCCGAACGGGAATTCGACGAGCTGCTCGAGCTGCAACGCGGATTGCGCGCGATGCTCGCAGCCGAGGGCGCAGCGCTCGTCGGAGGGAATCTATCGGGGGTCGAAGGCCTCGAGTGGTTCAGCCTCACGCTGCTGGGCGAAGTCGCGCGCGGCGGCGCATGGACGCGCGCGGGTGGCCGTCCCGGCGATCTGCTCGCCGTCACCGGTCATCCCGGACGCGCGGGCGCGGCACTGCAGGTCGCCCGGAAGCTCGGCGAGCGCGCACGCGACTCGGAGCTGCGCGCTTTGATCGACGCGTGGCGTGCACCCTACCCCCGGATCGGCTTGGCGCTCGCACTGGCCGCGCGCGGAGGAGTGATTGCGGCCATCGATCTCTCCGACGGATTGGCCGGCGACCTCGCGAAGCTGTGTGAAGCGAGCGGTGTGGGCGCCGAGCTCGACGCCCGCGCGTTCATGGCCGACCCGGTTCTCGAGCAGGCGGCGCACGCGCTCGGGACCGCGCTCGAGGCGCTGCGTTACGGGCCGAGCGACGACTACGAGCTGCTGCTCGCCGTGGATCCCGCGCAGCGTGAGTCGTGCTCGAGGGTCGCGGCCGAGCTCGGCGCCCCGCTCGCGTTCATCGGACGGTTGACGGATGCGCCCGGAGTGGTGGAGGAGGTGTCCGGCCGTGACCGGCGCCCGATCTCGGGTGCCGGATTCGACCACTTCTCCGGTTGAGCGCGCACGCGCGCAGCCGATCGGACGTCGCGCCGCCGCTCCCTACCGGTACAGCTTCTTCAGCCGCCCCCACGTGGGATGCACGGTCGGCGTCGCGCAGTTGCCGCTGGTCCCGAGGTTCGGCGTCGTGACCTCGCTCCAAAACGCCGCGCCGTACTCACCGCGGTCGCCGCAGAACTCGATCGAGCGCCCATCCTCGACGCCCGTGATCGCGTCCCCGACATTCCAGAACAGCGCCGCTGCGGCGGTCGTTTCGTGCGCCTGCCCAGGCGCCCCCCACTGCACGAAATCGATGATCTGGGTCTCGTCGGTGAGGTCCGGGTTGCGCGTGTTCGGAACGTAGAGTGCGACCGAGCCGTTGGCCGGCAGATCCGGAAGGGTCGGCAGGAAGACGTCGGTCGCCGTGGTGGTGCCGCTCGCGTTGGCGTGGATCACGATCCGGTTTCCGGCAACGACCGGAAGATCGTTGAGCGGAATCTCGACCGCGAAGCCGGCCTGCACGCTCAGCCGGTAGCGCCCGAAATTGCCGGTCACGTCTCCGACGTTCGCGATCTCGATCAGGTCCTGCCCACCCGGGACGTTGAATTGCACCTCGGTGACCCGAAAGTCGGAGACCGCGATGCCGGAGCCCGAGACGCTCAACGTCCCCGTCATGCCGTCGGCGAAGTGCGGCGTGCAGTAGTAAGGGAGGCTGCCGAGCTGGTTCGTCTTCCAACTGAAGCGCGCCTGAATGACGCCGTTCGTCCCGCCGCCGCTGTTGAACCTCCCGTCGCCTGCCGTGGTCCCGGTCGTGCCGCTGACGACGGTGTGGGAGCCCGAGGTCCAGACCCACACGGCATGGTCGCCGAGATTGAGCGGCGCCGTGGGAGGAGTAAAGCTCATCCCGGAGGCGTTGATCCGCACCTGGCCGGCGCCTGCGATCGGGGCGGCGAGAAGCATAGCGGCGAACACGAACACCAGGTGGGGCACCTGCCTCGACACGAGGACCTCCTCGGCTTGTGCGGCCCTGCGAGCGATGTGCGTCGGGACGACCCTGCCCCGATGAGAGCTAGCGATGCGCGCGGCGACTCGGTGTGAGCGCGCTGCGGATCTGCCGCTTCTCGCGGCGTTCGACGGTCGGGGACGCCGGGTCGGCCACGGGAATCACGCCGGCTTGCCGGCGGTCGAGCTGCAGATGCTGCGCTTCGTGCTCGAGCAGCCAGCGTTTGCGATTGAGGCCGCCGCCGTAGCCGGTCATGCTGCCGTCGGCGCCGACGACGCGATGACAGGGCACCACGATCGCGATCGGGTTCTGGTTGATGGCGAGCCCGACGGCACGCGACGCTTTCGGTTGGCCGATCGCCTTGGCGACGTCCCCATAGGTGCGCCGCTGGCCGAACGGAATCTTGTGCAGCTCGCGCCAGACCTTGAGCTGGAAGTCCGAGCCGTCGCGGTCGAGCGGAATCTCGAACTCGTGCAGCAAGCCGTTGAAATACGACTCGAGCTGATCGACCACGCCCTTGACCTCGAGCAGCGACGGAACCCACGTGGCCTCCGGCACGTGTTCGGCGTGCGAGGTGATCATGCGCTTGATGCTCTTGCGGTCCATGTATTCGAGATATCGCAAGCCGCGTGTGGAGCCGGCGACGAACAGCAGGCCAACCGGTGAAGACATCATGTGGTAGGCAAGACGCACGGCGCCAGCATAGCCAACGGCGCGCGCGGTGCACAAGCGCCGCAGGCGCTTGGCAGTGGGGTCGCGTTTAGCGTCGTGAATCAGCGCGGGCGATGAGCCGGGGCAGGAATCGGCCGGTGCGGGCGCGGTAGGCCCGATACGCGTCGCCGAAATGCCGCTCCAGAAGGGCTTCCTCGCCGGCGGTTCGGCGGCGGAGCAGGAAGGCCATGGCCAAAACGACCGGCAGCGCGAGCGCGCTGTCGAACGCGAGCGCTCCCCCGAGCGCGGCGAGCCAGGAGCCGAGATAACCCGGATGCTGTACCCAGCCGTAGAGCCCTTGCGTCTCGAGCTCGTGCTGGCGTTGCACCGCGACCAGCGGCGAGAAGCGGGAGCCGAGCTGAACCATGGCGGCGACCCGGATCGCGAGCCCGAGCCCGGACATCGCGACCCCGAGCCACCGGAGGCCCAGGCCGCCGGGCAAGGGCCAGACACCGAGGCGCTCGCCGAGCGCCGCAAGCGGCGCGCTCAGAAGCGGGAGCAGGAAGAGCGAGAGCAGCACAAACGCCGGGTCGGGCTCGACGGCCACGGTGTCCTGCTTGCGCACGGGCTTGAGCCAGACGAGCGCGATCGTTCCCGCGGCCCACACCGCAAGCAGCGCGAGGGCGCGCGAATGAGCGAGCAGCGGGGCGATCCCCCCGAGCGCCGTGCCCAGCAACAGCGCGTCGAGCGCGGTGGCGGCGAGGGCCAGCAGCGTGCGGCGGAAAAGCTCCATGCGTGCCGCGCGAGTGAGCTACTCGAACACCAGTTCCTGCGCGTTCCAGTCGAGCGTGACGCGCTTGCCGCGGAAGAAGTTGTGCGAGAGCAAGGCGTCGCGGCGCACGCCGTGGCGCCAGAGCTCGCCGGGGTCGAGCGCGCCCGACCAGCCCTGCACCTTGATCTCGACCACCGGGCCCACGCTCACCGTCGGCACGTTGACGGCGAGCCAGGGGCGCCCCTGTAGCCAGCTGCCCGCCCCCTTCATCGCCCGCGACACCAGCCCCGAGCGCACGCCGACCTCCTCGAACACTTCCGGCGGCGCGCCGACGCCACACTCCGGCACGCCGCTCTGCACGATCATCGCCATGCGGCGTCCACCGGCGAGCGAGCCGTAAACCGTCAGCTCGCTCTCGCCCCAGATTTCGAACGGCACGCGCCGCGCGGACGCGTCGGGCGTGAAGCGCGCGCCACCCCGCCGCAGCGTGAGCGAGTTCTTCTGATAGTCCAGCGTCGGCGTGAACGCGCGCAGGAAGCCGAGGCCGATGACGCCGACCACTTTCTCGGCGCGCGGATGGATCAGGATGCTCCACTTGCGGAGCGGGGTGATGCCGGCCGGCAGGTTCTCGATCGTGATGCCGCCGATCTCGAGCTTCTGCACCATGGCGTTGCGCACCGCGAGGCGCGTCCCCGACCAGAAGATCGGGCTCTGGCCGGCCAACGTCTGCACCTTGCAGATCCGCGCCGCCGCAACGTCCACCAGCAGGTCGCGCGCGCCGGTGTCGAGCGCCATCAGCACGCTCTGGCCGTTGAGCTTGACGCGCACGAGCGGCAGCGGATAGCCGGAGTTCCAGGGCACGTGCACTTCCTCGGCGCCGGCGGTCACCTGGTAGGGAATCCGTTCCAGCATCGCTTGCAGCAGCTCGGCGCGGCCCGCTTCGCCCGCGTCCTCGCACAGTGGCATCGCGCCGCGAAGGTTGCCGCGCCGTAATCGGGCGGCGTAGAGGTCGTAGACGGCGCCCGGATCGGTGTCGACGGCTCCAGCCAGCAGACTCTCGGCTTCGGAGAGGCGGCCGGCGAACAACGCGATCTTGCCGAGCCCCGCCTCGGCGCCGTCGTCGCCCGGGCGCAGCTCGAGCGCGCGCCGGAACACGGGCGCGGCCTCCTGGAATCGGCCGAGCCTGAGGAGCGACACGCCCAGGGTGTCGAGCCGGGAGGCATCATCGGCGTGCCCCGTGGTATCGCGCAGCGCCAGCCGCATCATGAGCTGCGCCTCGCGATACGAGTGATCGGGCTGGAGCCAATCGGCGAGCGCCGCGGTCGCGGCCAGCAGCCCCACGCCGAGCAGCACAAGACGGCGCCCGGAACCGCGCGTCATGCGTCCAGGAATCGTCGCGCCGTGCGCAGCAGAATCTCGGCCCCGATCGTCAGGCACTGCTCGTCGACGTCGAAGCGCGGATGGTGGTGCCCGTAGGTCAGGCCGGTCGATGCATTACGCGAGCCGACGGCGATGAAGCATCCAGGCACGCGATGCAGGAACGCGGAAAAATCCTCGCCGCCCATGGTCCGGATGTCGTCGCGCACGTGATCGGCGCCCACGACTTCGGCGGCCGCGGCGCGGGCGATCTCGGCCATCTTCGGATCGTTGACGGTCGGGCGATTGAAGCGCTCGTAGCGCACGTCGACACGGCATCCCAGCGCGTCGGCGACGCCGCGAACGATGCGCTCGAAGCGGCCCGGCAGGTCGCGCCAGATCTCGTCGTCGAACACGCGCACGGTGCCGTTCATCCATGCCGTCTCGGGGATGATGTTGAAGGCGGTGCCGGCCTTGAGCTGGGTCACGCTCACGACCACTTCTTTGAACGGGTCGGTCGTGCGGCTGGCGATGGTCTGGAGCGCGGTGACGACGTGCGCGAGGCAGACGATCGGATCGACGCCGAAGTGCGGCATCGCGGCGTGGGCGCCGGTGCCGGTCACGGTCACGGTAAACTCGTCGACCGCGGCCATGAACGGTCCGGACGTGACGCCGACCTCGCCGAGATCGAGATCCTGCCAGACGTGGAGCCCGAAGGCGGCGTCGGGCGCCGGATCGATCGCACCGTCCCGGATCATCGCCTCCGCGCCGCCGCCCGTCTCTTCGGCGGGCTGGAAGCACAGCCGCACCGCGCCGCGCAGATCATCCGCATCCTTCACCAGCGCCTTGGCGACGCCGAGCAGGATGGAGGTGTGGCAGTCGTGTCCGCACGCGTGCATCTTGCCGTCGGCCTGGGAGCGATAGGGGACTTGGTTCTCCTCGTGGATCGGCAGCGCGTCCATGTCGGCGCGCAGCAGCACCGTCTTGCCGGGCGTTTGGCTGCGAACGGTCGCCAGCACCCCGGTCTTGCCGACGCCCGAGCGCACGTCGAGGCCGAGCGCCCGCAGGCGCTCCGCGACGATGCCCGACGTACGGACCTCCTCAAAGGCCAGCTCGGGGTGTGCGTGCAGGTCGCGGCGAACGTCCACCAGCTCCTGGAAGTCGGTTTCGGAAATGGTGCGCGTCGCGAGCGTCATGGGCGTGTCCTGTTGAGTGTTGGCTCTGCGAGTTCGGGCGAGGCGGTGGAGGGCGACTCCCGCGCAGCGGACGCAGCGTATCACGGCTTCCCGTCGTCGCGGCGGCGGCGATTTCATCCGCTGGCTCTGTGCGCTCAAGCGCGACGACCGAAGGCCACTGGGCCTTCGGTCGCCTGCCGATGCGGGTCGCTCGATCCGGACGCCGGCTAGTTCCTCGTCGTGTCGGGCTCGGACGGAGTCGACTGCGTCGTGTCGGGCGCAGCCGGCGGGGGCTGCACCGGCGTGGTCGGCGGAGTTGTCGGCGCCGGCCGCGGCGCGTCGCCCTTCTGCAGCAACCGCCGGCGCTCCACCTCGCGTTTCAACACGTCCTTGTTCTGCACCACGAACTCCACGCGCCGGTTCTTCGACATGTTGAGCGTGTTCGTGTTCGGCACCAGGGGCCGCGACTCGCCGTAGCCCCGCACTGAGAACTGGTCGGCCTTGAGGTTCGGGAACTTGTTCGTCAGGTACGCGAGCACCGACTTCGCGCGCGCTTCGCTCAAACGCTGGTTGTAAGCATTCGATCCCCGGGAGTCGGTGTGGCCGCCGATCTCCATCCGCAGCTCCGGCCACTTGCCGAGCACGGCGCCGACGCCGTCCAGAGAGCCAAAGCTCTCCGGCATGATGTCGGCCTTCGCGGTCTCGAAGTTGACGTCCGAGAGCCGGATCATGCCGGTGTCGAGCAGCTCGGTCTCGCGATCGATGACCTGAATCGGGCAACCGTCGGCCT
Source organism: Candidatus Limnocylindria bacterium (assembly GCA_035632955.1). Taxonomy (GTDB): domain Bacteria; phylum Eisenbacteria; class RBG-16-71-46; order RBG-16-71-46; family RBG-16-71-46; genus DASQFU01. Next base: position 34,008 of record DASQFU010000076.1, read on the forward strand.
CCACGCGCAGCCCCGGCCCCGTATCCGGACATTTGTCGACGCCATCGCAGACGCCGTCGTTGTCGGCGTCCTTCGGGCAGCCGCGCTCGTCGACCTGACAGCCCGCCGGCGTGCCCTCGCATTGATCGACGCCGTCGAAGACGCCGTCCTTGTCGGTGTCCACCGGGCAGCCGCGGGCGTCCACGGTTGCGCCCTTCGGCGTGTCGGCGCACTGATCGACGCCGTCGTAGACGCCGTCCTGATCCGCATCGCTCGGGCAGCCGCGCACATCCACGGTCGCCCCCTTCGGCGTGTTCGCGCATTGATCGATGCCGTCGAACACGCCGTCGCCGTCGCTGTCGGCCGGGCAACCATCGGTGTTGACGGTGGCGCCCTTCGGCGTATCCGGGCACTGGTCCTTACGGTCAGGCACGCCGTCGCCATCGGTGTCGCGCGGCCTGGCGCCGAGCGCGAACGTGAGGCCGCCGCCGAGCACGATCGTGCTCGTCAGGGGACTCGTGACGTCGTCCTTGGGGAGCCATGAGAGGTTGCGCGCCTCGAGACGGAGCCCGATCACGTCGGTGAGCCACAACCGCACGCCGCCGCCGAACTCGACGTTGCCCTGATCGAGCGCGTCGCCGCCGCCGGAAGGCTTGAGCTGGCTGGCGCCGCCTCCCACGAACACGAACGGGCCGCCGTAGCGACCCGACCACGGCGTCAGCATCACGTTGAGCGAGCCGTGATAGAAGTCGACGTCCTCGCCGGCGGGAATGTCCTGGGCGGTGGGCGTGAACCCGCCCGCCAGCTCCAGGCCGAGCCACGAGTTCATCTGGTAGCCCAACCGGGCGCCGACATAGAGGTCGTCGGTCAGTGAGCCGCTGCCCGCGTAGCCGTCGCCGTCGAAGATCGTGAACCCGCCGAACGGCGTGAGCCCGAAATGCGATCCCACCGGCTCGGCGCCGAGCGGTTGGGACGCGAGCAGCACGACCAGCGCTGCCACCGAAATCACGAGAGGCTTGCGCATACGACCTCCTTGTCCGATGCACGTCCCGACCCGTGACGCGGCCGGGCCAATGGGTTTCGAGAAGCGGATGGAGTCTGCGACGCGGAGGACCATAGCCGCCGACGCGGGTCGGGGCAAGCGAGGCTGCGGCCCGAGGGATTAGAACGTCGTCTGCAGGTGCAGGAAGCCCTTGTCATGCACGAGCCAGACCTCGTAGGGCTCGGGGTCGATCTCGACCCCCTCGACGCCCTGGATCGTGACGCGGCCGAAGCGCATCGCGAGCCCGAAGTAAGCGCGCGACTCGTTGCGCGTGCCGTAGCTCGGAAACCGGGCGGTCCCGCTTTGGGCGACGGTGATGCGGTCGAACAGGCCGCCCACGCGGGCGCTGATCGTCGGGTTGAGCGCGTAGGACGCGTCGAGCTGGAGCAGACGGTCCACGGCCGCGAACGCGCCCGGGCCGAGCGGAGCGCCGACGCCTTGATCCCGCTCCTGATAGAGCCAGCGTAGCTCGGCCGTAAGGCGCGGGACGAGTTCGCGCCCCGCGGCCACCTCGCCGGCCCACTTGCGGCGGAAGTTCCGAGCGTCGCCGCTCGATCGATCGATGGGCACGTCGCTGCTCGCGGCCTGATGGTTCACGCCGCGCGCTTCCCAGTCGATTCCGAACGCGCGCGCCTCGACCGCCATGAACCCGAGCGTTCCCCACAACGTCTCGAGGCGCGTGACGCCGCCAGCCTGCAGAGGCGCGACGCTCTTCCGCGACGGGGTCAGGTAACGCCCGCCAAGCTCGACCCGGACGCGCTGGCCACGGTGCACGAACCGCAAACCCGGCTCGTAGGGATGGCGCTCGTAGGGCTCGGACAGCTCGCCGACGCGCGTCTGCCGGAACGCCCACAGGTTGTTGAACATGTCCTCGAACGTGAACGCGGTCTGGAGCTGGAACGCCGACGTGTCGGCGCCGAAGTCCCAGGTCAGCGCCAGATCCTGCCGGCTCTTGTCGAACAGCGGGCGAAACATGAAGCCGGGGGTGCCCCAGCCAGTCGGGAATTGAAATGAGAAGTCGAGGAAGTCGTAGGACGCATTGTCGCTTTCGGACTGGCGCAGATCGAGTCCCATACGCGCGCGCATGCCGAGTGGGGCGCGCAGCTTGAGATCGGTGTCGATGAACCACTGGCCGGACGTCAGGCAGCCTTGCGAGGTCCGGATCGCTTGCGGGGCGCGCTCCCATTCCGAGCGCCACGACCGCGGGAGCCGCAGCAGCATGTGGTCGAGCAGGCTCTCGTCGTCTTCCTCCTGGGCTTCGACGTCGAACGTGGAGAACTCCTCGGTCCCGGCGCGCGCCAGGTCGGCGCCCGGTGACGCGAGTCCCGCGAGCCCGAGCCCGCCGATCAAGGCCCCAGTCTTGACGGTCGCACCGACCCTCTTCACGAACTCTCGCGCGCGCTTCGTGAGCTGGTCGAACTTTCCCGCCGCGACGAGCTTCGCATCGCACAGCGCGGCGCCGAGCCCGATCGCGACACAGCCGGCCTCGAGGAACGGTCCGACGTTGTCGAGATTCGTTCCGCCGGCGGCCAGCATCGGCACGTCGGGCAACGGATCGCGAATCACGCGGATGTAGTCGGGGCCGCCCGCCACTCCGACGGGATAGACCTTGATCAGATGGGCGCCCGCGGAGCGCGCGGTCAGGATCTCCGTGGTCGTGTACGCGCCCGGGCAGTACAGCACGCCGGCTTGGAGCGCGATGCGCGCGACCTCGTAGGACAGGTTCGGCGCGATGATGAACTCGGCACCGGCGGCGATCGCGTCGTGAGCCTGATCGGCGGTCAAGACGGTGCCCGCTCCGACCGTCAGGTCGGGCCGGCCCGCGATCTCGGCGATCGCCTGCGCCGCCCCCGGGACGGTAAACGTGATCTCGAGCATCGTGACGCCGCCCTCGGCGATCGCGTTGGCCGCCCCCAGGGCGGCGGCGGTCGAGCCGGCACGGATGGCGGCCACCAGCTTGCGCTCTCGGAGCTCGGTCAGCGCTCGGGGTTCGTTCACGGGAGTCCTCCGGCGGAGGACTCTAGGGATGGCTCCACCGAGCGGCAAGCGCGAACGGCCGAACGCGAACCCTCGGGTTGGAACGGACGCGCGCGTGCGATGTTCCATTCGACGGTCCTCGATGCTGCCTTAGTCGCGACGCAGACCTTCGGCGAACGGCCGAAGCTTGCCTCGAGAGCGGCGCCTTATGCAGTATCGACTCTCTATGTCCCGGCCTCCATCCCGCCGCCCGCGGCGCCTCGCGCTCGCGATCCTCACCGGCGCGCTGGTTGTGATGGCCGCCGCTTGGGTCGCGCTGACGATTGTGCTTCCGCCCGCGCGCGTGCAGGAGATCGTCCGCCGGCAGGTCTCGACCGCGCTCGCGCGCGAGGTGCGGTTCGCGGGCGCCTCGGTCGGCATCCTGCCGCTGGTGCGCTTGACGGTGCGCGAGCCGGCGCTCGCCGAGCCCGGTGGCTTCGGACGCGGCGCCGCGTTCCAGGCCCGCTCGCTCCATCTCGATCTCGACGCCTGGGCGTTGCTGCGAGGAAGGACGGTGGTGCGGCGGCTGGTGTTCGACGAGCCGTCACTGCACCTGGTGCTGCGCGAGGATGGCACCACCAACCTCGACAGCCTCGCGAGGTCGGTCGAGTCGGGGCGCGCTGCGCGCAAGCCGATGGACTTCGACGTCCGCGAGCTCGCGATTCGCAACGGCCGGATCCTCGTGGACGATCTTCCGGCGCGCCGGCGAACGACGTTCGGAATCGAGAGCAAGCTGGAGCTCTCGAGTGCCCAGAGCGGAACGCGGTTCGCCACGTCGGGGACCACCACGCTCTCCGAGCTCGCGATCGGGGCGCTGTCGGCGTCGCGGCGCTCGGAGCTGAATCAGGGACTCGCGAAGCTGCGTTGGCGGATCGAGCATCGCGGTGTCTTCGATCAAACGCGCAAGCGTCTCGCCCTCGAACGGCTGACGGTGGCGCTGGGCGCGGCCGAAGTGCGCTTGGAAGGCGTCGTCGACGAGCCGGGACCGAAGGCGAACCTGGCGTTGCGTGTGCGGGGGAATCGCGTTGACCTCGGCGACGTGCTCGATTACCTGGCGGTGGCCGATGCAAAAGCGCTGCGGGACATCCAGGGCGACGGCGAGCTGGAATTCGATCTCACCGTGCGCGGCCGGCTCGCGCCCGGCCGGCTGCCGGCCATCACCGGGCACCTGCGCGTCGCGCGCGGATCGTTCCGGTATCCCGGCGCGCCCGCCGGCGTGGAGGGCCTCGCCTTTCATGCGCGGTTCGCGCCCGACTCGTTGCGGATTCCGGATCTGCGCGCCCGCGTCTCCGGCCAGCCGGTGCAAGCGCAGCTCGCGGTCACGCGCTTCGCCGATCCCTGGGTGGTGTTCGCGGTGCAGGGCGACGTCGATCTCGCGGTGATCGGGCCGCTGGTGGCGCCCAAAGACACGAAGCTCGGCGGCCATGCGGCGTTGAACGTGAGCGGCCGCGGGCGCTCCAGGGATCCCGGCAGCGTCGCGCTCGCCGGTCGCGCGCGGCTGCGCGGAGTCACGGTCGAATCGAAGCAGCTCCCGAAGCGGATCGAGCGCCTGGAGGGCGACATCCAGTTCTCGCCGCAGCGCGCCGAGGTCTCCGGGCTCAGCGCTCGCGCTGGACGTTCGTCGTTCACGCTCGACGCCACCGTCACGCGTCCACTGGCACTGCTCGCGAACCCCAAGCCGGAATCGGGTGAGCCGGTGCCGCCCGCGGGCGTCGACTTCTCGCTGCGCTCGCCCTACCTCGACTTGAAGGAGCTGCTGCCCGCGACGCCGGGCGCTCCACTGGTTCCGAACGCGACCGGCGGGGGCCGCGTGGAAATCGCACAGCTCAAGAACCAGAAGCTCGATGTCGCCGACGTGCTCGCGCGCGTCACGCTCGAGCCCGGCATCGTCTCGGTGCCGGAGTTCACGCTGCAGGGTTACGGCGGCACGGTCGCGGGCAACGCGCGCATCGACCTCACCAATCCCAAACAGCCCGACTTCTCCTTTAAAGCGGAGGCCCAGAAGGTGCAGGCCGGCGACGTGCTCGCAACCTGGACGGGTGCGAAGGACTTCGTGCGCGGCGTGCTCGACATGGACATCAATCTCTCGGGCGAGGGCGCCGACCGGAACGCCGTCCTGGGCACGCTGACCGCGGCCGGCCTCGCGCTGTTCGCGGACGGTCAGATCGGCCCCGGTCCTGTGCTCGAAGGCATCGCGCGCGCGACGCGGATCGAGAAGATCAAGGACCTGCGGTTCAAGGATCTGAAGTTGCCGTTCCGGGTCGAGCGCGGGCGCGTCATCACCGACGAGGCGACGATCGACGGTCCCTACGGAAAGTGGGTGACTTCGGGCGGCGTCAGCTTCGAAGGCGCCCTCGACTATGCGGTCAGCATCACACTGTCGCCCGAAGTCGTGGATCGGCTCGGCGGCCGGGCGTCCGCGGCAGCGATGGCGCTCGCGGACGGAAAGGGAAACCTGCTACTCGATCTGCGCGTGACCGGAACCGCGAAGTCTCCGCGCGTGGCGCTGGATGGAGCGTCGATGCGCAACCGTCTGCTTGGCAAGGCGTCCGATGCGCTCGAAGAGCAGAAGCAGAAGCTTCAGGACGAGCTGCGGGCGGCGCTCGAGGCGCGCGAGAAGGCAGTCCGGGACAGCGTGCGCGGCGAGCTCGACCGCAGGAAGAAGGCGCTCGAGGACAGCCTCAAGCGCCGGGCGCGCGACATCCTGCAGGGATTCTTCCGCGAGCCCAAGGACACGACGGGCCCTTAGCGTTTCCTCTCAACGGCGCCCGCCCGCGCGGAGCATCGCGGTCCTCAGTTCTTCCAGAGCCGATGCCACCACTTCATGCGATCTTCCGGCGCGCTCCAGTCGGCGGCGACGACCATCTTGCCGCGGATGCGGTCCATGCTCCAGCCGGTGAGCGTCGCGAGATTTTCGGCCCGCTGCGCGCGCTGCTCGCGCAGCTTGGAGCGGTAGGTCTCTGCGGCGGGACAGTCTTCGGTGCCCTTCCACGGATGGCGGAGAATGTAACGGCCCTGGAAGTTCGTCCGATCCGCCGTTTCCTGGAACACCAGATCCTCCGGGAAGTGCGCGGCGTCGTAGCGGACGTGAAGCCGGGTCAGGAACACGCTGTTCGGCTGGCCGGGCATGCGCCGCTTCTGCTGGTCGTCGAGCCAGAACACGCCGAGCTGTTGCAGCTCCTGCTGTGACAACGGCGGCGAAGCGCAGGGATCGCACCAGCCCATGTCCCATGCGTACTCGGTGAACACGACGCTCATGTCTTGCTTGCGCACCTGTTCGCCGAACAGCGCGCGATAGAAGTCCGGAAACTCGCCCTTCACGAACTCGGGGATCTCGAGATCCGAGGGCAGCTTCACGGTGCGATAGTTGACGGTCTCGACCCGGCCCTTACGCGTGAGCGCGTAGACGAACAGCTCCTGCGGGCCATCGGCGTTCACCATCCCGAGCCGGATCGGCAGCATGAACTTCGGGCTCTCGTAGGCGACCTGAATCGGGCGCAGGTAGTTGAATCCGAGCTTCTGCTGCTCGGACAGGTTGACCTTGGCGACGAAGAACTTCATCCCCTGTTTGAGGTAGCTGCCGAGGACTCGCGATGCACCCTTCGGCACCCGGTAGCCGCTCTTGATCAGCCAGGTCTCGAGGCCGGCGCTTTCCGTCGCCGAGAGGATCAGGATGTCGTATTCGCCGACCGTGTACTGAGCTTCGATCGTGACGCCGAGCGCGACCTCGCTGGAGCGCCCGCCGCGCACGCTCAGCCCCTGGAACTGCATCGGCGCTCCCGCCTGCATCTTGTACTCGCCGACCGGGTCCGGACACGGGTTCTCGTCGAAGTACTCGACCAGGCGCGGCGCCGAGTAGGCGTCGAGATGATCGACGACGGCCTTGTCGCCGACGTGGATCTGGCCCTTCTCGAGCACGGTCGGCACCGGCACGACCACGGCGAACTCCTTGGGCGCGCCCTGGAAGTCGTTGACCATCGTCATCACGGTCCGGTCTTGGTCGCGCACCAGCACGACTTGCGAGGCGCGATTGAAGAGCTTGGCGTCCCCGCTCGCGACGTAGAAGCCGCAGAAGCTATGGGCGGCCGAAGGCGGAAGCGCCGCGCACAGCAGCAGGCACGCGCTCGGGATCCAACGTTTCATGGCTCGATCCTTTCTCGGAGATTCGGGACGCCGGACGCCGGGCCCATTGATAGCGCGAGCCTGGCAGCCATCGGTCGATCAGCGGCACGGCGAGCGAGAACACCGCCAGCGACCACAGCAGCCCATTGGTGCGATACAGCAGGAACTGAACGCTCGCCGCCCCGGCCGCGACCAGGAACGCGAACAGCATGCGGCCGATCCGCGAATCGGGCGTGGTCTTGGGGTCGGAGATCATGAAGAAGGTGAACAGCAGGAACGCGCCGTTCTGAACCTGATGGAGCGGGACCGCGAGCGGCTGCCCGAGCCACAGCGCGCGCGCGAACAGGATGCCGAGGTACGAGACGGCGAACGCGTAGGTCACGTCGCTGCGCGCGGCGCGGTTGACGACCAATCCTCCGAGGCATGCCATCAGGAAACCGAAGAACGCGACGTTGCCCCACTGGCCGGGCGACACCCACACCTGACCGGTCGCCAGCATCATCGCGACCAATCCGAAGTTGGTCGGATTGAAGATGTGCTTGCCGTTCCAGCGCAGCACGAACTTGCTGGCGATGGTGACGAACGCCGTCAGCACCGCCAGCCACAGCGAGTTCGTGCGGAGGAGGAGACACAGGGAGAGCCCCGAGATCAGGGCGCTCCGGGAATCGAAGGCAGGGAGTTTCCCGAGCTTGCTGCACACGAACTGAGTGGCGAGCACCGTGCCCAGCAGTACCGCGGCTTGGAGGGGGCGGACCTCGAAGTGCAGTGCGGTGAGCCCGTAGACGAACAGGCCTGCCAGCACCGAGATCTGGTAGATCCGCGGGTCCCGCGGCAACTGCAACTTGGGTCTTCGGCCATCCATCGTTCCATCCCTACGCCGGTCGCTGCATTCCATTCCGGCGTCGCGGGAGGAAAGAAGGGTGGGCCGTGTGGCCGACCCCGGCGCGGCGCTCGCGCGTCACGGCACAAGGCAAACGACGTGCCCGAGCAACGCGCGAAGGCGCGCATGAAGTTGGCGCGTTGGGCTCGCGCTCGAAGGTGTCACCGGTGACGGAACACCAGGTGACGCCTCTACACGGTCAGCAGCGTTCCCCGAGCTTGGCGATGGTTCGGGAACTGGCGGGGCTCGTGGACGGAGGTGGCCGAGCGATGTTAACGGAGCCGGCCGCCATACGTGACCGCGGCTTCGCGGCTTGCCGCATCGGCGCGCTCCAGCGCCGCCGCCACCTTTGGGTCATCGCGTACCGGCCCGAGCCACTCGTCGTTTCGCAGGAAGCCCGGGTTGGCGTAGCCGCCGTCGATCGCCTCGACGATCAGACGCGCGGCCGATTCGTGCTCGCCGACCTTCGCGCACGCGCTCGCGTGCAGGCAGCGCCCTTCGGGATCGGGGAAGCCTTCGCACATCGCCATCGCGCGGCGCGCCGCGGCCTGGTCGCCTTCGAGCGCAGCGCGCTTCAGCGTCGAGATCCATCCCACCAGGTTGCCGCGCTCCCGCTCCTCGGACCGTCGCAGGTCGTCGATCGCTTCCGGAACGCGGCCGAGATGAGCGAGCAGCCAGCCGCGCACGACGCTGAACGGATCGGGATGCTCTGCGATCGCATCCTCGAAACGCCCGAGCGAGGCCAGCGTGTAGTGCACCGAGGTCGAGACCTCGGGGTCGAGCTCGCGCGCGCGGCGGTGCGCGGCGAGCGACTCCTCGAGCAAACCGACGTACCGGAACGCGGACACCAGGCCCGCATAGCCGTTCGGATCGTTGGGATTGCGCTCGACGACCGATAGCAGGCGGTCGAGCGCGTGACGCGTCCGGCCCTGATCGAGCTCGAGCTGAGCGAGAAAGTAGTGCGCGCTCGGCAGGTCCGGATGGAGCTCGAGCGAGCGTCCGAGCGCCTCGCTCGCCTTGCGGTAGTTCTCGTCGCGGCCGCTCGCAAAGTACTTGCCGACGACGCGGTGGCAGCGCCCGAGCCGCGCCCACGCCGGCGCGTAGTCGGGATCGGACTCCAGCGCCTGGCGGTACAAGTCCCGCGCGACAGTGACGTCCTCGCCGATCGCGACCAGCCGGTTCGCCCGCAGGAACAACTCGTAGGCGGTGGCGCTCGCCGGCACGTCCCGTCCGAGCGCGCTACGCTCCCGCGCGCTGAGCGGGAGCTGTAGCGATTCGACGATCTGGCGCGTGATCGTGTCCTGCATCTGGAACACGTCGCGGCCGTCGGCGGTCAGCGTTTGCGACCACACGACCTCGCCGCCCGGCGTCTCGACGAGCTGCACGGCGACCCGGCAGCGCTGGTCGTCGGTCACCACGGTGCCGACCAGCGCCGCGTCCACTTCCAGCGAGCGTGCGAGCTCCGGCAGATCGGGGGAGGGGCCGGCGAAACGGGACGACGCCACGGTCGAGCGCACGATCAGCGAGCGGATGCCGGCGAGCGACATGGCGATCGCATCCGCGAGGCTCGTGCTCAGGAACTCGCGGTCGGGATCGGGTCGCAGCATCCGGAATGGGAGCACGGCGAGCCGCACCACGCGCTGGATCGCCGTGGCCTTGGAGGTCGTGCCGGCATCCGCCGTCACGGCGCGAATCTCCGCGGCCAGCGTCTCGGCGTCCGGATGCCGGGCGGCCGGCGCCTTCGCGAGCGCACGATCCAGGACGCGACCGAGCGCTTCGAGCGCCGGCGAGCCCGCGAGCACGGAGGGGCGGTCGTTGAGCACCGCATACATGATCTCGACCGGCGTCGCTCCCTTGAACACCGGCCGGCCGGTGACCGCCTCGTGTAGCACGGCGGCAAGCGCAAACAGATCGGCGCGACCGTCCATCGTTTCACCACGGACCTGCTCCGGCGCCATGTAGCGCGGCGAGCCGAGCACGACGCCGGTCATCGTCAGCCCCGGCTCGTGCCGTACCGGACCCTCGGAAGGGCCCGGGAGCACGAGGCCAAAATCCAGCAGCTTTACGCGTCCATCGGCGAGCAAGAACACGTTCGAAGGCTTGACGTCGCGGTGGACGAAACCGCGGCGATGGAGCGTCGCGAGCGCGCTCAGCACCTCGAGGCCGATCCGTACGGCTTCCGCGACCGGCAGCGCGCCGCTCCCGAGGCACTGTGCCAGCGTTTCGCCTTCGAGCAGCTCCATGGCGATGAACAGCTCGCCGCGATCCTCGCCGATCTCGTACAGATGGCAGACGTTGGGATGGTTGAAGGCGGCCGCGGCTTTGGCCTCGCGCCAGAACCGCTCGCGCTGGCGCAGGTCGCCGAGCGCGCCGCGGATCACCTTGAGCGCGACCGAGCGCTCGAGCTTGAGGTCGGTCGCGACGTAGACCAGCCCCATCCCGCCTTCACCGAGCGCGCGCTCGATCCGGTAGTGACCGAGGGTTTGGCCGATCATGTCACTTGGGCTCACTAGATCGCTGATGGAACGAGGGCTCTCTCGGTCAGGAAAGACCTGAATGCTCGGTGCTCCGATCAGGTCTCCGGCGCGACCGACTGGCGCCGGACCCATTCGGGGACGCGACCGATTCTAGCGGAGGCGGCCGCCTTTACGTGATTGCTCCCGCAACCGTCGCGACCGCGGCCGCGCTGGTCAGCTCCAGGTCGACTCTGCCCCCAGGGCACGGTCATTTTCCATGGAGCGGTCAGAAGCCGCTGGGGTCAGTCCGGGACGCTCCGAACATTCTCGCCTCACGCGCGAACTGCTGGGGTCGTGAGGCAAGGAATGCGACCACCGGATAGGGAGCAACATGATGAACCGGCAATCGAGCCTCGAACAGCGGCCGTGGAGTAGAAGAGAGTTTCTGGTCGCCTCGGCGCTGGGATGGGGAGCCGCCCGCCTCTCCGCTCCTGTGCCGGTGTTAGCGGCGACCGCGCCGGTCGATAGCGCGCGCGGTGCCGAGCTCGCCGTGCCACTGCCGCTGCCTGCCGCGCTGGTCCGTGAATTCGTGGTGGCCGCGCACGGCAACCTCGATCGCACCCGCGAGCTCTTGGGCAACGAGCCCGGCCTTCTCAACGCCACCTGGGACTGGAAGGCAGGCGATTTTGAAGCGGCGATCGGAGGCGCGGGCCACATGGGGCGGCGGGACATCGCGCTCTTCTTGCTGGGACAGGGTGCCAGGATGGACCTGTTCGTCGCTGCGATGTTGGGTGAGCTGGCAATCGTGAAGGCGTACCTGACCCAGTACCCGTCGCTCGCGACCTCGAAGGGACCGCACGGGATCCCCTTGATCGCACATGCGAAGGCGGGGCGGGAGTCGGCTGCGCCGGTGCTCGAGTATCTGGAGCGCTTGACCCGGGTTAGCGAGCACTGAGCGGGCGAACCGACTGAAGATCTACGCCACTCCCGCCGGCTCTTCGGCGTGATCGACGTCCTCGATCCACGCCCGCAGCAGCTCCGCGGCCGCGACGATCGACGCGGGTGCGCCGGCCGGCGCCGGTTTGCCCGGCGTCTGGATCTCCGCGGCTCCTTCCGCGGCACGCCGGCCTCCCGCGGTCTTCCCACGCGGCGGCTCTGCGAACGCGAACGCCTCGGGCAGATGTCCGTGCACGCCGCGCGCGAGCTCGGCGTGGAGCGTCTCCAGCCAGCGCCGCACGCGGGTTTGCGCTTCGGCATTGCGGCCGTGCACGCGCAGGTAAGCCGAGAAGAACGGTCCGAGCCACGCCGTGAGCACACGGTGGGAGCCCGGATGCTCGCGCAGGCCGAAAGGCGTGAACAGCTCCTCCTCGACGATTGCGACCATGCGCGCCGCCCGATCGGGCGGCAGCAGCGAGGGCGATAGGCTGACGGCCAGGAGCTGTTCGGGGATGATGCCCGGCTCCGGTTCACCTTCGCAGCGCGCCACGAGCAGGCCCTCCGTCTCTTCGTCCCAGAAGTGCTGGTTGAAACACTTGTAGTGCTCGCGCGCCCACGCGAGGTAGAACGCTCCGCTCTCCTTGCGTCCGACCCGTCGCGCGAGCTGCGCCATCGCGACCAGCGCGTGATACCAGAGCGCGTTGACGTCGGCGCGTGCGACGCTCGGCCCGACGCCCGCGACCAGGAGCCCCTCTGCGTCGACACGAATCCCGTGGCGCGTGCCCGAGCGGTAGAACTGCATCACGCTCTCGAGGGCGGGATAGAGGTTCTCGCGCACCAGCGCCAGGTCCTCGCTGCGGCGTGCCAGCAGCTCCCCGGCGTGGACCAGCCACAACGCCGGCGCCGGATCGCCGTAGCGAGGGGTGCCATCCTCCGCGAATCCCTCCGGGGCCAGGCCTTCGTCGAGGTATTCGACCGCGCTCCGCAAAATCGCGCGCGCCGGGTCGAACGCGCGTAAGGCGATCAGTGCCGGGACCGCGCGCAACGCCTCGACCCCGCGCTCCTCCGCGAGCGGCAGCGACGCCGCGAACGTCAGCCGATGCCCGCGCCGGACCAGTCCTTGCTCGAGCGCGCCGGCCAGCGTCACCGTCCACAGGTCCGACTCGCCGACCAGCGGCTCGCGCTGGCGCGCCATCTCTTCTCCCGCTCCGCCGTGCGCGGCGGCCGCCTGTCGGGCGGTGAAGTCGGCGCCTTCCAGCGCCGCGCGCCGCCAATCGGCGAGGCGCGCGCGTTCGAGGTCTTCGAGCGCCGCCACGCACCCCGCCAGCGTGCCGGGCGGCGGGGTTCCGAGCCGACCCTCGATCGCGAGCGTGCGGAACAGATGCTCTTCGGTCGCGGCCACGAGGTGGATCGCGCCGCCGGCCGCGAGCTCGCCCTCGATGTAGCAGGGCACGAACGCGTCCTCGAACGGCACTTCGCCGTCCGCTCCGCGATCGGCGGGATATGCGAGACGATGGTGCCAGACGCGCGAGGGCATGAAGGACCCGCTGTGCCAGAGCGTGACGCGCGGCCCGTCCGGAGCGCACGCGATCTGCACGCGGCCCGGCACGACCTGGACCGCGGCTCCGACGTCCGCGCTCTCGCGTTGGACCTGATCGATGCCGCGCAGCGCGACCAGCGGGCTCAGCGTCAGCCGTGCGCTCGGGCCCTCGACGTGCCGGTAGCGGATCGCGACCGCATGATGCTCGTGGACGAGGAACACCGACTTCTCCAGCAGCACCGGACCGGCGCGATAGCGCCAGGTCGGCCAGGGTGCGAGCCGGAAGCTCTCGAGCAGCAGATGGCCCGCGGGCCGCGGCGGCGCGCCGAGGTGCAGGTTCACGCCAAGATCGAAGCTCTGTCCCGCGACCAGCACCCGTTCTTCGAGCTTGAGCAGCGCGTTCGTCAGCTTGCCGTCCGAACCGGCGGAGATCAGCAGGCCGTGGCCCCGGCGCGTGTTGGCGCCGATCGCCGTCGAGGACGCGCTGCCGCCGAGGGCGTTGCCGAGCAACCACTCGTGCTCGAGCGCGACCGCGAGATCGCACAGGACGTCCTGTCCGAGTCGCATGCGGCCAAGACTATACGGGGCGCCCGCCCAACGCCACCGCTCAGAGGCGGATCACAACGTCGCGGGACGCCGGATCAGCGAGCCGAGCGGGACGATGGTCACGCCGTCGAGACGCTTGGCCTCCAGCGCGCGCGGCAGCCAGCGCCGCGTAAGCGGCGTCGCCCGCACCAGCGCGACCAGGCGGCCGCGGTCCCGGGCCTCCTCCAAGATGGACTTCCAGCCACGCTCGAGCGCGCGCGGATCGTCGCCGCGGGCTTCGCGATCCAGGACCCGATCGGGCTCCGCGTACACCACGCCGAGATCGGAAGCGAGCGACTTGCACACCGCGCCGGCGGCGGGATTGACGTGCAGGAACGGCACGTGGCTGCGGCGCAGCTCGCGATAGACCGCCGACATCACCGCCATGTCCTGGGTGGCGAGCGAGCCCATGTGATTGGCGACCGCCGCGACCGGCTCCGCCTGGTCGAGATAGCGTCGCATCATCCCGGCGATCTTCGCCGGCTTCATCGTGACCAGCACAGTTCCCGGGCCGGGATTGACCTGCGGGTAGTTGATCGGCTCGAGCGGAACGTGGAGCACGACCTCGCGGTTTCGCTGGTGCGCCGCCTGGAACACCTGTTGGCTGGTTCGGCTCCCGGGCACGACTGCGACCGCGAACGGCGCCGGCAGCTCGAAGAACGAGTCGGCGTGCGCAGGCTCCTCACCGAGCCCGAACAGCACGATGGCCAGCCGCGCCGGCTCGGGCCGGGTTTCCTCGGGCGCGGGCGGGCCGCGCACCAGGCGCACCTGATGCGTGGCACGTTTGGGCAGTCCGACGAGCAGCGTGACGACCTCTTCGCCCCGATCGGACCAGCTCTCGCGCCCTTCCAAAACGACGCCGCCACGCGCTTCCAGGCTGCGTGTGACCGCGTAGTTGGCTTGCAGCAGGGAGGCGCCGGGGGAGATGCCGACGCGCCAGCGCACCGGTGCGGGCCCCTGCTCGGAGACGCCCTCGCGGATACTGTCGCCGGAGACTCCGACTGCGGTCAGCCCGCGCCGGATCTGGCGCCCGACGATCTGGGTGAGGCGCGCGCCGTCGCCCATCCGCAGGTGGCGCGCCAAAGCGAGCTGGCCGGATTCCGAGCGCATCAGCACCACCGCCTCGCCGGCGAGGAAGATGGCCGCGGCGGTGGCAGCCAGTGCCCAGAGCCATCGTGGTCGCTGCGCGGGTGAGCGGGCTTTGCGTTTTGGCATGGAGGCGCTTGCAACTTACGGAGGGGGCCGGGCGCCGTCAACGGTCGTGGCGCGGCCTTTTTGCACTTCACTGACACGGATCGGTGGACCGGGTGTCAGGCTCGTCTCCGTTCGGGCCGATAATCTTATCGTCGCGCGAGGCTCATCGTGAGCTTCGCCATCGTGCTCCGGGAGGTACCTCGTATGAAGCTTTCTCGATGGATCGCGACCGCGTCCGCTGTGACGATGGTCGGCGGCTGGGCGGTCGGTGCGTCGGCGTGCGACAAAACCAAGAATCAGTCGGCGGCCGCGCAAGCGAGCGCACCGGTCATCGCGGTGACGGCTTCGTCCGGAGGCTCCTGCGCGAGCAAGACTACGGCGACCACCGCGGTCACGGCGGGGACGCACGGCTCGTGCGCCGGCAAGACGTCCGCGACCACGGCCTACACCGCATCGCACGGCTCCTGCGCCAGCAAGAAGGCGTCGGCCACCGCGGTGACGGCGTCCTCGGGCGGCTCGTGCGCCGGCAAGGCCAGTGCCGCGAAGGCGACGATGGCGAGCAAGGACCACGGCGCTCCCGGCAAGGGCGTCTCGGCGATGGCGGCGGGCTCCGGCGGAACGTGCAGTGGCAAGGGCATGACGACGGCGGCAGGCGGCTCGTCTCACGCGGACTGCGAAGCGTGCGTCGACATGTCGATGTGCGAGGGCGAGCTGAAGTCGGCGAACGCGCACACCCAGGTCGTGCCCCTGAAGAACGGCGTGATGTTCGTCTACACCGCGGACTCCCCGGGCCAGGTCCGCGTGGTGCAGGCGGCGATGGTGCGGCGCGGCGAGCGCATCAGCCAGTTCGTGACGGCCGGCGACAAGGCGCACCTGTGCGGCGAATGCAAGTCGATGCGCGGAGCGATGGCGAGCGGCAAGCTCACGCGCGAGATCGTCAACATCGAGGGCGGAGCGCTGACCCTCATGACCTCGGACGATCCCAAAGTGGTGGCGAAGATTCATGCGATGGTGGACGTGAGAACGTCCTCCCGTACCAAAAGCTGAAGTGCTCGTGTAAGGGACGGGGCCGGTCCTTCCAGGACCGGCCCTTCGCATTGGTGCGCCCGGACGCCAGCGGGTAGGCTCTTCCGACCATGTCGGTCTCGGCCTTCAGTCGTCGGGTGGTGGGCATCATTGGGCTGGGTGTGGCTCTGCCGGCGGTACTCCTCGCGAGCCTCGGGATCTTTCTGACCCTGCGCATCTCCAGCGCGGTCGAGGCCCAGAGCCGCCGCTATCACCTCTACATGGCTCAGCAGATGAGCGAAGGCTTCGAGCAGGAGCTGATGTCGCACCTGCGCGCCTCGATCGCACTGGCGGAGAACGTGGCCCGCAGCGACGGCGGCGTCGAGGCGCTGATCGCCGCACTCGCGGCCGGAACCGGCGAGTTCGAGGCCCCGCACTATGTGCCGATCGAGCAGCTCACCGACTACCTGCTGCTGGTGGTTGAGTCGCAGCCCCTGGTCTATGGCGAAGGCCGGCCGGGAGGGCCGGAGTCCCGCTTCATCGGACTCATGTTACGCGACTCGCACGGCCAGGTGATGGGCGCCGGCGGCTGGTGGTTCAATCCACGGGTGTTTCTCATCGGGCACTTGCGCACGGTCATGGAAGAGCGGCTCGCCTCGAACGTTCGCATCTACGGCGGCATCGAGTCGACGCGCAATCTTTCGGTCGCGCTGGTGGCAGCGGGCGGCAGCGAGATCGCGCGAATGCGGGCGGCCGGCAACCCGCAGAGCGCCAACGAGACACCACTGGCCGGACCGTTCGAAGGCCACGCGGTCCGGGTCTCGGCGACGCCCAATGCGCCGATCGCCTGGACCAACCGGTTTGTCCTGCTCGAGATCGCGTTCATCGGCCTGATGGCGATGGTCGTTCTCGGCGCCACCGTGTTCGGGTTGCGCTACACGGTTCGCCAGCTCGAGCTCGCCCAGATCAAGGCCAGCTTCGTCTCCAACGTGTCGCACGAGCTGAAGACGCCGATCGCGCTGATCCGGCTGGCGGTCGATACGCTCGAGTTGCGGCGCACCTCGTCGCCCGAGGAGACGGAGAAGTTCCTGAACAGCATCAGTCGCGAGGCGATGCGGCTGAACCGGCTCGTCGACAACATCCTCGATTTCGCGCGGCTCGAGGCCGGCCAGCATGCGTTTCGATTCACGAACGTGAATCCGGCGCAGCTCGTGCGCGAGACGGTGGAGAGCTTCCGCCCCCGGCTCGAGGACCAGGGCTTCAAGCTCGAGCTGCAGGTTCCGGACCATCTGCCGCTGGTGCGCGGCGACACGACCGCGCTCGGCCAGTGCATGTTCAACCTGCTGGACAACGCCATGAAATACTCCCGGCAGCGCCGGGAGCTGAAGGTCGCCGCCGAGGCCCGGAACGGAGAGGTGCGGGTGTCGGTGACGGACCGTGGAATCGGCATCGGACCCCGGGACTTGCGACGGGTGTTCGAGAAGTTCGTGCGTCTCGAGACCGGCTTGGTGCACGATGTCAAAGGCGCCGGCTTGGGGCTGTCGTTGGTGGATCAGATCATGCGCGCCCATGGCGGGCGGGTGGAGGTCGATAGCACCATCGGGGAAGGCAGCACATTCACGCTCGCTCTGCCGGTCTCGGAACCAGTCGAGGCCGAGGCGGACGAGCCGCGGGCGCAGGCCGGCTCGTAGGGGACAAGGGGATGAAGCCATGAAACGGGTGTTGATCGTCGAGGACGAAGAAGGCCTGCTCGAAGGTCTCGCGCACAACTTTCGCTACGAAGGGTACGAAGTGATGATGGCCAAGACCGGCCCCGAGGGATTGAAGCTCGCCCTCAAGCAAAAGCCGGACGTGGTCGTGCTCGACATCATGTTGCCCGAGAAGGACGGCTTCACGGTCCTCAAGGAGCTACGCCAGCGGCATCGCGACATGCCGGTGCTGGTCATCACGGCCCGCAACTTCGAAGCCGACGTGTTGAAGGGATTCGACCTCGGCGCCGACGACTATCTGACCAAGCCGTTCGGCATCAAGGAGCTGCTCGCGCGCGTGAAGCGTCTGGTGCAGCGCGGGCCCTCCGGCGCGCCGGTGCCGGGCCCGACGATTTACAAGTTCGGCGACGTCGAGGTGCGCTTCGAGCCGCGCGAGGTGCTGAAGGTCGACAAGCCGGTGGCGCTCTCCTATAAGGAATTCGAGCTGCTGCGCTATCTGATCGAGCACCGTGGCCGCACGGTTTCTCGCGAGGAGCTGTTGGAGGAGATCTGGGGCGTGGACGAGGAGCTCGGCGTCACCACCCGCACCGTCGACACGCACGTTTCCAACCTGCGCTCGAAGCTCGGCGCCGGCTTTGCGCAGCCGTTCATCGTCGCCGTGCACAAAGTCGGCTACAAGTTCGTGGAGCCGTGAGCCGCCGCCGAATCGTCGCGCTCGTCCGCACGGCGACGTAACCGTTGGTTGAATCGCGTCCCGGCGCGCGGAGCTTCTCTTCGGCATTTTTGACCCGCCCGATCCGGTCGGTCGTCACCTGCGTACCAGGCAGGTGGATCGGAACCCCGCACCCGACGTGGGTATTTGGATCAGCCGATCATGGGTCTTGACGCCGCGCGAGGACCGGCGGACGATTTTGGCAACCCTCTCAAGCCGCCGCCACGACGCGCCGCGTCCGGGTGGGAAGATGGTCGGCCCATTCGACGGTCGGGCCGGCTCGGCCGAATCACTTCCACGAGGGGTGGGCCAGCAACCTGGTTCGTTTCGGTGCACCGTTGTTGTTGCTCGCGATCGCGTCCGTGCTCGCGATTCCACCCAATACCGCGCTCGCGGCCGGCTGTGGGTGCTCGTGCAGGACCAGCACCCAGTGCCGCGGCTTGTCGTGGTGCGGTCCGGAGCCTTGGGCCTGCAAACCAGGGAACAGCCAAACCGGCAAGCGGCTGACGGGGCTCTGCAATTTCTGGAATCCCGCCAATCTCGCGCCGGGAATGAACCACCAGATCGCGGACGCATTGGAGTTCTAGCTGCAGGCGTTCGAAGTCGCTGGGAACAGCGGCGGCGGGCCGCCGGATCCGGGCTTGGTGGCGC
>DASQFU010000077.1:0-11678 GCA_035632955.1 Candidatus Limnocylindria bacterium
TGCCGGGGGACGGAACGGAGCGATGAGCAGCGCGATCCGCCCGGCGGCCTTCATCACGTCGCCGCCGCGCCGCGTGGTGTTCCTGTGCGTGCACAACTCGGCGCGCAGCCAGATGGCCGAAGGCCTGGCGCGGCGCGTGGCTCCGGCCGAGACGGAGATCTGGAGCGCCGGCACCGAGCCGCGCGGGGTTCACCCGTCGGCCATCGAGGTGATGCAGGAGCTCGGCATCGACATCACCGCGCACGCCTCGAAGCACCTGAACAACGTGCCGTGGCGGGAAGCCGACACCGTGGTCACGCTGTGCGGCGAGTCCGAGGAAGTGTGCCCCGTGCTGGCGGGAGACGTGCGGCGCGTGCACTGGCCGCTGCCCGATCCTTCGGCCGTGGCCGAGGAGGACCGGCTAGCAGCGTTCCGTCAGGCTCGTGACGAGATCCGCTGGCGGCTCTCATCGCTCTGGCCGAGCGTGGGCTAGACGGCCGGAGCGCTCAGCGGTTGGCGGGCGTTGGGCTCGGAACGCGTCGCTCGGCGTGCAACGCCGGGTGCGTGCCCTGCACGAACTGCTCGCACTCGGTGACGTCTTCCGGACTGCCGAGGAACAGCGGCGTGCGCTGATGCAGCGAGGTCGGGGCGAGGTCGATGATGCGGTGCGCGCCGTCGCTGGCCGCGCCTCCGGCCTGCTCGGCGATGAACGCGAGGGGCGCCGCCTCGTAGAGCACGCGCAGCTTTCCGTACGGGTTCTTCTGGTCGCCGGGGTAGAGAAAGATACCGCCGTAGAGCAGGTTGCGGTGGAAGTCCGCGACCAGCGAGCCGACGTAGCGTGAGCTGTAGGGGCGCCCCGATGCGTCATCCTCCATTTTCAGCCAATCTACGTAACGCTTCACGCCCTCGTCCCACTTGAAGTAGTTGCCCTCGTTGACGCTGTAGATGTGGCCGCGGCTCGGCGTGCGGATGTCGGCGGCCGAGAGCAGGAACTCGCCGAGGCTCGGCTCGTACGTGAACCCGTGCACGCCGTCGCCGGTCGTATACACGAGCATGGTGCTGGAGCCATACATCACGTAGCCGGCGGCGAGCTGGCGCCGTCCTGCCTGGAGCACGTCCTGCAGGCCGCCCGAACCCTTGCGCGTCAGGCGCGGCAAGATCGAGAAGATGGTCCCGATGTTGACGTTCGCATTGATGTTCGAGGAGCCGTCCAACGGATCGAAGTTGACGACGTACTTGCCGACCGGCTGGCCTTCGGGCACCGGGATGATGTCTTCGTCTTCCTCCGACGCGAGGACGGCGAGCTGCCCAGTGGAGCCGAGGACGCGATAGATCACCTCGTGAGCGAAGCGGTCCAGCTTCTGGACCTTCTCCCCGTGGACGTTCTCGGCGCCCGTGTAGCCGAGAATGTCGACGAGACCCGCACGCACCACTTCACGGTTGATCATCTTGGCCGCGAGCGCGATGTCGTTCAAAACGCTCGTGAACTCGCCGCTCGCTTCCGGGTGCAGGCGCTCCTGCTGCAGGATGAACTGATTCAGAGTGACCGAGCGGGACGTCATGGTCGGGCTCCTGTCAGTCGTGGAGGCCGGTCACGTCTTCGGGCCCACGGGCCGTGACGGCTTCGCCAACGGCAGGGAACGAGCCGTCCACGAACGGCGCGAAGCGCTCGGCAAGCTTGCGTGTGTTGCCGGCGCGTAGCTGGGTGAGCAAGAAGTGGAACTTGTCTTCGAGCGCCTGCCCGATCGGCCTGCGTGCGTCCGCCGGCAAGCCCCACAGCTCGCGTTTGAAGGTGCCGAGCGCCTTCTTTCGCGTCTTGTAGAAGAACTGCTCGTCGGTGTCGCTGGACTTGCGTTCGCTCGCTTCGCTGGTGCGCAGCTTCTCGTAGATGTCGCGCTTCAAGGCGGTGGGGAAGCTCGAAGCGTCGAACAGCATGTTCTGGAACTCGGTAGCGAGATGGATCTCGCATGCGCCGAGCTGTGGGAAGCGATCGAACAGCTCCGCCGGCAGCGTCGAGGCGCCGTGCTGGACCGCTCCCGCGAGGCCGTATTCTTCGCGGGCAATTCGCGAGCACGCTCCAAGCGCGTCGAAGTCGATTTGAACCTGCGCGATGGATCCGTCGGGAAGCGGCACTCCGCCGTGGCTGGTGCCGGTCTGGATCGAGATCTTGCTGATCCCGGAGAACCCAGAGCCGAGCTTTTCGAGCGCGTCGAGATAGACCTTCATGAACGCGCGCAGCTCTTCGGGGGTGGAGTTCTTGCCGCCGACCTCGCCGATCTCCCCGCCGACCGAAACTGTCACGCCGCGCGGCGTGTGCTTGCGGATGAAAGCGGTGATCTCCGCGCACAGCCCGCCGTTCACCGCCTGTTGCGCCTCATGGCCGTCGTGTGAGAGATCCACCAGGGTCGAGGTGTCGACGTCGATGTTGTAGAAGCCGGCCGTAATCGCTTCCGCCGTCAGGTCGAGCACCGTGGCCATCTCGCTCTTGGGGTCGGCCAGGTATTTCTTCGCGTTGATCTGGAAATGGTCGCCCTGCAGGAACACGGGTCCGGTCCAACCCTCGCGCAGTGCCGCCGCCAGAACGACAAACGTGTATTCTGCGGGCCGCTGATCCGTGTAGCTGATCTCCGAGCGTGCGATCTCGCAGATCACCGCACCGGCGTCGAGCGCTTTGCGGGCGCGGAACAGCGCGCGCGCCGTGTCGTAGGCCATGCCGCGGATGTTGATGGCCGGCACCGTGAAGTCGTGCGGCGCCTCGCCGCGACCCCGAGCGAGATACAGCTCGTGGATCGAGGCGGGATAGAGACCGACCGAGCGGCATTGCTCGAAGATCGCGGTGCGCGCCGCGTCGCGCAGCGCCCCTGAGCCGAACACCCCGGTCCACACCAGGCGATCGATGGCTTCGGAGCTGCGGGTGGCCAGCGCCGCAGTCGCGCGGCGAATGTCTTCGAGGTTCGCGAGTTCCATGGGGAGTCCTCGGCGTGGGGCAGCCAGGCCCCGAGGTGGGGGCGTGTCGTGCTCGTCGCGGCAGGGTAAGGATAGAATCGGCCGGAGTATAGACTCGCACGAGCCCGAAAAACCAGAGCGCTCGGGCGAGCATGAGTCGAGGTTTTCGGTGCGACGACGCTTGGGATGGCTCGGTCGATGGGAGGCGATGTGACGGTGGAACGTGACCGTGGCGGGACGGTGTTGAAGCCGCCGCGGCGAGACGAGAGCGGCCGGGTTCTGGCGTTGCTCCAGGCCTGCGACGTCGCCGAGTACGGCGTGCCGGACACACAGGCCGAGGACCTGGAGTGGATGTGGTCGCTGCCGCGCTTCGATCTGGAGCTCGATGCGCGAGTGATCGAGGCGCCGCCGGGAATCCTCGCCGGCTATGCGGCGGTCGACGTGCGCGCGGATGGGACGTCCTTCGACGCCGACGTATCGCTCCATCCGGAGCACGGCGCCGACGTCGGACCGGCGCTGCTCGCGTTCCTCGAGCGGCGAACCGCCGAGCGCGTGCCCTCCGGCAAGTTCGGCGAGCTCGCGATCCCGGCCGCCGCCGTGAATCGTGCCAAGCGCGAGCTGTTGGAGGCGCACGCCTACCGGCCGAAGCGCACGTTCTTCCGCATGGAAATCGACCTCGCGCCGGATGGGCTGACGACGCCAAGCGTGCCGGACGGCATCGAGGTGCGTCGCTTCCGGCACGGTCTCGACGACGGCGTGCTCTATGAGGCGATGGAAGAGGCGTTCAGCCGGCACTACCGGCACGTCCGACTCTCGGCCGAGGAGTGGGCGATACGCCGCTTCAGCCATCCGAACTTCGATCCCGATCTCTGGTTCGTGGCCTGGGACGGCGAGCGCGTGGCCGCGGCGATCCTGAACTATCCCGCGGCCGACGCCGGTTGGGTGACCGAGCTCGGCGTGCGGCCGCCGTGGCGCGGGCGGGGACTCGGCATGGCGCTCCTGCTCACGAGCTTCGCGGCATTCGCGGAGCGCGGGCAGCGGCGCGTCGCGCTGGGAGTCGATGCCGAGAACGTGGACGGCGCGACCCGACTCTACGAGCGGGCCGGCATGCACGTCACGAAACGATTCGAGATCTATCTCAAGTCGATTCCCGCCGCGGCGTGACGACGTCCGCCGCCGCGCGACACGCGTCGGTATCACCCGGCCGCGTTGACAGGGTGCAGGGGAGCGGCTTCAATCGCGGACGGACGTCGCGCCGCCACCCGCGTCCAGGAGAGGATCCGGAGTGACATCAACGCCAACCACGGTGTGCCGGCTGCGCGTGAACGGGGACGTCCGCGAGTGTGCGGTGACGGCCAACTCGACCCTGCTCGAGGCGCTGCGCTACGGGCTCGGCCTCACCGGCTCCAAGCAGGGCTGCGACAAGGGCGACTGCGGTGCGTGCACGGTGGTCGCCGACGGCGTCGCGGTGCTGGCCTGCATCTCGCTAGTGCTCGCCTATCACGACGGTCCTGCCATCACGACCATCGAAGGGGTGGCGGCGCGCGGCGCGCCCCATCCTTTGCAGGATGCCTTCGACCGCACCGGCGCGGCGCAGTGCGGTTTCTGCACGCCGGGTATCCTGATGAGCGCGTGGGCGCTGCTCGCCCGTGAGAAGCAACCGAGCCGCGAGACGATCGCCCGTGCCCTGTCCGGCAATCTCTGCCGCTGCACGGGCTACACGAAGATCTTCGAGGCGGTCGAGCTCGCGGCCGCGGAGCTGCGCGCTGGCGAAGCGTCGCGAGCGAGCGCGGCGCCCGCACCGAGCGCCGTGACCGGCACGCGGGGCACCGGATCATGACCCGCGGCGGCCCGCGCGTCCCCGACGACCGCATGATGCCGAGCGACGAGCGGCTCCGTCCTCCGCAATGGGAGGAAGGACGGAGCGGCCCGCCGCACGGAGTCTTCTCGGTGATCGGCAAGCGCAATCGCAAGGTGGAAGGGCTCGCGAAGGTCACCGGGCGCGCAATCTATACCGACGACATCACGCTGCCTCGGATGCTGCATGGCAAGCTCCTGCGCAGTCTCCACCCGCACGCGCGCATTCGTTCGATCGACGTTTCGGAGGCGCTGGCGCGGCCCGGCGTGCACGCGGTCATCACGGGCAAGGATCTCCCGGAGTACTTCGGGATCATCCCGTGGACCCAGGACGAGCAGGCGTTGTGCGAGGAGAAGGCGCGCTACGTCGGCGACGCGATCGCCGCCGTCGCCGCCGACACGGAGCTGCTGGCCGAAGAGGCGCTGCGGCGCATCCGCGTCGACTACGAGCCGCTGCCCGCGGTGATGGACATCGAGACCGCGCTCGCGCATCCCGAGTGGAAGGTCAACGAGAAGGCGAAGGACGGCAACGTCTCGAAGCACGTCCTGCTCGAGTTCGGCGACGTCGAGGGCGAGCTGGCCGGCGGCGATGAGGTCGTGGAGTGCGAGTACTGGTATGAAGGCTCGACCCACACGCCGATCGAGCCGCACTGCTGTGTCGCGGACTTCGACGCGACCGGATTCCTGACCGTCTACTCCAGCACCCAGGTCGCTCACTACCTGCACCGCGATCTGGCGAAGGTGCTCGGGCTGCCGACCCAGCGGATCCGCGTCATCCAGCCGGTCGTCGGCGGAGCGTTCGGCGGCAAGAGCGAGCCGTTCTCGCTCGAGTTCTGCGCCGCCAAGCTCAGCATGCAGACCGGCCGGCCGGTAAAGATTCTCTACACGCGGGAGGAAGTGTTCTACGCGCACCGGGGCCGGCACCCGATGCGCATGCGCTACCGCACCGGCATCCGGCGGGATGGCACGCTGACCGGCGTCGACGCCAGGATTCACATCGACGGCGGCGCATACTCGTCGTTCGGGCTTGTGACGACCTACTATTCGGGCCAGCTCCTGACGGCGCCGTATCGCATGGGCGCCTACCGGTTCGACTCGACTCGCGTGTTCACGAACAAGCCGTGCTGCGGGCCGAAGCGCGGCCACGGCTCCGTTCAGCCGCGGTTCGCGTTCGAGTGTCAGCTCGACAAGCTGGCCGAGCGGATCGGGATGGACCCGATAGAGGTGCGGCGCAAGAACTTCATCGGCGAGAACACGCACACCGTCAACGGCATGCGGGTGACGTCGAACGGATTTCTCGAATGCCTGGAGGCGGTCGAGCGCGAGTCGGACTGGAAGCGAAAGTTTCGCCGCCTGCCTTACGGGCGAGGCATCGGCGTCGCCGGCAGCATGTACATCAGCGGCACCAACTATTGCATCTACCCGAACGAGATGCCGCAGTCCGGCGTGCAGCTAAAGCTGGATCGCAGCGGGCGAGCGACGGTGTTCTGCGGCGCCTCCGACATCGGTCAGGGCTCGGACTCGGTGCTCGCCTCGATCGTCGCCGAGGAGCTGGGGCTCGGCCTGGGAGACATTCGCGTCGTGGCCGCCGACACCGATCTGACCCCGGTCGATCTCGGCAGCTATTCGAGCCGCGAGACGTTCATGGTCGGCAACGCGTGCCTGGACGCGGCACGCAAGCTCCGGCTCCAGGTTCAGGAAGCGCTGGCCGAACGCTGGGGCTGCCGGCCGGCAGAGGTGACGTTGGCCGGCGGCGAGGCCGTGTGCGCTCGCGACCCACAGAAGCACACGATGTCGGTCCAGGAAGCGTTTCAAGTCGCCGAGGCGCGACACGGCACGCTCGGCTCGGTCGGCTGGTATCAGAGTCCGAAGCTCGGCGGCGACTATCGCGGCGGCACGATCGGCGCTTCGCCGGCGTACTCTTTCACCGCCCACGCCGTGGAATGCGCGTGCGATCCCGAAACCGGGTTCGTCGCCGTGGAACGGGTGTGGATCGCGCACGACTGTGGCCGCGCCCTGAATCCGGTGACGGTCGAGGGGCAGATGGAAGGCAGCGCCTACATGGGACTCGCCGAGGCGCTGCTCGAGGAGCAGGTGTTCAAGCCGGCCGCACCACATCACGGTGCGGGGCTGCATCACGGGCCATCGCTGCTCGACTATCGCATCCCGACCGCGCTCGACGTCGGCGATATGCGCTCGCTGATCGTCGAATCCGTGGACCCGGAGGGCCCGTACGGGGCTAAGGAGGCGGGCGAGGGCCCGCTGCATCCGAGCGTGCCGGCGCTGGCGAACGCGATCTACGACGCGCTCGGCATCCGCTGCGACCGCCTGCCGTTCAGCCCGCCGCGGGTGCTGCGCCAGCTCCGCGAAGCGGGCGCACGCGCGCAATGGGAGCGGGCTCGGGATCAGATCGCGACGGCGGCAGGCGCCTCGGAGTCCGCGCGCCGCGGGCCGACGCCCGCATGCTGACGCTGCCGGAGTTCGAGTGGGCGCAGCCGCGCACGCTGAGCGCGGCGCTGGAGCTTCTGGCCGGCGACCCGGAGGGCGCGCTGGTCGTGGCGGGGGGAACCGACGCGGTTCCGAATCTCAAGCACCGCTTGCACGAGCCGCGACGCGTCGTCCACATCGCGCGCGTCGACGAGCTGCGCTACATCCGCGAGGGTGATTCGGGGCTCGCGCTCGGTCCCCTCGTGACCTTGAGCGAGCTTCATTCCCATCCGGTCGTGCGTCGCGACTACCCGTCGCTCGCCAAGGCCGCGGGCCTGGTGGCGGGGCCTCAGCTCCGCAACATGGGAACGCTCGGGGGCAACCTGTGCCTCGACACCCGGTGCACGTACTACAACCAGACTTTCTTCTGGCGCGAAGCGCTCGGGTTCTGCCTGAAGAAGGACGGTGTGCACTGCCACGTCGTGCCGCAGGGCCGGCGCTGCGTCGCGGCGCATTCGTCGGACGTGGCCCCGGTGCTGATCGCGCTTTCGGCCGAGGTCGAGATCGCCGGACCTTCGGGGCGGCGCGCGATCGGCGTCGAGGACTTCTTCGTCGGCGACGGCGTGCACAACAACGTGCTGAAGCCGGGGGAGCTGGTGGTCGAGATCACGGTGCCAAAACGGGCGCGGGCTCTGCGCACCGGATACCAGAAGCTGCGGCCGCGCGGCGCGATCGACTTTCCGATGCTCTCGGTGGCGTTCGCGGCCGATCTCGACGGCGGCTGCCGGAGTCCACGCCTGGTCGTGAGTGCGCTGGCCGCCAAGCCGCGCACCATCGGCGGCCTCGATGCGCTGGTCGAGGGCCAACTCCTGGACGCGGCGCGCATCGAAGCGATCGCGCAGGCTGCGTACCGGCAGTGCCGGCCGCAGACCAACGTGCCTTATGATGAGGACTACCGCCACGAAATGGTGCCGGTGTTCGTGCGGCGGGCGATCCGTGAGGCCATGGGAGAAACGGCAGTGTGAGCGAATCCAATCGTGAACGTCCGGGCGAGCCAGGTCCTTCCGAGCGATTCTCCGACCTCCCGACCACCGAGATCTGGAACGCGCTCGCTCGCTGGCGCGCCGAGGGACGCAGGTTTGCGCTCGCGTCCGTGATCGACTCGCGCGGCTTCACGCCGCGCAAGCCCGGCACTCATATGCTGATCGGCGCGGACGGCGCGACCGCGGGCACCATCGGCGGGGGAGCCATCGAGCGCCAGGTGCTCGAGGAGGCGCGCGCGTTGCTCGCGGGCGGCGGCACGGCGCTCGTGAGAAAGCATCTGACGCAGGAGCTCGGCATGTGCTGTGGCGGGGAGATGGCGGTCTTCCTCGAAGTGCTCGAGCCGGCGCCGAAGCTCTACCTGTTCGGCGCGGGCTACATCGGCTGCGCGCTGACAAGGCTCGCGGCCGAGTGCGGCTTCGCGGTGACGGTCGCGGACGAGCGGCCGGAATGGGCGAGTGGCGATCGTTTTCCGGATGCGCGGGTCGTTTGCCGCGCGCCTGAGGACTTTCTGCGCGAGCTGGCGACGAGCGCCGAGGACTACGTCGTGGTCGTGACACACGACCACGCGCTCGACCAGCGTCTGGTGCAGGATCTGCTCCGCCGCCCGCTCAAATTCCTCGGCCTGGTCGGCAGCATTCCAAAGCAACGCAAGTTCGCGTTGCGGCTGCGCGCGCGCGGCTTCTCGGATGCGGAGATCGCCCGGGTGCGCTGTCCACTCGGAATGCCGATCGGCGCGCAGACGCCGGAGGAGATCGCGGTCAGCGCCATGGGCGATCTGATCGCCGTGCGCCGTGGCGCGTCGCTGGCGCCGAGCTGGACACCGCCTGCGTCCACGATGTCTGCAGCCGGTGCGCGAGCGTCCGCGGCGCGCACGGAGCCAGAGGTGGAGACCGAGCGGGAGAACGCGACGTGAGTCTGGTCGGCGTTCTGCTCGCAGCCGGAGCGTCCCGGCGCATGGGCCGTCCCAAGGCGCTCGTGAAGCGCCGGCACGAGAGCTTCGTCGCCCACGGCGTCCGGCATCTGTGGAGCGCATGCGGCGACGTCGTCGTCGTGCTCGGTTCGCAGGCCGCGAACATCCGCCCGGCGATCGAAGCCGAGTTCGAGCGGCTGGTCGTGACCGGACGGATGCACGACGATCTCGCCTCGGCGCATCGCCACGGAGCCGACGGACTCGCACTGCGCTTTGTCGTCAACCCGCGCTGGCGGCAGGGCATGCTGAGCTCCTCGCGCGCCGGGCTGCGGCAGGCGCTTCGGTTGCGGCCCGACGCGGTGCTGCTGCTCCCGGTCGATCACCCGCAGGTGCGCCCCGCGACCGTCATCTCGCTGGGCGAGGCGATGCGCGGGGCACTCTCCGCGTATCGGGGCGGCCGCCGTAGAGCGACGCCCTTCGCCTATGCCCTGGTGCCGCGTTACCGCCGGCGCCGCGGGCACCCGGTCGCGCTCTCTCCCGCACTGGCGCGGGCGATCGTTCTCGACCGCGGTGCGACCGATCTCAGTGACGCGATCCGGCGCAACGCGCGGCTCGTCGGGTACCTCGACGGTGTAGATCCCGGGGTTCTCGTGAATCGCAACCGGCCTTGAGAGCGTTTCATTCCGCGGGTTGACCGGTCAGGCCGCGGCCACGCCCACACACCACAGCACGCCGTCGCGTTCTTCGAGCGCCAGCGCCGTTAGCCGGCCACCCTCGCAGGGCCCATCCACGCACGCCCCGGTCTCGGGATGGTAGCGGGCGCCATGGTGGCAGCAGACCAACGCGTCGTAGGCGTCGTCGAAGAAGTGCGCGTCGCCGAAATCCAGCGGCAGGCTCTGGTGCCGGCACACGTTGAGGTAGGCGAACAGGCGTCCGCGATAACGCACAAAAAAGGCATCTCGCTCGAGGCCGTCCACGACCACATGAAAGCGCACGCCCTGCCCCTCGCGCACCCGGCCCGGGTTGCGCTCGACCAGCGCCGGTTCCAGCCGTGGTGACGTCATCGCCTGGCTCTACGGAAAAGGTCGGAACTGGCTCTTTCGCGCGGGAATCCGAAAGCCGAAGCTCGGGGACGGGTCGAGCGTTCAACGTCTGGGGGCATCGCCATGCATTCCGAGTGGGAGCGGGGGGATTATCGCGTCAGCACCGATCCGAAACGTCTCGATCTGGATGTCATCCACGGCTATCTCGCGACGTCCTACTGGGCCCCCGACATCACGAGGGGGAGCGTCGAGAAAGCGATCGCCCACTCTATCTCATTCGGGCTCTATTGCCTCGATCACCAGATCGGCTTTGCGCGCGTCATCAGCGATCGGGCGACGTTCGCGTATCTCGCCGACGTGTTCGTCCTGGAATCCCATCGCGGCCGCGGCCTGGCCCAATGGATGGTAGAGTGCGCGCTCGCACATCCCGATCTCGGCGGGCTCCGCAACTGGTTGCTCGCCACCCGCGACGCGCATGAGCTCTACCGGCGCTGCGGCTACCACCCGCTGACCCATCCGGAGCGGTGGATGCAGCGCCGCGGCGTCGCCTACGACCGCAGCTCCGGCGGCACCCCGGGTGCGGATGCGACGAGACCCGCCTAGCGCTGAGCCTCGACGTGCGCTGCGCTCGCGCCGAGAAACACGCTTGACACTGGTGGCCGGCCCCGCGAGAGTGGATTTCACCTTCCTCGATCGGGCGTGATCGGCTTCGGCCGCGATTCCGTGGTTGAGAGCCGCGGCGTCCCCCGCCCGCGCCAGCGAACCCCGTTCATCGATCCCGACCTCACCGAACGCCACCAGGCGATTGGGCACGTCCCGGCACCGCCAAGAGACAGATCCTCATCGGTTCGTCGAGGGCCGGGTCTCGACCGATCGACTTCGCTCCTCCCGACCGGGTCACGTGACCGGGTGGAGTGCCGACATGCTGCTTGCCACTCATGCTATACCGCGCAACGTGGTGCCCGCGGCGTTCGTTCTCGTCGCTTCGATGTTCGCGCTACTCATGCTGGTCGTTCTGTGCACCGCCCAAGGATCGAGGACTCCCGCAACCGGAGTCATCACCGGTGTCGTGCTCGAGCGAGGGAGCATTCCGGTCGCGGGTGCGCAGGTCTCGGTGCCCGCGCTCCGGATCGGCGTCGAGGCCGACACGCTCGGCCGCTTTCGCTTGCTCGTGCCGGCGGGAACTCACGACGTCGACGCTCGTTCGATCCAGCACGTCCCGGGCGTGCGCTCGGTGACGGTCGAGCCGGGACGGACCACGGAGCTGCGCTTCGATCTCACGCCGAGGCCCGTTCACAGTGTCGGAGTCATCGAGATCCATGGCCGCCGGAAAATCGACACGAAGACCAGCGAGACCGTCCATCAGGTCGACCGCAGCATCTTCACCGATCTCAAGCTCGATCGGGTCAGTGATGCCATCGGTCTCGAAGCCGGCGCCGTACTGACCGCCGACGGCGAGCTGCACGTGCGAG
>DASQFU010000078.1:0-11909 GCA_035632955.1 Candidatus Limnocylindria bacterium
CACGCCACACGGCTGCGGCGCACGAGGGAGACGTGATACAACGTGTCGGGATCGGCCACCGTCGCGGATTATCCGCGGCCTTTGTTGCGCCGGTCAATCGAGGTCGAGCCCGCGGGGTCACGCGCGGAACACCCACTGCCGGACCGGACGCATGATCCAGCTCCAAGACATCTCCTATTCGGTCGGACAGCGCGTTCTGTTCGAGGAGCTCGACTGGGTGATCGCCCCGGGCGACCGCTGCGCGCTCGTGGGTCCGAACGGGACCGGCAAAACCACTCTGCTCCGGATCATCCTGGGCGAGCTGACACCGGACCGTGGCGTGCGCGTGCTGGCGCGCGGCACGCGCCTCGGGTATCTGCCGCAGGAGGCCGCCGAGCGCTTCGATGGGACGGTGCTCGAGCGCGCGCTGGAAGCGCACCGTCATGTGCTCGATCTGCGCGAAGAGCTGGACGCACTGCACCAGCGCCTGCAGGGCATCGCGCCCGACGAGCCGTCGCTGCCGGCACTGCTCGAGCGCGCCGGAGAGGTGCAGCACCGACTCGACCTGCACGACGAGCATGCGCTCGAGCCCGAAGCGCGGCGGGTGCTGACCGGGCTCGGCTTCTCGACTGCCGACCAGGATCGCCCACTCGCCGAGTTCTCGGGCGGATGGCGCATGCGCGCCGCACTCGCCGCGCTGCTGCTCACCGACCCGACGCTGCTGTTTCTCGACGAGCCGACCAACCATCTCGATCTGCCGGCAATGGAGTGGATCGAGGACTACCTGCAGGAGTTTCACGGCGGTCTGGTCGTCGTCTCGCACGATCGCGTGTTTCTGGATCGCGTCACGACCGAGGTGCGCGAGCTCGATGCCACGCGCCTGATCGACTATCCGATGAGGTTCACCCGCTACCTGGAGGAGAAGGAGGCCCGCCGCGACCAGGTCGAGGCTCGCAACCAGCAGCTCGACCAGAAGATCGCGCAGCTCTCACGGTTCGTGGAGCGTTTCGGCGCCAAGAACACCAAGGCCGCGCAGGCGCAGAGCAAACGCAAGCAGATCGCACGCCTGAAGGAGCAGCAGGTGATCCTGCCGCGCCGGGCGAAGAGCATCCGCTTCCAGTTTCCGACGCCTCCGCACGCCGGACGGACGTTGCTCGAGCTCCAAGATGCCGCGTTCGGCTACGACGCGCGCGACGTGTTCGCGAACGCCGAAGTCGAGATCCAGCGGGGCGAGAAGGTCGCGATCGTCGGCGCCAACGGCGCCGGTAAAACGACACTGCTGCGCGTGCTCGCCGGGCAGCTCGCGCCGCGGGCCGGGACACGCGAGTGCCCGCCGCTCACGCGCTTCGCGTACTTCGCGCAGCACGCGGCCGAGACGTTGGACCCGGCCGCGACCGTGCTCGAGTCGCTCGAGCGCGACGCGCCGCCGGAGTGGCGCCCGCGGTTGCGCAGCATGCTCGGGAGCTTCCTGTTCACGGGCGACGACGTGTTCAAGCTGTGCCGGGTGCTGTCCGGGGGTGAGCGACAACGCGTCGCGCTCGCGCGCATTCTGATGGAGTCCGCCAACCTGTTGCTGCTCGACGAGCCGACCCATCATCTCGATCTCGCCGGCAAGGAGGTGCTCGAGGATGCGCTCGACCAGTACCCGGGCGGGATCGTGGTCGTCACCCACGACCGCTCGCTGATGGCGCGGCTCGCGACCCGTATGCTGGAGGTCGATCACGGCCGCGTCGTCCCCTACCCCGGCGGCTACGACGACTACGAAGCCGCGCGGGTGGCGCGCGCGGCGGAGGTCGAGCCCGAGCGGCCGTCCCCCCGCCCGGCGGCACGCCGCTCACCTGCCGGCGCGAGCACGCCCGCCGGTGCGAGCGCGCCCGCACCGCCAACCGGCGCCGAGCGGCGCGCGCGATCGCAATCGCAGCGCCGGCAGCGGGAGCTCGAGCGCGTGGAGAAAGATCTCGAGGCCCGCGAAGCCCGGCTCAAGGAGCTCGAGCAGAAACTCGCAGATCCTGAGATCTACCAGGACGGCGCGCGCGCGCGCGGACTGGTCGCCGACTACGAGAAGTTGCGCGCCGAGGTCGAATCGCTCTGGCAACGGCTGGAGCAGATCTAGACTCGGGTTCCTCGCGTTGACGCCATCCGGGGCCGCGGCTATCGTGCCGCGCCATGGCGGACGTCTCTCTGCGCACGTACATCTTTCTCGACAGCCTTCAGCCCCAGTTCGCGGCGTTCATCGGCACCACCGCGCGCGGCTTCCTGCCGGTCGCCGGCGTCGCCTCGCTGTTCATCGAGACGGCGCCCGGTCTGATCATCAACCGGATCATGGACGTCGCGCTCAAGGCCACGCGCGCCACCCCTGCGATCATGGTCGTCGAGCGCGCGTTCGGGCTGCTCGAGATCCATCATGACGACAAGGGTCAGGTGCAGCTCGGCGGTCAGGCCGTGCTCGCCTACCTGAAGCTCTCGGAGGGCGATCGGGTCAAGCCGCGCGTGGTCTCCGACCAGGTGATCCGCGGCGTCGAGCCGTACCACGCGCAGCTCATCAATCGTATGCGCTACGGCGACATGCTGATTCCCGGCGAGTCGCTGTTCATCTTCGAGACCGAGCCGGCCGGCTACGTCGCGTTCGCGGCCAACGAGGCGTTGAAGGCGGCGCGGGTGAAGCTGATCGACGCGTCGCTGTTCGGAGCGTTCGGGCGGCTCTACCTTTCAGGCCCGGAAGCCGACATCGACGCCGCGCGCGCCGCGGCGCTCGCGGCGATCGGCGGTGTCGGCGGCAAAGAGAGCGCGCGCACCGGCGGCGCTTAGGCGGTCTCTCTCAACGCCCGCCGGTGGCACGCCGCGCGTTCGCGCGGGCCCAGGCCAGCAGCAGATGCTCGTCCAGGAACGTCGTCACCGCGGCTTCGTAGCGCGCCTGCGACTTCTTCCAACCTTCGTTGTGCCCGCCCGGAAGCAGCAGCAGGGTGTCCTTCTCCCCCGCGGCGCGCCATACGGCGCGCGATTGCTCCGGCGAGATCCGCCGGTCGCTCATGCAATGGATGAAGAGCAACGGGCGCTCCCGCAGCGTGGCCGCCGCGGCGAGAACGTCGTGAGCGCCGGGGTCGTGTCCGGTGACGACGATGCCGAGACGGCGCGCGAGCGGCGTCGCCGGCCACGCCGGCAGCCAGACCCCGCGAAAGAAGTCCGCGATCGCTTCCGCTCCGGTCGAGAAGCCTGAGTCGTCGACCACAGCGCCGACATCGGGGTTGGCGGCCGCGAGGCGGATCGCGACGGAGCCGCCGAGCGACTCGCCGAACACTCCGATCGCGTGCCCGTCGAGATCGGGCCGCGCGCGCAGCCAGTCCAGCGCCGCCTGCGCGTCGCTCAGCTCGTGGTGACCGAGCGTCGTCGGCAGCCGCCGGTGCTCGCGAGCGGATCGGAAATCGATCGCCAGCACCGCGTAGCCGGCACGACTCAGGAAATGGCCGTAGCGCCACATCCGCTGGTGATTGCGGCCGTGCCCGTGGAGCAGGAGCACGGCCGCGGGCTCCGAGCCGCGGACGTACCAACCCTCGACCGCGTCGTCGCTCCCGACCGGGATGCGAACCTTCTCGGCCTTGGGGTCCAGGCTCTCGACGCCGCCGAGATCCACGGGCAGGGCCGGGAAGAACGCAAGCCACGCCCAGCCGGCCGCGAGCAGGATCGCGGCGGAGATGGCCGGTACCAGTACGCGATGCATGGTTCGAGGGCCTTCACGCTCGGCCGGCGTGCGCGTCGAGCCGCCGAGCTGTGTATGAGCGTCGCGGGCGCTAGCGCTCGACGCGCAATCCCCGGGGCCCGATGTACTCCGACTGCGGGCGGATCAGGTGATCCTCCGCATGCTGCTCGATGACGTGCGCGCTCCAACCCGCCACGCGCCCGCACGCGAACATGGCGACGAACTGCTTGGGCTTGAGCCCCACTGACTGGAGCACCAGGGCGGTGTAGAACTCGACGTTGGTCTTGAGATTCCGTCCCGGCTTGACCTCGTCGAGCACGCGCAACGTCGTCTGCTCGACGTGCCGAGCCAGATCGAACAGCTTGCGATCCTCGAGATGCGCTCCCGCCATCGCCTCGGCGACCTTGCTCAGCACCTCGGCGCGCGGATCCCGGACTTTGTAGACGCGATGACCGAATCCCATGATGCGCCGGCCTTCCGCTAGCTCCTTGCGAACCCACGGCTCGGCGTTGTCAGCGGACCGGATGTCGACCAGCATGTCGAGCACAGGTCCCGGGGCGCCGCCGTGGAGTGGACCCTTCAGCGCTCCGATCGCGCCGGTCACGGCGCTCACCAGATCGGAGCGGGTGCTCGCGATCACGCGCGCGGCGAACGTCGACGCATTCATGCCGTGGTCCATCACCGTCACCCAGTAGGTGTCCAGCGCGCGCGCGGCGATCGGGTCCGGTTCCTTGCCGTGCACCATGTAGAGGAGGTTCGCGGCCAGCGACAGGTCTTCGCGCGGCGCGATCGGCTCCGCGCCGGCCGCGTAACGGCCGTGGGCCGCGATGATGGTCGGGAAGCGCGCCGCGAGCATCTTGGCGCGGGCGACATCGGCCTCGGGCGAAATGTCGTCGGGGTTCGACAGGTCGAGCGAAAGCGTGGCGCACGCCATGCGCAGCGCGTCGATCGGCGGCGCTTTGGCGGCGGCCTTGATCACGTTCAGAGTAGTTTCCGGCAGCTTGCGCAGTCCCGCCATCTCGCGACTCAGCCCGGCGAGCTCGTCCTTGGTCGGGAGCGCGCCCTTCCACAGGAGATGCGCGGCCTCTTCGAACGTGACGCGGCCGGCGATCTCTTCGACGGAATAGCCGCCGATGATCAGCTGCCCCGCGGTCCCGTCCACGTGGCTCAGGCGCGTGCGTGCGGCGACGACGCCGTCGAGCCCGCGTGGCGCGGGCGGAGTGCTGGTGGTCGACATGGGAACCTCCGGTTGAGCGAACCAGGATCGTTGACGGACAGAATATCGCATCCGGCGCGGCCGAGGGCAAACCCCGCGTCTCAGGACGGCGCGAAGCGCGCGAGGAACTCGCTCGTGTCGGCTCCGAGACTCGGCGGCGACGTGCGCAGCGGCGGTCGTTCGCCGGAAATGCGCCACGGCAGCGCGAGCAACGGCGGCCCTTCCGACGTCGCCGGCGCGGGCGAGCTCGTACCCCGTGCCCCGGCCCCCGGCGAGGCTCGCACCAGATCCCGCTCCCGCAACACTGGGTCCCGCATGACTTCGTCGAGATCACGCACGGGCCCGCATGGAACCCGGGCGGCTTGCAGGCGCTCGATCCACGCTGCGCGCGGCCGGCTAGCGAAGCGCCGGCTCAGATCCTCCACCACGCCGGTGCGGTGGAGCACGCGTTCCGGATTGCTCGCGTAGCGCGCGTCGCTCGCGAGCTCCGGAGCGTCGAGCGCGCTGCACAGCCGCCGCCATTGCTCGTCGTTGCCGACCGCCACCACCAGCAGCCCGTCGGCGGCCTGGAACGTCTGGTAGGGAACGATCTGCGGATGCGCGTTGCCGTGGCGGCGCGCAGGCTGACCGGTCGCCAGCGCGGCTTGGGAGAGGTTCACGAGCGAGGCGACCCCCACTTCGTAGAGCGCGAGGTCGAGATGCGCCCCGCCCGCTCCCCGCAACCGTCCGACCAGCGCGGCCAGAATCGCTGCGGCCGCGTGAACACCGGTCAGGACGTCGATCACGGCGACGCCCACCTTGGTCGGCGGGCCATCGGGGGCGCCGGTCACGCTCATCAATCCCGTGAACCCCTGCATCACCGCGTCGTACCCCGGCAGGGTCGCGTACGGCCCGTCCTGGCCGAAGCCCGTGATCGAGCAGACGATCAGGTCCGGACGATCGCGGCGGAGCGAGCTGGCGTCGAGCCCATAGCGCGCGAGATCGCCGGGAACGAAGTTCTCGACCACGACGTCCGACGCCAGGGCCGCGCGCCGCACCGCCGCGCGCGCGGCGCCGTCGTTGAAATCGAGCGCGACCGATCTCTTGTTGCGGTTGACGGAGAGAAAGTAAGCCGAAACGCCGGCCACGAACGGCGGCCCCCACGCTCGAGTCTCGTCGCCGAGACCCGGTCGCTCGACCTTCCATACTTCCGCGCCGAGATCGCCGAGCAACTGCGTGGCGTAGGGCCCGGCCAGAACGCGCGACAGATCGAGGACGGTGATTCCGGCGAGCGGTGCGGCCGGCGGCGGGCCGCTCACCTGCCGTTCCCGGCCCCGCCTCCCGCCAGCTCGTCGACGAAGGCGCCGGTGTTCAGCGCGCGGCCCGTCGCCTCACGAAGCGTCGCGCGCCAGTCGTGCGCCTTGCCGGTGCGGTAGAGGCGCTGCACGAGAAAACCTCCGACCTCGGGGCTCGCGACGTAGCGCTCCCAGACGTCGGCCCCGTTTCCCAGCACCTCGCGCTGGATGTGGGATTGGAGCTGCGAGGCCATGATCTCGCCCAGCAGGTAGTTGTGGTAGTAGACCGGAGCGACGCTGAAGTGGATCTTGCTCGCCCAGTCCGGCGCACGACGACCGTCGGGACTCCACACCCACTGATAGCGCTCGACCAGACCCCACCACAGCGCATCGAGATCCTGCTCGGGATACCGATACAGCGCGCGCTCCATGTGGCTCATGACCAGACACCAGCGCGTCTGCACCAGGAGCTGGTTGCGCGTCGCCTGCGCCAGCGCCGCGGCGGCGGCGTGCGCTTCGTCAGCGGGTGCTCCCGCGTAGCGCGTCAGCCACGCCGCGTTCTTCGATAGTCGCCCGAACAGCATCGCTGACGCCTCGGTGGCCATGGTGTGCGCGGGTCCCCGGAGCACGTACGGTAGCGATCGGTCGATCCCCTGCTCGTACACCGCGTGTCCGAACTCGTGCAGCATCGTCCCCATCCAGTACTCGTTGGGGCGCACGTTGCACAGCACGCGAATGTCGTCGCGGCGATCCATCGACATGCAGAACGCGTGCTGGCATTTGCCCGGTTTCTCGTAGAGGTCGGAATGCGCGAGTAGATCGCGAACGTCGAAACCGATCGCCTGGAAGAACCGCTCGGTCAGGTCCGCGAGCGAGCGCTCCTCGAAATAGGGATCCAGCGCGACCTCGGCGGCGGGCGCTTCCTGGAAGAATGGGTCGCCATAGTGCCACGGGCGCAACGCCTCGACGGCGACGCCGAAGCGTTCGGCGAGCCGGCTATCGAGCGTCTGCTTGTAGCGCTCGAACAAGGGCCGCGTGCCCTGCTCCACCTCGTCGAACAGCGCGAACAGCTCGGTTTCGTCGAGCTCGTCCAGCGTCAGCGCCATGGTGTAGAAGTTCGGGAAACCGATCGCGCGCGCCGCCTGGTTGCGCAGGCGCACCAGGGCGCGGAGATCCTTCGCCACTTCAGCGCCGATCTGCTTCGAGGCTTCCCATGCGCGGCGCCGCCGTTCGGGGTCGTTCGATTCGCGCAGCAGCTCCCGGATGGCGTTGTCGGTCACCGGCTCGCCATCGAGCCGCGCGCGATGGTTGTTGAACCGGCTCTCGAGCGATTTCTCGATCGTGACCATGCGCTCGATCATCTCCGGCGGGATCTGATGGGCGCGATAATCGTTCAGCAGGAGCTGGAGCTGCCGGGCGAGAAGCGGATCGTCCGCACCCCCCGAGGCCTCGAGCGCGCGCAGGAACTCGTACGAATCGCGGCGCGCGAACAGCGAACGGATCTGAACGTCGAGGCGCGCGCTCTCCTGCTCGTGGGATGAATCGCCGGTGACGTTCGCCATCCATACCGCCTCGTTGTGACGGCGTTGCAGGGGTTCCAGCTCGGCCACCAGGCGTTCGATGAACGCGGACAGCTCGGCCTCACGATGGCCGGCGGACGTCGGCGCAGTGCTCACGGATTCTCCCGGGTCGGGTTCGCTGGAATGACGGCGCAGCGCGTGGCCGACGCCGATGGATCTGCGGGACGCAGGGCGCGTGAGCTTACCGCAGCGCGTGCGACGGATCCAAGCCGGACCCGTGCGTGGCGGTTGGTGATGCCGTGCGTCGGCGAGGCGGGTTCAGTAGTAGGACGACTCGCCGCCGAGCTCGACCGGCACCAACGGGGCGCCGGCGCTCTCCGCGAGCTTCATGTCCACGACTTCGGCCGTGTTCACGAGATGGATCGCAACCGGCGTGATGAGCGCGAAGAACTCCCAGCCGTGCTGATTCATGAAGTCGGAGATGCGTTGCGATTCGCGCTGCAACGGCATCCAGATGCGTCCCGAGAGGGCGGCGCCGTCGGCCATGCTCACCTCGGCCTCTTCCTCGCGCCAGGGCTGAAACCCCCGCGCGAAGATGTCGCTCTGGATCACGTGACGGCCCGCCGTCACGCGCGCGAGGCGATGCTTGTTGAAGAGATGAATCCGACCCTCCGGCCCGACCGCGAGCGGCAGGAAGCGCGTGGACTCGTTCACTTTCTCGATCAGCGTCTGGTGACGGTTGCCCGCCGCGTCCAGGTCGAGGAACAGATGACCTTGGACACCCTGCAGCTCGCTCGACCACAGCGTCACGGGGATGCGTCGTTTCGGGATGTAATGATCCATCGTGGACCTCGCGAGGCCGACTCCGGCGGCCTTCCCCGTGCGCTGCGTTCGAACTTCAGGAACCAGGAGGCCGGTCGTGAGGTTGCGCTCCAAAGACGCACCGGCGTTCGTGGAGCGCGCGACTCGAACCTGCCGCCGGTGCGCTCAGCAAGAGCTTTGCCGAAAACTCGTGGGCCTCGAGCCGCTGGGTCAAAGCTCGCAAACGTGGACGAATGCGACGCTTCACCGAAGCCTCGCCGCAAGTGCTTCCCTCGCCGGGCGGCGCGCGCGTGCAAAGTGCATCGGCGCGGCTCGCGCCTCGCCTCGCCGCCCGCGCTCCGATGCCTTTGCTACACTGCCCGCGATGCAGCGCTCGATTGGGGTTCCCGACCGACGGCCGCGGATCCGAGGCCCCGCGCGCGTCCGTCCCTGGCTCCTGCTGTTTTCGGTCGCGCTGGTGCTGCGGATCGCGTACGCGTGGCTCGCGACCGGGCCGGACGCGCAACCTTATTCCGACGCCGCGGACTACGACGCCATCGCCTGGAACCTCGCGAACGATCGCGGCTTCTCGCTGGGTGAGTCGGCCGCTCCTTACCCGACCGCGTATCGCCCGCCCGTGGTTCCATGGCTCACGAGCCTGCTCTATCGCGCGATTGGCCATGAGTATTTCGCGGCCGTTCTGCTCCAGTGCGTGATCGGCGCGTGCGTGCCGCTCGTGCTCGGCCGCTTCGCGGCCGCAATCTTCGGTGGCGTCGTCGGCGAGCTCGCCGCGTGGCTCGCGGCGCTGAACCCGCTGCTGGTGTTCTTCTCCGGATACCTGATGACCGAGATCCCGTTCACCGCCATCCTGCTGCTCGCCTTGTTCGCCACCACCGAGTGGGTCAAGACGCCGCGCACCGCGCGCGCACTGGGCGTCGGCATGCTATGGGGCGTCGCCTCTCTGACGCGACCGACGGCGCTGGCGCTACCGGCGCTGGTCGCGCTGTGGGCATGGGTGCCGCTCGGCCTCAGCGTGGCGCCGCGCGAACGGACGCGGCAGGTCGTGCTGGTCGCGCTCGGGCTGGTGCTGGTGATCGGTCCGTGGACGATTCGCAACGCGCTCGCGTTGCGCGCGTTCGTTCCGGTCACGACCGGCGGCGGCCGCGCGTTCCTCGACAGCAACAATCCGCTGGTGTGGAACGATCCGGCGCGGCGCGGCGGCGCGGTCAGCACCTACCATCTCGAGCCCTACGCGCAGGAGTTCAGCGGTCTCTCGGAAGTCGAGGCCGACGCGCTCGCGGCGCGCCGCGGGCGCGAGTTCCTCGCTGCTCGTGTTCCGGAATGGCCGGCGATGGCGCTCGCCAAGCTCGGCCGTTTCTGGCGGCTCGGCGCCGAGGCCGGCGGCACCGGCACGTGGCGCCGGCCCGACTCTCCGCTCGGTGCGCTGACGCGCCGCGTCGACCCCCTGGTCGTGTGGTCGCTCGTCACGCTGCCGTTCGCGATCTGGGGAACGGTGCGCGTGCTGCGGGGGCCGCGACGCTGGTTCCAGTCGCTCACCCTGCTCGTGATCCTCTACTTCACCGTGCTTGCGGTGGTTTATTGGGGATCGCTGCGCTCACGGGTCGCAATCGAGCCGCTGTTCGCGCTCCTGGCCGCGGTCGGGATCGACGACATGCGCCGGCGCCTGCGGGCGCGGGCGAGCGGACTCAGGGTGGTGTCGGCGCGCGAATGATCAGCGCGGAATCACGCTCGCGACCTTGAACCGGAACGTGTAGGTGCGGGGCCGGTCCTCGACCAGGAACACCAGATCCACTCCGAACTCGCGATCCGAGTACTGCGGCGATGTGGAATCCTGCGGCAGCAGCGGCACGTGGAGCTGCTGCTGGCTGCCGGCCGGATCCACGAGATAGTCGATCGGCAGCAGATAGTCCCCGTAGCGCTGGAGCCCCGGGATCTGGGTGCTCGGCTGGACCTGAAATCGATCCGGCCAGCGCGTCGTGCCGTGTGCCACCTTGCTCGAGTTGCCGTTCGGATCGTAAAACGTCGAGCGGTCCCAATCGATCCACACCGGTCGGTCCTGACGATTCTCGACCTGAAAGTGCAGCGCGTCGGGAGTCGGTTTGAAATAGAAGGACAGCTCGCGATCCTGAAACGTGAAGCGATCGCTCGCGGGGGCGATCTGCCGGAACCGGTAGCGGAACGGAGCGCTCGGATCGCCCGGGATCGAGCCGACCGAATCGCCCGCGCCGCTGACGATGCGGGTCGTCCCTGCCTGCGGCGGCGGTGGCGGCGACGTTTGCGGCGCCGGCGCACTGGAGCACCCGGCGAACACCAGGACGAGAGTCGCCGCGAGCACGAGACGCGGAAAATGGGTGTGAGGCACGCGCGCAGCCTAGCCGCGCGCGGAAACCGACGTCAAGCAAACGCCGCGATCTCATATCAGGCTCTTGCGGCGTGCGGTAGAAGTCCACCCAACGCCGGCCAGACATTGACTCGCATCAGGGCCCGTTCCTGCTGTGACCCGAGGAAGCCGGGCTGATCGCGGCGCGTCCCTGGGAAGGGAGTTTCGGATGAAAGTGAGACAGGGCGGCGCGCACTCGCTCCTCGAGCGAGGCGTCGGGGATGGTCTCGCACAGGGCGGCCGCACATCTCGCCTCGTCG
The DNA here is from genome assembly GCA_035632955.1 of Candidatus Limnocylindria bacterium. Lineage (GTDB taxonomy): Bacteria > Eisenbacteria > RBG-16-71-46 > RBG-16-71-46 > RBG-16-71-46 > DASQFU01. The sequence continues at coordinate 11,149 of DASQFU010000078.1, forward strand.
GGACGAAATCCGAGCCTTCGTAGCCACGGAACCACGTCCCGCTCCTTGGCCTGCTCGGCAACCGCAGCCATCTGCGCGCGCCTCTCCGCACCCCGCTCACGCGCCTCCGCCGCCCGCGCGCGTCGTTCCGCGGCCGCGCGCCGAGCCTCTTCTCGCTTGGTGCGCATGAACCCAGGGCCGAACGTGCACTCGGCCTCGTACTGGTTGTGCGCCCGACACCGGAGCCGCATTCGCTCTACCGTCGCCTGGCCCCCACGCGCCATGGGGTCCAAGTGATCGAACTCGAGCCGGGTGCGTGCCGGGCAGCGGTGTCCGGTGTCGCTGACGAACGTGCACTGGCCACCGTCTCGATGCCAGACGGTGCGCTTGACCTCCGCCGGGACATGCCGCTTGCCAGCGGTCGCGCGCCGGGCGGGACGCGGCCGGCGGGTCGCCGCGAACTTGCGTTTCTCGAGCCTCTCGATGAGAGCGTCCAAGGCGCAGTCGAGCACCGGGGCGATCTCTCCGGCCGGGATCTGGTGGCTGAGCAACGCCTGGGCGTACTGCAGCTTGTCGTACGTGCTCTGGCCGATGGTGACCTGGAGCGCGAACCGCTGAGGGGCCAGCGGCGCCACCTTCGGCCGAGTCAACGTCTCGACACGCCCCGGGGACCGTTGCCCAACTGGTTCCGGAACCAGTTGCTCGCAACTGACCCCTAGTGCGGGCGCAGGTGAGGGGGGTGGTGCGAGCGGCTGCACCCAGGCCAGCACGTCCGGCCGCGG
>DASQFU010000079.1:0-1904 GCA_035632955.1 Candidatus Limnocylindria bacterium
CACCATGACGCAAGTCACCGTCGATGGAGTGATGCAGGGAAACGGCGGCGCGTCGGATGAGGACCGCAGGAACGGATTCGAGCGCGGCGGATGGGCCATGGGGGTGGCCGACAACGAGACCATGACGTTCATCAACCGGACCTACCAGCGCGCCGACGCGTTCCTGTTCGGCCGGCGGACCTACGAGCTCTTCGCCGGCTACTGGGGCGCGGAGGAGCGAGCTCGCGCCGCGGCGGAAGATCCGGGCAACCACCAGATCGCAGCTGCCTTGAACACGAAGCCCAAGTACCTCGCATCGACCACGCTCACCGAACCGCGCTGGGCGAACACGACCGTCCTCTCCGGTGACGTCGCGGCGGCCATCGGCGAGCTGAAGGCCAAGCCGGGGGGTGAGCTGCAGGTGCACGGCAGCGGTGCGCTGATCCGGTGGCTGCTCGAAAACGACCTCGTCGACGAGATCAACCTGCTCATCGTCCCCGTGGTCCTCGGCCAGGGCACGCGGCTATTCCCCGACACCGGCCCGGACATTGCGCTTGACCTGGTCGACTCGCGAGCCGACTCGAAGGGCGTAACGATCCAGGTCTACCGGCCTAACGGGCGCCCGCAGTACGCCGACTGAAGCACGTGGTCATAGGTGCCGCAGTCAATGAGAGTCGATCAGGAGCCTGGTGAGACAATGGTGGCGAAGAATGCGGGGAGCGCCACGATGAAGGGCGAGTCGCTGTGGCCGCGGCTCGCGGGGCTCCCGCTCGTGATCGAGGCGTGCGAGTACGAGCGCCTGCACGCCGTCCTCGCTTACGAGTTCGAGCGCATCACGACGCACGTGCGGCTCGTCGGCGCTGGCGTTGACGGGCTGGGCGAGGACATCTCCGTGTTCCGCGAGGACGGCACCGCGCTGCATGAGACCCGACGGGCACTGCCGCTCGAGGGAGAATGGACACTGGCCGCCTTCTGCGAGCATCTCGAGACGCTCGAGCTGTGGCCTGAGCCGCCGGAATGGGACGGGGCGCTGCGCTTTCGCCGATGGGCGTTCGAGTCGGCGGCGCTCGACCTCGCGCTGCGCCAGGCGGGCCGCTCGCTGCACGACGTGCTCGGGCTGGAGCCGCAGCCGGTGCGCTTCGTCAACTCGCTCGGCCTCGGCAAGGAGCCTTCGATCGAGCCGCTGCGCCGGCGGCTCGCGCGCTCCCCCGGCGTGCGCTTCAAGCTCGACGCGGAGGCGACCTGGCCGCCGGCGCTCGTCGATGAGGTCGCGGCGACGGGCGCGGTCGACACGATCGACTTCAAGGGCCAGTACGGCTTCGAGGTCGAGGATCCGGAGGCTCTGGGTGCGCTGTACGACCACGTGCTCGCCGCGTTCCCGGACGCCTACCTGGAGGACCCGCACGACCTGCCCGAGATCGCGCAGCGGCTCGGCGATCACCTCGAGCGCGTGTCCTATGACTCGCCGATCCGAAGCGCCGACGACATCGACGCGACGCCGCTGGCCGCGCGCGTGGTGAACGTCAAGCCGTCGCGGATCGGTAGCCTGCGCCGGCTGTTCGAGGTCTACGCGCGCTGTGCGCGGGAGCGGCGGCCGATGTACGGCGGTGGCATGGGTGAGCTGGGCGTGGGCCGCGGGCAGATCGAGCTGCTCGCCGCGCTGTTCCACGCCGACGCGCCCAACGACGTGGCGCCGAGCGCCTACAACGAGGACGACCCGCCGGGCGGCCTGCCGGCCAGCCCGCTGGCGCCGCGCCCCGAGGCGACCGGCTTCCGCTGGGCGGCATAGACGCGCACTACCACGCGCGCCGGGCGCGTGGGCGGCTCGAGCGAGAGGAACTCGCGCAGCGACGCGCCCGCGCAGTCGGACGAAGCAGGAGCTGGAGCCAACACGATGGCACCATCTTGCCGTCCCAGCCGCGGTA
>DASQFU010000080.1:0-3358 GCA_035632955.1 Candidatus Limnocylindria bacterium
GCTGACGCCGGTCGGCGTGAACACCGTGAACAAGGAGTCGGTGCGCGTCGTGACGGTCCACTGCGTGTCGGCGGGCGCGTCCGGGTTCTTGAACCGGACCTCGAAGCCGGCCACGTCGCCGTCGGGATCGCTCCCGAACCAGAACAGATGCACGACGTGGTTGACCGTGTCGACCGGACCCTGGACGAACAGCGAGGTTTCGGGCGGCACGTTCGGCACTAACGTGCTCTTCGGCGAGCAGCCGCCGGCGGCGATCACGATCGCCAGCACCCCGAGTGCAACCGCGTACAGCCACGATCCCCGACGCACTAGAATTCCTCCCGATCGGATTTAACGATCAGGAACTTGCCGACCTGGCGGTCGCCGGTCCCGTCTTCGACCGAATACAAATAGAGTCCGCTCGCCACCACCTGCTCGTTGTCGCTGATCAGGTTCCAGCCGAACGTCGAGCCCGACAACGTCGGCGCCGCGACGTCGAGCTCGCGCCGAGGATCGTAGACTCCGCGCGCGCCCTCGCCGCGGTAGGTGTCGCCGTCGAACTCGACCTCGAACACCTGATCGCCCGAGAGTGTGAAGATCCGGAGCGTGCAGCGCCGGGGCAGGTTCGTGAACCACAAATAGTGGTCCCGCACCTTCTCACCCTGGTCCCAGCGCGCTTCCACGCGATAGGGATTGGGGAACACGGTGACGCGCGAATCCGGCAGCTCACCGGGCTGCGGACCGGGAATCGCGAGTGCCTTGTTCTGGCTCACGCCGCTCTCCAGGGACTCGATCTCGACGTTGCCGAGATCGTAGGACGTCACCGCGACGAAGTACTTAAAGCCGTTGCGCAGTGCGGGAACCGTGTACTTGTAGTGGTACGTCACGCCGTCCAGCGTCACCGGCGTCGCGAGCCGGATCGACGCCAATCCGGTATTGAAGCCGGTGGTGTCGTTGGGCGGCGCGTCCTTGTCGAACTGCGCGACGCGACGCAGATCGAGCCGCTCGTCGCCTACGTACAGCCGATAGCCCTCGAAGTCCTGCGGAATCGGGCTGGTCGGATCGGTCGCTTGCTCGGGGGAGTCGTCCCAGTAGAAATCGAGCGCGCGATCGCGCGCCACGACCCTGAAGCGCGGCGAGGGCGGCGGCACCGGAATGATGTAGTCACGATCGAACGCGCGCTGCGCGAACCGTGAGTGATCGTGCAAGTCCACGATCTCGGCGCCGCCGATCAGCGCGAAATCCACCTCGATGCTGTCGCCAGTCGCCAGGAACAGCGGCAACGGCGCGAACGGCCCGACGGCGAGCACCGCCACCGGATCTCCCGGTGGCTGCAGGTGCGGCGCGGAGAGATCCGCGATCGTCCCGGCACTCATGAGCGCGTAGCGCTCCACGTCCTGGTCGCGGTCGTCGTTGCCTGGGTCGTAGTCCCAGGCCGCGAGCGTGAGCTGCAGGTTGGACACCGAGTCCGGCGCCGTGCCGAGCAGCTTGATGCCGACCCAGTAGGGCACGAGCGGGAAGTTGCAGCCGCTCGGCACCGGCTGAGCTTGGCAATAGTGCTCGCGGAACAATCGCAGCGAGTCGTCATAGACCACGAGCTTCTTCCTGTACCAGCCGCCGAGAGGGTTGCCGGTGGAGCTCGGCGGCCAGGACGTGTAGGAGCGCTTGGAACCGCTCGCCAGCTCGCCGTAGAAGCCAACCCACAGATTCGCGAGCGGCGGCCCGAGGTTCTTGATCACGTAGTGGAAGATCACGAAGTGCTGGTAGTCGGAGAAGGACCACGCGTAGTTCTCTTGCCGAACGAGGATGCTCATCGGACGGTGGTCCTCGTCGTTACCGAGCGCGCGCCGGGCCGGCCGATCGCTGAACTCGGACAGGAAATCCCTCTCGCTCACCGCTCGTAAGTTGAAGTTCGTGTCGTTGATCAACGTCGACCGGATCAGGATGTCGCGGCTCGCTGGTGTGTATTCGGTCGCGGCCTGGGCGCTGGTGCCCTGACTGCCGTCGACGGCCGAGGTCGCGACGCCGATGAACGCGCCCGAATCGTCGACCGCACGGGCGCCGATCCAGATCCCGCCACGCACCATGTGCTCGAATCCGGTGCCGAGCGGATACTCCATCGACGGCGAGCGGGAGATGAAGTTGTTGCCGACGAACCCGTAGTTCGAGACCGTCACGCCCATCAGGTTGTTGTCGGTGACGATCACGCGATAGGCGATCGAGTCGATCGCGGTCGCCTCGACGGCGAATGGAGCTACCGTCGGCGCGCGGTCGGCGGCGGGCAGCGGCCGCGCCACGAGCAGCCCGCAAACCGCGAACAGCGCGCGGCCGATGAGCCCGGCGCCGCGCGTCGAACCACCACCGGCCGTCATCGCCGCCTCTTGTAGCGGATGACCTTGCCGGTCTCGCGGTCGCCGATGTAGGCGACCGAGTCGTCTGCCGCGACGGTAACCGGCGTGCGTAGCGAGTCGCCCTGAGCGTCGCGCTCGACGTTCAGTTTCTGGATGTAGGTGCCGTCCGGCCCATAGCGGACGACGCGCCGGTTGCCGGTGTCGGCGATGTAGAGGTAGCCCTGCCGATCCACCGTCACGTCTTCGGGATTGGAGAACGTCGCGCCGCTGAGCCCGCCGTCGAGGAAGTAGAAGCCGGTGTTGGACATCTGATCGGAGAGCTTCTGCACCCAATTCTTGCCCGCGTCCGCGGCGTACAGCGCCGGGCCGCCCCCATTGCTCCAATGGATGCCGATCGGGTTCTGCACTGTTCCGACTCCCGAGCCTTCCTCGACCACGTAGGTCGAGTCGCGGTGCCAGTTGGCGCCAGGCAAGTTGTGATCCGGCGGCGTCACGTCCGGGTAGCGCGGTCCGCGCACGTAGCGAAAGATCCGGAACTGGAACGTCTTCGTGAAGTTGGGCGGGTCTACGTTCGGTTCTGGAACCCAAATGATTGCCGTGCCCGAGACGTAGACGCGACCTTGCGCATCGGCCGCGATGCCGCGCACGAATGCGACCGTCGTGTCGGTGAACGTGCTCACGGTGTCGCCGCCGAGCAACCCGTACTCGCGCACCCTCCAGTACAAGCCGAGATTGGTGAGCTCGCCGGCCGGCGCGCGCGCGAGCGCGGTGTCGCCCTGATCGAGAACGAACAACAGGTTGTTCCCGGTCGCCATCGCCGTCGGATTGAACAGGCCGGCGAAGGTGATGTCGGGAATCGGCGTCGGGCGCGTGAGCGGGAACGCCAGCACTTCGCCGCGCGAGGCTGTTCCCGTGCCCTCGCGCTTGAACAGGATGAACAGCTGGGAACCGATGCCCTGGCTCGCGAGCAGGATGTCGTTCACGCCCGTCATGCCGGTCCAGGTCGCGATCATCTGGTAGCTCTCGTC
>DASQFU010000081.1:0-6880 GCA_035632955.1 Candidatus Limnocylindria bacterium
CCGCGCCCGATCGGCTGCGCAGTGATCACCGTCAGCGACACGCGTGGCCGGGGCGACGATCCGAGCGGCGACGCACTGGCTCGCCTCTTGGAGCGCGCCGGCCACCGCATCGTGGCCCGCGCCTGGATTCGCGACGAGCCGGGACCTCTGCGCCGGGCCGCCCGCGCGGCCCTCGCGCGGCCGGCGGTGGACGTCGTCGTGGTCACGGGGGGGACCGGTGTCGCGGCGCGGGACCGCACGCCGGAGTCGCTCGAGCCGCTGATGGAGAAACGGCTGCCGGGATTCGGCGAGCGATTTCGCGCGCTCTCGGAGCGCCAGGTCGGCAGCGCGGCCTGGCTGTCCCGGGCGGAGGCGGGCATCGCGCGGGGTCGGCTGCTCGTGCTGCTGCCCGGCTCGACCGCTGCCGTAACGCTCGCGGCGCGCCGGCTGTTGATTCCGGAGTTGGGTCACGTGGTGCGGCTCCTCGGCCGCTTCCCAGGAGGATCGTGAGCATGTCGATCAAGTCGGACCGCTGGATCCGTGAGATGTGCCGGACGCATCGGATGATCGAGCCGTTCGAGGACAAGCAGGTTCGCCAAGGGGTGATCTCGTACGGTGTCTCGTCGTACGGATACGACATCCGGATCGCCGACGAGTTCAAGATCTTCACCAACGTCAACTGCACGATCGTGGACCCGAAGAACATGGACCCGGGTTCGATGGTGGACTTCAAAGGGCCGGTCGCGATCATCCCGCCCAACTCTTTCGCGCTCGGCCGAACCGTCGAGTACTTCCGGGTGCCGCGCAACGTGTTGTGCGTGTGCCTGGGCAAGAGCACCTACGCGCGCTGCGGGATCATCACCAACATCACGCCGTTCGAGCCCGAGTGGGAGGGCTTCGTGACCCTGGAGATCAGCAACACGACGCCGCTGCCGGCGCGAATCTACGCCAACGAAGGCATTGCTCAGGTGCTGTTCTTCGAGGGCGACGAAGCCTGCGAGACGTCCTACAAGGACAAGGCCGGGAAGTATCAGGCGCAGCAAGGCATCACGTTGCCGAAGCTCTAGCCGTTCGCCAGGGCCGGTGCGCTTGCGGACCCGCGTGGCCCCCGGTAATCTCCACCTCGATCTTCCATACGCAGGTCAGAGGAGCGCGCATGTTCAAGGAGCTCGGCAAGGGTCTCGGGGTCACGCTCGAAAACCTGTTCAAGAAGCCGTTCACCGTCCAGTACCCCGACGAGAAGCTGACAATGTATCCGCGGTTCCGCGGATTGCACATCCTGACGCGCCACGAGGACGGTCTCGAGCGCTGCGTCGGCTGCGAGCTGTGCGCGGTGGCCTGCCCCGCGGACGCGATCTTCGTCGAAGCCGCCGAAAACGATCCCGCCGACCCGAAATCGCACGGCGAGCGCTACGCCAGCCGCTACGAGATCAACATGCTGCGCTGCATCTTCTGCGGCATGTGCGAAGAGGCGTGCCCCGAGGACGCGATCTACCTCGAGAAGAAGTACGAGCTCTCCGACTACGAGCGCGACGCGTTCATCTACACCAAGGACGAGCTGCTGGTCTCGCCCGAGCTCTCGGGCTACCTCCCCGAACGTTAGCTAGCCGGGCGCGAGTTCGCGGCGCTCACGTCGCCGCGAGCTGCTCGAGCAGCCGGTGCGCCAGGCGCTCCCAGCTCCACGGCGCGGCTGCACCGGGCCCGGCGGCGGCCAGACGCTCGCGAACCGCGCGATCCCGCAGCACGTGCGCAATCCCACGGCGTAGAAAGAACGGGTGACGGATCGGCACCACCCACGCCGTCTGCCGATGGCGGGCGAAATCGCGCGTGCCGCTCGGGGTGCACACCAGCGCGGCGCCGCACGCGATCGCTTCCAGCGCGGTGTTGCACCAGCCGGCCTTGCGCTCCGCGGCGACGTACACGTGCGCGGACTGGTAGAGCGCGACCAGCTCGGCCTGCGAGGGATTGAGCACGAACCGCGCGTCTTGGACCGGACCTCTGGATGGCAACGGCGCTCCCGGCCGCGGATCCTGACGATTGTGCGGCTCGACCGCGTCGAACAGCACCACTTCGCAGGGCGGCACGTCCGCCGGCAGCCTGGACAGCGCGCGCAGGATCAGATCGGTCCCCTTCTTGGTGCGCGACCTGCGTCCGTTGACCAGCACACGCAGCGGAGCATCGGCGCGGCGCTCGGGCGCGGGATGGAACTGACCGAGGTGAATGCCACCCGCGCCATCGAGCACCGGCCGGCCGGTGCGGCGCGCCACGGAGCGACGCAACGCCGATGAGTTGGCGGCGAGGATCACTTCGGGATCGGCGGCGGCCCGCCCGAGCCCGACGTCCTTCTCGATCACACAGTAGTAGACGTGGCGGGCGGCCTGGTGGGAACGGAAGGCGTCGTAGGTGTGGGTTTCCGCGCACAGCGCCAGATCCGCGCTTCGTTCCGTCGCCGCCGCCAGGGGGAGCACCGGGCCCGAATACGGAAGCCAATCCGGGGCGCGACCGTCGGGAACGAACAGGGTCACGTCGTGCCCCTGACCGATCCAGACGTTGCCGAGCTCGAGGAATCTCCGGACGCCTCCAAACACCCCGACGTGCGGCAGGAAGGTGCTGATGCGCATGAGCCGCGCACGCTAGCAAAGGGCGACGGCACGCTCCAGGCGTTCCGGCCCGCAACGCCGCTGCGTTCGGCTACGAAACGAAATCGTTCCGGACCGAAACGCCCAAGGTATCTCCAGCTCGCACCAAAGACGAACAAACGCGTCAATCTTCTTGGCCAGCAATCGCTTGGGTTAGCCGTTTAGTTCGGCATGCGATCTGCTTAGCGGGTGCATCGAGATCATGTAGATCCGCCGGACAACGCTCCGGCGCGTTCCAACCCCTTCATAGGAGCTCAATCATGACGCTCATGCGATGGAGCCCGAACCTGAGCTCAGCCCGTGGGCTCGTCACCTTTCACGACCAGATCGACCGGCTGTTCGACAGCGTATTCACACGTGGCTCGATCCGAGGTGACGACGCTTCCACGCTCGCGCCGGCTGTCGATGTCGAGGAAACCCCGGAGGCGTTCATCTTTCGTTGCGACCTTCCCGGCGTCGCCCAGAAGGACGTCAAGGTCAGCTTGATGGGCGACACGTTGACCATTCGCGGCGAACGCCTGAACGGGCAGTCCCAGGCACCGCGGTCGGACGGCAACTATCGCCGCGTCGAGCGGAGATACGGCGTGTTCGAGCGCTCGTTCACGCTTGGCGCTCGGGTGCGCAACGACCAGGTGAAGGCGCAGTATCGGGACGGCGTGCTCGAGATCACGGTGCCGAAGGCCGAACAGGCCAAGCTGCGTGAGATCGAGGTTCAGGTCGGATAGCCGGACGTTCCCGGCGTCGGCAAGCGGGCCACGCTGCGCTCCGCGTCCGCGGAGCGAGCGTGGCATTCCGCGCAGCGCCGAAAGGTAGGAGAGCACCATGGGTAAGGTCATCGGCATCGATCTTGGGACCACCAACTCGTGCGTTGCGGTCATGGAGGGTGGCGAGCCAAAGGTCATCCCCAACGCCGAGGGCTTCCGCACCACGCCCTCGGTGGTGGCGTTTTCGAAGAGCGCAGAACGGCTCGTGGGTCTGGTCGCCCGGCGGCAGGCGGTGACCAACCCGAAGAACACGATTTATTCGATCAAGCGGTTCATGGGTCGCAAGTACGACGAAGTCGCCTCGGAGATCAAGCTGGTTCCTTACGAGGTCGTGCGCGGGGAGCAGGGCGACGTCAAGGTGCGCGCGGACGGCAAGGAATACTCTCCGCCGGAAATCTCCGCGATGATCCTGCAGAAGATGCGACAGACCGCCGAGGAGTATCTGGGTGAGAAGGTGACTGAAGCGGTCGTCACCGTGCCCGCGTACTTCAACGACAGCCAGCGGCAGGCAACCAAGGACGCGGGTCGAGTCGCCGGCCTCGACGTCAAGCGCATCATCAACGAGCCGACGGCGGCCGCGCTGGCCTACGGGCTCGACAAGAAGAAGGACGAGAGGATCGCCGTCTTCGACCTGGGCGGCGGCACGTTCGACATCTCGATCCTCGAGATCGGGGATGGCGTGTTCGAGGTCAACTCGACCAATGGCGACACGCATCTCGGCGGCGACGACTTCGACCAACGACTGATCGACCATCTGGCCGACGAGTTCAAGAAGCAGGAGAGCATCGATCTGCGCAAGGACCCGATGGCGCTCCAGCGCCTCAAGGAGGCGGCGGAGAAGGCCAAATCCGAATTGTCGACCGTCCTGGAGACCGACGTCAATCTGCCGTTCATCACCGCCGATCAGAACGGACCGAAGCATCTGGCGATCCGCGTGACGCGAGCGAAGCTCGAGCAACTGTGCGCCGACCTGATCGAGCGCTGCCGCGGGCCGGTCCAGCAGGCGTTGAAGGCCGCCGGGCTGACCGCTTCGCAGATCGACGAGGTCGTGCTCGTCGGTGGCGCGACGCGTATGCCCAAGGTGCAGGACCTGGTGCGTGAGGTGTTCGGGAAGGAGCCGCACAAGGGCGTCAACCCCGATGAAGTCGTGGCGATCGGTGCGGCGATCCAGGGTGCGGTGCTGGCGGGCGACGTGCGCGACGTCGTGTTGCTGGACGTCACGCCGCTGTCGCTCGGCATCGAGACGCTCGGCGGCGTCATGACGACGCTGATCACACGCAACACGACGATCCCGACCCGCAAGAGCGAGGTGTTCTCGACGGCCTCCGACAACCAGACGACCGTCGAGGTGCACGTGCTCCAGGGCGAACGGCCGATGGCGCGCGACAACAAGACGATCGGGCGTTTCCATCTCGATGGCATCGCGCCGGCGCCGCGCGGCCGTCCGCAGATCGAGGTCTCGTTCGACATCGACGCCAACGGCATCCTGCACGTTTCCGCGAAGGATCGGGCGACCGGCAAGGAGCAGAGCATCCGCATCGAGGCGTCGAGCGGGCTCTCGGAAGCGGAGATCCAGAAGATGGTCCGCGATGGCGAGTCGCACGCCGGCGAGGACCGGAAGCGCAAGGAGACGGTGGAGGCCCGCAATCGAGCCGACAGTTTGGTCTACGAGGTCGAGAAGAACCTCAAGGAGCACGGCGAGAAGCTCGACGCGACGCTGAAGTCCGAGCTGGAGACCGAGACCGAGCGCGTGAAGGAAGCGCTGAAGGGCGAGGATACCGCCGCCCTCAACTCGGCGACCGAAGCGTTGCAAGCCGCCTGGACCAAGGCGGCGGCCGCCATCTATCAGAAGACGTCCGAGTCCGGTGGTGCTGGGCCAGCCGGGCCCGCCGGCGAGGAAGCGCCGCCCACCGAAGGCGGGCCGCGCAAGAGTCCGGGCGGTGGTGCGGTCGACGCGGACTTCGAAGTGGTCAACTAGGCGGTTTATCGGTCACGACAGCGGCGAGGGGACGTTCTCTCCTCGCCGTTCTGCTTGCGCTCGCCCCCGGCGCGCACCTAGTGTGCGTCGTCGTTCGATGAGCCTGCCGAGGAGGAGCTGCCGTTGCCGGGCCCGGTGACCGATTGGCTGTGGGCGGCCGCGGCCGCGACCTATGTTCTCGCCCAGCTCCTGCTGGCCGTGTACTCCTCACATCGCTATCTCGTGATGTGGCGCTGGTGGCGGCGCCGCCGTGTCTCGGAGGCCGGCGTCGAGCCGCGCCTCGAGTCGTGGCCGAGCGTCACCGTGCAGCTCCCTGTGTTCAACGAGCGGGCGGTGGTCGAGCGGTTGATCGACGTGGTCGCCGCGCTCGACTATCCGCGCGATCGGCTCGAGATCCAGGTGCTGGACGACTCGACGGACGACACGCGAGATTACGTCGCGGCCGCCGCCGAGCGTCACCGGCGTCAAGGCACCCGCATCCGGCATCTGCATCGCCCGGAACGCACGGGTTACAAAGCCGGAGCGCTGGCCGCCGGGCTCGCGCAGGCCGGCGGCGAGCTGATCGCCGTGTTCGACGCCGACTTCGTGCCGCAGCGCGACTTCCTGCGACGCATGGTGCCGCGCTTCGTGGATCCTGGGCTCGGGATGGTGCAGGCCCGCTGGGGTCATCTCAACCGCGATCGCTCGTGGCTGACCGCGGCTCAGGCGACGATGCTCGACTCTCACTTCCTGCTCGAGCATCCCGCGCGCATGCACAGCGGCCTGTTCTTCAACTTCAACGGCACGGCCGGCATATGGCGCCGGCGCTGCATCGAGGATGCCGGCGGTTGGTCGTGCGACACGCTCACCGAGGATCTCGATCTCAGCTACCGGGCGCAGCTCAAGGGTTGGCGGTTCGCGTTCGCGTGCGACGTCGAGGCGCCGGCCGAGCTGCCGAGCGACCTGGAAGCCCTGAAGTCGCAGCAGAGACGCTGGGCGAAGGGCTCGATTCAGACCGCGCGCAAGCTGCTGCCCGCCGTGTGGCGGAGCCCCTTGCCGCTGCCGGTCAAACTCGAGGCTTTCTTCCATCTCACGAGCAACTGCTGCTACCCGTTGCTGCTGTCGCTCGCGTTGTTGCTGCTGCCGGTGCTGCTCGGCCCCGCCTCGACGCCGCCCTGGGCGCAGTGGCTGCTCCAGGCGGCCGTGCTCGTGTTCGGCGTCGTGCCGGTGTTGGTGTTCCTCGCCGCCGGCCAGCGCGCGGCCGGCGGCACGCCCGGGCGTGCGCTGCGTGACGTGGCGGCGGCGCTGGTGCTCGGCATCGGCCTGTCGCTCAACAACGCCCGTGCGGTGGTCGCGGGGCTGGGTTCCGAGCTCGGTGATTGGGAACGCACGCCGAAGACCGGCGAGGGCGCGGGAAGCCGGCAGGCCGCGCGCCAGTATTGCTCGCCCCGCGCCTGGGCCGGTCGCTCCGAGCTTCTGCTCGCCGCCTACTTTTGCGTGCTCGGCGTCGTCATCGGGCGGGAGGGAATGTTCCGCGCGCT
>DASQFU010000082.1:0-7356 GCA_035632955.1 Candidatus Limnocylindria bacterium
GAGCAGCGCGTCGAGCGCCAGCATCTCCTTCGACGGCCACCAGCGGTAGATCGTGGCTTTGCTCACGCCGGCCCTTTCGGCCACCGCGTCCATGCTCACCGCGCCCAATCCGCGACGCAGGAGCAGCTCCGCGGCCGCGTCGAGAATCGCGTGTCGCGCCTTCTCGCTGCGCGGCCGTCCGCGTCTCGGCGTGCCGGTTGTCGCCTCGCCGTCCACCTTCGCGCCCTACCGAGATGCGAGCGCCGGCTCGCCCATCGGGTGTTCGTGCTCGCCCGCAGCCGCCCCGCTGAGGCGGGCGAGCACCTGGTGCAGCGCTGCGATGTCGCGCTCCCCGTAGCCGAGCTCGCGCGCCTCGCCAAGCATGTCGTCCGCGGTTGCGGCGGAGGGGAGTGTGACGCCCAGGCCCGTCGCTGCCTGCAGCGCGAGCCGGATGTCCTTCTGCATCAGTTGCACGTCGAACCATGCGGTCTCCGGCAAGTCGAGCAGGAGGGGGACGCGCGTCTCGAGCATCGGCGAGCCGATCGAGCTCTCGCTCATGACCCGCGCTGCGAGTCGGGCATCGATGCCGCCCCGCTCGGCCAGCAGCAGCCCTTCGCTGAAGGCAAGCGTCTGGACCGCGAGGCTTATGTTGATCGCCAGCTTGAGCAGCAGGCCCTGGCCGTTCTCACCGACGCGAGTCACGCTTTGGCCGAGCTCGCGCAGCAGGGGCTCCGCGAGCCGGAAGGCCGCCTCCTCGCCGCCCACCATGAGGGTGAGCGTCCCGGTCTCGGCCTGCGGAACGCTCCCCGAGACCGGCCCGTCGAGCATCCAGGCGCCGATCGATCGCACCCGCTCGGCGATGGTGGCGCTGGCTTCGGGGCTGACGGTGCTCATGTCGATGTAGACCTTCCCGGGCGTCAGCCCGGCAAGGATGCCGTCCGGCCCGGCGGTGATCTCCTCGAGCGCCGCATCGTCGCTCACCATGCTGAACACGACGTCGGAGTCGGCGGCGACTTCCCGCGGCGTCGGCCGCCAGCGAAGGCCGCTGTCGATCAGCGGCTGCGCCTTCGCGACGGTGCGGTTGGTTCCGTGCACCTGATGGCCGGAGGCGAGCAGGCGGCCGGCGATCCGGCCGCCCATCGTCCCGAGCCCGACGAATCCGACGATGCTCATCGTTCGCCCCTTTCGATCTGCTCGACGTCCTCAGCCGTTAGGTCGAGGCCGGCGGCCGTGAGGATCGGGTCGACTTGGTCGGACCGGCGGAAGCCGACAATGGCACCGTCTACGGCCGGGTTGTGCAGCGTCCATGCGGCCGCTACCGCCCCCGGCGTCGTGTCGTAGCGCTCTGCGACGGCCTCCAGGCGCTCGACCTGTGCCAGGTGCCGTGATAGCTCGGGCTCCTGGAACCGCTCGTCGTGCTTGCGCCAGTCGTCGTCGGGCAGGTTCTCGATCCGCTCGCGCGTCATGCGCCCCGTCAGCAGGCCTGAGCCCATCGGCGAGTAGGCGATTACGCCGATCCCTTCGCGCTTGGCGAAGGGCAGGATCTCGTCCTCGACTTGGCGCGCGATGAGCGAGTAGGGCGGCTGCAGGGTCTCGACAGGCGCGATCTCCTGGATCCGCCGAAGCTGCTCGACGTCGAAATTCGACACGCCGATGTGGCGCACCAGCCCCCGGTCCTTCAGCTCGGCCAGCGCCGACCAGCCCTCCTCGACGTCTGCCTCGGGGTCGGGCCAGTGGATCTGGTAGAGGTCGATGGCGTCGACCCCAAGCCGCTCCAGGCTGGCCTCCGCCTCGCGGATCAGCGAGTCGCGCTTGAGGTTGTGGACGATCCGCCGGCCGGGCCCCTCGAGCAGCGAGCCCTTCGTAAACACGTAGGGCCGCTCCGCGACCCCCTCCAGCGCGCGTCCGACGATGCTCTCGGAATGCCCGAAGCCGTAGGCGGCGGCAGTGTCGATCCAGTTGACCCCCTGCTCGAGCGCGTGGAGGATGGCGGCGACCGACTCGTCATCGTCCTGCGGACCCCAGCCGGCCTCCCAGCCACCTCCCCCGATCGCCCAAGCACCGAAGCCGATGCGGGTGATCTCGAAGCCGGTTGTGCCGAGCCGGGCGGTCTTGAGCTGCGTCTTCAGCATCGTCGTTCCTTTCGTTCCTGCATATCGAAACTGTACGTCTAGTTTAGTTCGGGACTGCCACGTTGTCAAGCAGGGCGAGCTCAAGGGCGGCGGAGGGGGGACACCGAGGCCGACCCCGGGCTCACTGAATCGGGGAGCCAGCAGCGATTCAGCCAGCTGCCGTCCGCCACGGCCAGCGCCGGGAGTACTGCTTCCCAAGAGGAGCCGGATCCGTGTTGCGGCTGGGCCGGCTCCCGGTCCTTGTCCCAACCGCAAGTGCGGGGAGCGAGCCGGCCAGGGCTGCGCGTTTCGACGCCGGACGGCCGTCCGCTATCCCACAGTGCCCGCGGGGATCGAGCTGGTACCGCTCGCGAAGCTCGTAGCGGAGTTCGAAGCGACCCCATCGGCGCAGGGGAGGCTCTTCACCCGCGTCGTGGGCAGCATGGCCGACGTCGGCCTAGCGGAGGCAGATGATGCTCCGGCAGTCCGGGGCGTAGGGGTGACCTTGGGGGTGCTTGGAGGCGAGACGTTGTTGCGGAACCGCATGAGCAACTGTTCGAGACGGAGCGTCGCGCTCAGCGAGTCCTTTGCCGAGCGGTACGCGCAGGCGTACGAGGCAAGGATCTGGGACGCGTGGCGGGGCGAGTTCGGGCTCGACTGAGCCGGCCGACGGCCCCGTGTCGGCTTAGGCGCACGGCGATGCCGCCGGAACGCACGGGGCCGTAGTCATCTCGGCCCGCCCACAACGCGACGCCTGACGGTGGCGCTGACACGATCTCGCTCCAGACGTGCCGAGTGGAGCGGCGCCCTAGCCTCGGTGGCAGGCATCTGCGCGCACTCAGTTGGCTGGCGCGGTCAGCGCGGCGTATCGATAGCAGTGTGCGCCGTTCAGGGTGACCGCCGCGTGTTCGCGTCTGAGGCGATGCGTGGCTTGCCGGTCGTAGGGAAGCGCCGGTGGAGCCGACGCCAGACACGGCGCGGCCAGGGCTCGACCGACCGCGCACGGCTCGCCTCACTGCCGAGGCGCGGCGAGGTCGCCTCGGCGGCCCGCGCCTCGAGCTCGCGAGCGATCATGTGGGATTTCAGGTTCGTGTACATAGAGGCTCCTCAGGAGAGAACGCGCGCGCGGCGGGGCCGTGGCTGGACTAGGCCGCTGGGCGGACGCGCCGGCGCGACCGGAACACGAGACGCTGCGACTGGGCCCCGGGTCGACGGCGCGGCCGGCGTCCGTGCGCGCCGTGCGCGCGGAGGCTGCGGTGTGCGCATCAGTACGTCGAACGCCAGCGCCGCGAAGAGATGGTGTGGGGGCATGGGCCGATCTTCCCGGCCCGGGCGGGTGGTTCGCGCGAGGCGAATCCCTACTGTGGATCGCGTTCGTGTAGGGGTTCACCCCAGCCGTCTGGGGGCAGGGCGCGCGCCAGTTCGGTGCGCGAGCGGATCCCGAGCTTGCGGTACACGCGTCCGAGGTGGAGCTCGATGGTCTTTGCGCTGAGGAACAGGCGGCTGGCGATCTCGCGATTGGTGGCGCCGCCACCTGCGAGCAGCGCGACCTCGAGTTCGCGTGGCGTGAGCTGGTTGACGAGCGCCGGGTTGCGTGCCCGCGGTGTCTGCCCGCTGGCGCGCAGCTCCTCGCGCGCGCGCCCGGTCCAGCCGGCTGCGCCGAGTCGCTCGAAGCCGAGCATGGCGGCTTGCAGCTGGGCGCGCGCAGCGCGGCGATGCCCGCCGCGGCGCAGCCGCTCTCCCCACGCCAGTTCGACGCGTGCGCGCTCGAACGGCGAGACGCGATCCGGATCGCAGAGCGCGAGCGCCGCAGCGAAGGCGCGATCGACGTCGGCGTCGGGGGCGAGCAGCGCGCGGCAGCGGGCTGCTGCGGCCGTGGCCCAGGCCCCGGGCCGGCGCGCCGTGCGCCGTTCGAACGCGGCGAGCACGCGGCGCGCGTCGGGCGCCCGGTCGCAGCGCACGTACGCCTCGATCAGGTCGGGCGCCCAGAGCAGGTGGTCCGGTGCGGCTAAGGCGCTCGTGATGGCCTCCACGGACTCGAGCGCGGCGACCGCCGCCTCCGCGTCGCCGGCGCCGAGCTCGAGCCGGCCGAGCGCGTCGAGGGCATACACCTCGGTCTCGCGGTCCTGGCGGGGGGCGGCCATCTCGATCGCCGTGTGCGCATGCTGACGGCCGGCGACGTCACCGAGCACGGCGTCGACCGCCGCCAGCGCGGCGAGCGAAATTGCGTGCCAGTGGTGTAGCCGCTTCTCCTCCGCGAGCCGGACCGCCTCGTGCGCGGCGACGCTGGCCTGGCTGACGTGGCCGCAACGCAGCTCCAGCCGGCTGCTCGTGCTCAGCGCGCAGATCAGGCCGACGATGTTGCCCCGGGCGCGCCACTGTGCAGCTGCTCGCTCGAGCACCCGCCGTGCGAGCGCGTGCTCCTCGAGCACCATGAGGCACTCGGCGAACGCCCTCGCCCAACCGGTCATCCGCTCCGCGGCCAGCTCGATGCTGGCGCCTCGCTGCGCCGCGCTGCCGGCCTTCGCGTCCAAGATGTCCTGCCAGGCGAGTGCCGCCAGCATCGGCATGTGGGTTTCCGCGTCATCCGCGCTGAGCTGTTCGTGCGCGTGCGCGAGCAGCTCGCGCGCGCGCTGCACGTCAAAGCGTTCGGACGCGAGCCACCAGGCGTGAACGGCGAGGTCGGCGGCGCGCACCGGGTCCACCGCCTCCACGCGCGCGGCCTCGCTCAGCACCATTTCGATCGGCGCGCCCACGTCTCCATGGGCGCGGGCCGCGTGGAGCCGGGCGTCGACGAGGTCAGCGCGCAGCAACGGGTCCTCGGCCAGCTCGAGCCCGTCTTCGAGCAACCTGATCGCTCCATCGCTGCGCCCGCCGCGGTCGGCGGCGCGCCCGGCGTACAGGAGCCGGGACGCACGCCGCGCCGGGTCGCGCGTGAGCCGAGCCGCCCGCTCGTACAGCCGCTGCTCGTCGGCGACACTGCGTGGCGCGGCGCGCTGGGCTGCGGCGTCGAGTGCCTCAGCGAGCGCCTCGTCGGCGCCCACGGCAGCTTCCGCGAGATGCCACACGTCCCGGTCCTGCGGGTCGTCTCGCAGTGCGGCGGCCAGTGCCGTGTGAGCGGCGCGCCGCTCACCTGCACTCGCAGCGGTATAGATCGCCGAGCGCACAAGCGGATGGCGGAACGCGAGCTCAGTCCCGCGCACGCGCACCAGCCCGGCGGCCTCCGCCTCGTCGATCGCCGCGAACGCTTCGCCGACCACGGCCGCAATCACGCCGAGGTCGCCGTCTTCGCTCGCCGCCGCGACCAGCAGCGTGCGCCGCGCCGCGGGCGACAGCCCGGCCGCCCGCGCCAGGAACGCGCGCTCGACGCGCTCGCCGATCGCCACCGGGTGCTCCAGCGACTCGCCACCCGCCCGCTGGCCCTCGCTGAGCACGAGCGGCACCTCCAACAGCGCGAGCGGGTTTGCACCGGTCGCCTCGATCAACCGGTCGGCGACCCCCGCAGCCAGCGCGACCCCCGCGGAACCGAGCAGCACGCGAGCGGCGTCGGCGCCCAGACCGCCGACCGCCACGCACTCAAGTCCGTGCAGGTCGGCGGCACGGCCTTCTCCCGGCCGGATCGCCACCAGCATCGCGATCCGCTCCGCCTCGATGCGGCGCGCCACGAACCCGACGCCCTCTGCCGACGCGGCATCAAGCCAGTGCGCGTCGTCGACCAGACACAGGACCGGCCTCGTTTCCGAAGCCGCGGCGAGCAGGTACAGCGCGCCAGCGAAGGCAAGGTACAGGTCAAGCGACGCCCGCTCCGTCAGTCCCAGCGCCCGGCGCAGCGCCTCGGCCTGCGGCTCTGGCACGGCCGCGAGCTCCCCGAGGACCGGGCGCAGCAGCTGCAGCAATCCCGAGAACGCGAGCCTGGCCTCCGACTGGACGCCGACGGCATGCAACACCGTGAAGTCCTTCGCGTATGCCGCAGTGTGCTCGAGCAACGCGGTCTTGCCGATCCCAGGCTCACCCTCGAGGACGAGCGCTCCACTGCGACCTGCACGCGCGCCGGCCAGAAGCGCTTCGAGCCGGGCGCACTCGGGTGCGCGCCCCACGATCATGGCGCGATCCTACGCAAACGCGGCGACGGTCTACAGGGACGCGCGAACATAAGCCGCGAGTGCGCCCGCTCCCCGCGACGGACAGCTGGCAGCTGCGCAACCCTCTCGTGTCGTTCGCGCCGGTGGAACCGCACCAGTCGGACAGAGACCGACCACTGCTCTCTTGCGCGACGAGCGAAAGCGCGCCCGGCGCCGCCCCAGGTGCTCGCCCTGGACGAGATCCGGGAGCGACGGCTGGCCAAGCCCACGCTCCCGCTCCCCCTGCCCGAGGGAGACTCTGGCGACGGTCGCAGGCAACCCAGCGCTTTCTGAATACGGCGCGCGCCGATCGCGCGCCCCGCTCACGTTGGGGTGAGGTCGAGAATCATTGCAGCGAGAGTTGCAGCGGGAGGGGCGCAAGACCGCTTTACGACGCGGGTTAGGGCCGATTCGCCGCCGGTCTACGGAACCGAAGGTCACAGGTCCGAATCCTGTCGGGCGCGCTTAGCCCCAGCTGACGTTCGAGAAGGCTTATACGTTGGCTCCTCTACGACGAGTGAGGTCGCGGATGCCGCATTTGACGCTCTCCAAGCACACGCTGGTCAAGCTTCTCGAGCGTGCCTCGCCCGATCCCTGTGAGCCGTACGGATGCGATCCGTGGGAGCTCCCGCTTGCCTCCCGAGCCTCCCGAGCTCCCGCAATCGGCGGCCGGGCCCGCGACGCGTGCCGCCGTTTGCTGGCGCTCGTACACCGACTGGGTTCAGTTGGCCTCTACGGGCTCGAAGAAGTGCTCCGCGTCGCCCGGCGAGATCATGATCAGTCCAAGCATCGGGCCGTCGCCAGAGTTCCACGCGGTATGGGGCATCCCTCGCGGGATGAATACGAAGCCGCCGGCGGTGACTCGAACCTCGCGGTCGCCTAGCAGGAACGTGGCCTCACCGCCTGCGATGTGAAACGCCTCGTCCGTGTGCGGGTGGACGTGGAAGGGAGGTGCAGGCTGGTCAGCGGGAATAGTCCCGGCGAGAACCCGGTAGGCGCCGTCCATCTGGGACGGGCCAAAGTTCGCCGGCTCCGGCCCTTCCGATGGAGCAATCACGGTGCACCCGTTGATCGTTTCCATGACTGCCGACCCTAGCCGAGCGGCGAGTCGCTTGCCAGCGGCGTTTCAGGCCGCCGCTTGCGAT
>DASQFU010000083.1:0-7143 GCA_035632955.1 Candidatus Limnocylindria bacterium
CGCGATCCTGATCGGACACTTTCCGCCCGGCCCGTTTGGAGGCGCGGAGGTTCAGGCCGAGGCCTGGGCGCAACGGCTGGCCGATCGCCACCGCGTGACGGTCGTGACGCGTCGCGACCCCGATTCGCTGCCCGAGCACGAGCGTCGCGACGGGTTCGAGATCGTGCGGCTGCCGGTCGCGAGGATTCCTCTCGCGCGCACGCTCCTCGACCTCCGGCACGTCAGCCGCGCGGTCGCCGCGCTCGATCCTCGGCCGGATGCGCTGCTGTGCTTCCAGACCTTCATTAGCGGTCTCGCTGGCGTGCGCATCCAACGACGGCTCGGTATTCCGGCCGTGGTGTGGATTCGCGGCGAGGTCGAGTATCGCCTCTCGGCCTCGTGGCGGGCGCGCACGTTCTCGCCTGGCGTGTGGCGCAGCGCGCGCACGGTGCTGGTCCAGAGCGAGGGCACGCGTGCCGAGCTGCTGGCGGAGTTTCACCGTGTCGACCCCGCCGCAGCGGCGCAGCTCGAGCCGCGTCTCGTGGTGGTGCCGAACGGCATCGACCTGCCGCCAACCCCCCGTCGGCGCGGCGGCCGCGTGCTCGCGGTCGGACGTCTGATTCCTGACAAGGGGATGGATTTGGTGGTGGATGCGGTCGCGGGGATGCAAGGCCTTCTGACCGTGGCCGGCGAGGGTCCGGAGCGCGTGCGACTCGAGGAGCGCGCACGGCGTCATGGTCTCGACGCTTGGTTCGAGGGGCACGTCTCGCGCACGCGCCTGAACCAGCTCTACGAGGAAGCCGCGTGCGTCGTTTTAGCGGCGCGGCGCGGCGAAGGACTTCCGAACGTCGTGCTGGAAGCGATGGCGCACGCGCGGCCGGTGGTCGCGACCGACGTCGCGGGAACCCGTGATCTGGTTCAGGATGCCGTCAATGGTTTGCTCGTGCCGCCCGATGATTTCGATGCGCTGCGGGCGGCGCTCGCGCGCTTGTTTCACGAGCGGGGACTCGCAGATCGTCTCGGCGAGGCGGGGCGACGCACGGCCGAAGGGCATGCGTGGGAACGCGTGCGACCACGGCTCGAGGACGTGCTTCAGCAGAGCATCGAAGCACCCGCCTGAAACGTCATTTCAGATTAGGCACTACGCGCGGGAGGTCGTCGATGTGCAAGCGACGCTCCGGGAAGAGGTCACGCTTCACATCGTAGGACGACAGGGTGTGCGGCTGCGTGTAGATCGCCGCGTGAGGAAACGGGTCCCTCGCAAGGAGAGTCGCTTCGACGTCTCGAGGCCAATGGCTCGACTTGCGAATGATGTAGATATGTTGAGAGCCGCGCGCTAGATGTTCCGCTTGCATCCCAGTGACCAGCGTATCGCACAAGTGAGTGACGTCTCCTCGCTCAACGAACGCCATGACCATCAACGGTGATTCATCCGCGAACGCGAGGACGTCGCGCGTCTCGAAGGCCGCGAGACGCCGTCCTTCATCGCGAGAGGTGGCGAGCATGCGACCGATGGCGTTGCGGTCCGGAAGAAACCAGCCCAGGGGGACGGATACGGTGGCGCGTCGCGACGTCATGGCCGGATACTTCCAGGCGTACCGGCGGCTGATCGGACCGTAGAGCGCCTCCGCGAGCGCGAAATTCGCGACGACGACGGTTAGGGCCAGCAGCGCAAAGGCTCGCGCTTCTCGCCAGCGTACCGCCAACAAGGCCAATTCCGAGAGGCCCACCAAGGCATAGAAGAAATGTCGCGAGGGCGCCGGCACCGGGATCCAGAACACGACGGTTGGAATGACGAGCACCAGCGCAAGGATCAGCCGGGATCGCAGCTCGGGTCGTAACGCGCCGCGCAGTAGACCAACTGCCGCGATCACCCAAGTCCCCACCCCGATCCCGAGCAGCATGAACATTCCCGCACGCGAGTACGTGTCGCGACCCAGGAAAACCTCGAGGAACGCTCGAAGCTCGCGCGCACCACTCGAGTGCGGAATCATTCGGTTCTGGATCACGCCGAACGTGATGACCGAAAGGCCGACGATAGCGAGCCGCCTCGCCAGACGGGCGCCCCGTCCCGTCGATGGGCCTTCCCAAGCCAGCGCGACGAGCCACGGCATGGCGAGCAAGGCTTCGGCGCGCACGGTGAGTGAGCCCACCCACAGCACGACTGCGGCAATCTCCAGCCCGAGGGCGATACCCGCCCGAACCACCGGCTTGGGGTGAACGAGTACCGCACCCAGAAAGAGGAGGGCCGCGGAAGGAAGCAGTGGGTGTCCGGAGTACGAGAGCGCGATCGTCATCGGGGAAAGCGTGACAAGGGCGGTCGCCAGGACGCCCTTCTCCCCGAAGCGGCGCCAGGCGAGAAGAGCGTAGGCGCCAAATGCGAGCACTCCGGACATCAGGCCCACGAGGCTCAGTGCATCGAGAAGCGTCGTACCATTCCGGTAGACGGATGCGGGGAGCGCGAGCGCGAGGGTGGCGTAGTAGCCGAAGTGCTGCGCGAAGCCCGGCGCGTGCGCTGGGTCCAGGGGCATGCCGCGTGCGTGCGCGTGCAGCATTCCGTTCGCGATTCGAACGACGTCGGTATCGCCAACCAACCCCGGCGGTCGGAGCCAGACACCGAGCCCGGCGAAGACAGCGACGACCAGAACGCTGAGCCACGCAGACGAAGGTAGATGGGGCATCGGCAGTTTGGCGTTCACGGGTGATCGTCGGTCGTGTTCACCGTTCCATGGTGGAGCCATTCGGCGACGCGAGCGTCGAGCCTAGAACAGTGGATAACCTTCCCAAAGCGGTATCTAGCCCGCTGCTGACCCGTGGCCGCATTCTCGTTCATGATGAGCACTCCAGACGTGAGGAACTCGGAAGGGGCCAACGGGATCGTTTGTGCCCCGCGCATCGAGAGCGATACACTTTCGTCATGTGAACCGTTCAAGCCCCACACGACGGTTCCGCCAAACCATCGAAGGTCGACCAAGACCGGGGTTGCCATGGGCCGGCCAACCCATCCGCCCGTCTCGAAAATCGGGAAGCGCTCGTCACCTCCGGTGGGTGCGGACGCGCCGCAGTCCCGCCGCTCCCGATCGGCTTCGACACCGACCTCACGCATCGCATGGACCTTGATCGTGCTAGTGCTCGTCGCGCGAGCGGGCGCGGTTTGGGTTGCGGGTCCACCTCTATTGGAGGGGGACTCGATGCACTACCACGACATCGCGACGAATCTGAAATCTGGAAACGGCTTCGCCTTCTCGGCCAGCCAACAGATTCCTTGGGTCAGGGACTCGCTCGGAACTCCACGGCCGACGGCCTTGCGTCCGCCCTTCCTTCCGATCTTTCTGTCACTGCTCTATCGGGCCGGAGTGGAACCCATGGGCGTGCTCGGCGGCAACGTCTTGCTGGCCGGCTTCACGGCGTGGTTGCTCTACCGCCTGTCGCGGCGCGTGGGCCTCGACGACCGTTCGGCCTGCATCGCGGTCGCGGCGTACCTGGTCTATCCACCGTTTTCCGCGTTCACGGTCCAGCTGGTGACGGAAAACTTGTTCATCCCGCTGATCCTCGCGAGTACCTTGATGGTCCTGCGGGCTCTCGATCGACGCTCGACCTTGGACCATGGGATTGCCGGCGTCCTGCTTGGGCTGGCGGCGCTCACGCGGCCGACCGCGCTCCTTCTGCCCATCGTGCTCGCCGTACCGATCCGCCGGTCCGGATCGAGAGGGATGCAGATCGCGGCCCTCCTGGCGGCGTCTGCACTTGTCGTGACACCGTGGGTGGTGCGCAACCATCTCGTGTTCGGCCACTTTCAGCCTACGGCCACGTCGTCGGGGCGCAACCTATACACGGGGACCTACCCTCCCGGGCGCGGTCGCGGCAATCTGTTGGACTCAGAACAACCTGCTTCGATCCTCGCCGCCCTCCCCGGACGCGACGAGTTCGGCGTGGACAGCGTCTACGCAGCCGCCGCCGTGCGGAATCTGCGGGAGTACCCCATGCAGCAGATACCGCTGGCGGCTTCGAAGCTCGTCCGCTGCTGGTTTCAGGTTTCCGACCGGGACATGTTCCGACCGACGCCTCGCAGCCTGATGATGAACGGCCCGCTGCTCGCGTTGGGCGTGATCGGATGGTATGGCCTTTGGAAGCGCCGCGCACCGCACCCTTGGGTTCCGGTGTTCATGGTCGCGTACTCCATGTTCGTCCATGTCACCAGCATCGCGACGGTGCGGTACAACCTCATGTCGTGGCCATTCGTCTTCATGGGAGTGGGGGTGGCCGTGATGGCGATGGCGGGAGCATCGGAGAGATTCCGACTGAACCGATCACCTCCGTGCCTCTAGGCTCCCGCCCCGGGCCGCGATGGGCGTGCGGTCCAAGCGGCACCTCCCGAGTCCGCCGCGCAGCGGTCGGCATTTGAGATGTACGATCCTTCCCGGCCATAATGCCGCGGTGACTGGAACGCACCACAAGGATCACGCTGAATGAGCCTCGCTCGCGAGCGAGTGCTGGTGACGGGAGCGGGCGGGTTCATCGGCAGCCATCTGTGCGAGCTGTTGGTGGCGCGCGGGGCGCAGGTGCGCGCCGCGGTCCGCTACAACTCGCGCAACGACTGGGGCCATCTCGCCGACGTGGACCACGCCACGCGCGACGCCCTGGACGTCCGCCCACTCGACATCGCCGACCCGTTCGCGGTCGCCGAGGCGGTCAAAGACTGCGCCGTCGTTTTCCACCTCGCGGCGCTGATCGGCATTCCTTATTCCTACGTCGCCCCGGCCAGCTACCTCGAGGTCAACGTGCGCGGCACCTTGAACGTGCTGGAGGCGGCGCGACGCTGGAAGGTCCGGCGCGTGGTCCACACCTCGACGTCCGAAGTCTACGGCACGGCCCGCTACACGCCGATCGACGAGGCTCACCCGCTGCAGGGGCAATCGCCCTACTCGGCATCCAAGATCGCAGCCGATCAGCTCGCCGAGAGCTACCATCGCTCGTTCGGGCTGCCGGTCTCGATCCTGCGGCCGTTCAACGCCTACGGTCCCCGCCAATCCGCGCGCGCGGTGATCCCGACGATCATCGCGCAGGTGGTTCAGGGGGCGAGCGAGATCCGGCTCGGCAGCCTCGAGCCGGTGCGCGACTTCACCTACGTCACCGATACCGCGCGTGCGTTCGTCGCCGTCGCGGAGTCCGAGAAGACGATCGGTGTCGTGTGCAACGCGGGCCACGGCAAGTCGATCTCGATGGGTGAGCTGGCGCGCAAACTTCTCGGCCTGATGAAGGCCGAGGCGAAGGTCGAGAGCGACGCCGGCCGCGTGCGCCCCGAGCACAGCGAAGTGTTCGAGCTGCGCGCGAACAACGAGCGGATTCAGAGCCTCACGAGTTGGCGGCCCGAGATCGGGCTCGAGGATGGGCTCGGGCGCGCGATCGAGTACGTTCGGGCGCATCCGGAGCGATTCCGGGCGAGCGAGTACACGATCTGACGCGAGTGGAGAGCGCCCGACCCATGCAAGCGATCGTCCTGGCCGGGGGCAAGGGCACCCGGTTGCGCCCCTATACGACCGTTCTGCCCAAACCACTGGTGCCGGTCGGCGATCTGCCGATCTGCGAGATCGTCGTCCGCCAGCTCCGTGCCTACGGGTACCGGCGGATCGTGTTCGCGGTCAACCACCTCGCCGAGCTGATCGAGGCGTTCTTCGGCGACGGGCGCAAGTGGGGCGTCGAGATCCGCTACTCGCGCGAGGAGCAGCCGCTCGGCACCGCCGGCCCGATCGGCCTGATCGATGGGCTCGACGACGACTTCCTGGTGATGAACGGCGACGTGCTGACGAACCTCGATTTCGCCGAGCTCATGCGCTCGCATCGCGCGCGGGGCGGAATCGCAACGCTCACCTCGTTTCGCAAGCAGGTGCCGGTGTCGCTCGGTGTGCTGGACATCGGCGAAGGTGGCCGCCTTCAGAGCTACGTCGAGAAACCAACGCTCCACTACCAGGTGAGCATGGGCATCTACATCCTCAACCGCCGCATCCAGGCAGCGATGACCCGCGGCGAGCGACTCGACCTGCCCGATTTGATGCGAACGCTGGTGAGCCGGGGCGAGCACGTTCATTGTCACGACTTCACCGGCGAGTGGTTCGACATCGGCCGGCCCGAGGACTACGACCTGGCGGTCACGCGCTACCAGGAGGAGCCGGACCGGTTCGTCCCCGGTGGGTCGCGGTAGCTCCGCCTCCGCGCGCATGTCCGCTCGGCTGCTGATCACCGGCTGCACTGGAACGGTCGCCGGCCCGCTAACCGCCGCGCTGCGCTCGGCACTCCCGAACGCGACGCTGATCGGCGCCTCGCGCACCGCGCGTCGCGTCGCCGCGCCGTGGGACGAGCATCACGCGGTCGATCTCGGCGTACCGCGCTCGGTCGAGCTCCTGGTCGGCGAGACTCGACCCGACGGCGTGTTCCATCTCGCGTCGTTGCGGAGTGGCAGCGCGGCCAAGCTCGAGCGGGTCAACGTCGATGGGACCGCGCATCTGCTCGCGGCGATGCGGATGTTGAGAGGGCCGACGTTCCGCGTGCTGGTGCTCGGCTCGGCGGCGGAGCTCGGGGATCTCGCGCCCAGCGACCTGCCGGCAGGCGAAGGCGCGCCCACCCGGCCGGTCGACGCGTACGGCATCTCGAAGCTCGAGCAGGCGCAGGTGACGGAAGCGGCGCACGCGCGCGAAGGTCAAGACGTCGTGCGGGTGCGGCTGTTCAACCTGCTCGGGCCCGGCCTGCCGCCGACGCTGCTGCCCGGCCGGTGCGTGACGTTGCTCGCGGGAGTGTTGAGAGGGGCCGCGCCCCGGTTGGTGTTCGGCGACCTCGAGACGGTTCGCGACTACGCCGACGTGCGCGATCTCGCGCGTGGCATCGTGCAGGCGTACCTCGGCGCGCCGGCCGGCGCGCTCTATCACCTGGGGAGTGGGCGCGGCCGCACCGGACGCGAGGTGGTCCAAGCGCTGATCGCCGCCGCCGGGCCCGAGGTCGGACCGGTCGAGGTCGTGAGCGAGCCGCATGGCCCAGCAGGCGTGCGGGCGCTGGTCGCCGATCCCGGCCGCGCGCGCGGAGCTCGGCTGGGCCCTCGAGATCCCGTTCGAGCGCTCGGCGGCCGATATGTGGCGCGCGGCGCGCACCGTGATCGCGACCGGTGAGCCG
>DASQFU010000084.1:0-2523 GCA_035632955.1 Candidatus Limnocylindria bacterium
GGAGGCGGCCCAACGCCCGCTCGATCTTCGACCGGCCTTTCAAGACGGCCGGTCGCGACGCGCTGTTCCAGCCGCTGCAGCGCGTCTTCAAGCCGGGTGGAGAACCGGCGCCGGATCGCCCGTTCTTTTTCCCGGCGCGCCGTGACACAGCACGTACGTTTCGGTCCCGCCCGGCATCGACACCAGTTGCGCCTCCACATCATCGCGGACCTGCGTCCACGATCCCTCGAGCAACGCGCGCTCGACGGTGCGCAGCTTCGTCCGTGGCGTCCCGACCACTCGAACGCCAGGCAATCCGGCGGATGGAAGCCGGCACCCTCACGCATTAGCAAACCGAAGGCGTCGGGCGCGCGCTGATGCAGCTCGAGGAAACCGTTCGCGACAGTGCCCCGTCTTTCGGCAACCCGCCCGAGGATCTCAACCTCGATCTGGGTCCCATCGGCAAACTGATGTAATGCGGGCGCGGCTGATCGTCAATCCCGTATCCGGCGCCAACCGCGCGACCGCGCTTCTGCCGCTCCTCAACGAGAGGCTCTGTACGCTCGTACGCGATCTCGACATCACCATCACTACCGGCGGCGACGACACGGAGCGTGCAGCGGCGCGGGCGGCAACGGAAGGGTGCGATGCGCTCTATATCGCCGGCGGCGACGGTACCCTTAACGCGGCATTGCGTGGCCTCGCCTCGGCCAGCGATGGGCTGCGTATCCCAATTGGCCTCATTCCGTTCGGCACGGGCAACGACTTCGCCAAGGCGCTTGGACTGGGCGAGCAGCCCGAGCCGGCGCTCGAGGCCCTGCTCGACGCGCGGGTGATCGACGTCGACGTCGGCATGGTGAACGATCGGCCGTTCGTGAACATCTCGGCCGGCGGGTTTGTCGCCGACGTCTCTGAAATCGTCTCCGACGGCTTGAAGGACAAGACCGGTAAGCTCGCGTATCTGATCGGCGGCGCGCGTGCCCTGCTCGGCTCGGAGCCGTTTTCCGCCCGGCTCACGACCGTCGAGACATCGTCGGCCGCGCATGCGTGGGACGGCGACGTCGAGTTGCAGATGTTCGCCGTCTGCAACGCCCGCATGATCGGCGGCGGCTATCCGATCGCCCCGGCGGCGTTGATCGACGACGGGCTGGTAGATGTGGTGATGGTGCGGCGGATGCCGACGCTCGACTTCGTTCGAGTCCTGCAACAGGTCGCGGCTGGCGAGTACGAAGGCGACGAGCGGGTGCTGCACTTCCGGGCACCCGCGTTTGACCTGCAGTTCAACCGCACGGTCCGCGTGAACACCGACGGCGAGTTGCTCGAAGCCGATCGCTGCCGTTACATCGTCCGCCGCCACGCCGCGCGATTCTTTTGTGGCGCGGCGCCGCAGGCGTCGGGACAGCCGGTTCCCCTCATGCTCTAATGGGCCCGTCGGGACCGCGTTACTCCGCAAACGCAGCCGACGCGTCAGGCCGCTCGGTGATAGTACCGGAGCAAGCCGCCAAGCCGGGCTCGACAGCGGACGCGGGCGTTCGGCGGCCCCTTCTGAGTAGGGACAATCAGCCGGTTGTGGAAGCCCTGATGATTGCGCTCGTGGTGGTGTGCGCGGCGAATTGCGTGAGCGTCCGTCGCAAGTGCGCCACAGGGTCTTGAGCGACCTCGCCAACGGCCGAATATTCCTTGACTCAAGCTCAGACGCTGTAGCCTTGCCGCTCACAGGTCTGTACTTCGTGTCCCTGGTTCGACGCGTTCGCTTCGGGTGCTCGTTTCGTTTACCAGAGTGGAGGTGTCGACGCTCTGTTAGCGCTCTGACAGCAGCCCTGATAGTTGTAACCGCGACGCTCGCGCTTCTCCCTCAAGCAACCCTGCCATGGGCGGGCAATTGGAGACCGAATGTCGCCAAGTCAAAATACAGCCCCCGGCCCGGCGGCGCCGAAAAGTACGATCCTCCGTCTGGAGGCCACGGCCAACGGCTCGAAGACCGACACCGTTAATGCTGACGGCAGCACCACCCACAATTGAGATCAGCGCCATGTTCGACGGCAAGGAGTACGAGCTCAGAGGCGCCGCCATGCCCACGACGCGGGCATACAAGCGCGCGGTCCGCGGCTACGAGTTTGTCGCGCGGGTGGGTGGATTCGTAGGAATACCGGCGTACCATTGATCCATGAACGGTTTCGGCGCGATCGCGTGGCTCGCCCGCGTGGGCTTCCTTGTGAAAGGTGTGCTCTACATGGTCATCGGCGCGCTGGCCCTCCAGGTCGCAGCCAGAGCAGGCGGACGCGTAACGGGGACGCGCGGCGCGCTCACGACCGTCCTCGGACAACCGTTCGGCCGTACGCTGCTGCTCGTGGCCGCCATTGGGCTTCTCGGCTACGCCGCCTGGCGCGTCCTTCAAGGTCTCTTCGATCCAGACCGCCTGGGCCACGATTGGCGCGGCCTTGCGATGCGTGCGAGCTTCGTGGTTCGCGGGGTCGTGCACGCGGCGCTGGGCTGGCAGGCATTCCGCCTATATCGTGGGCTGTCGGCCCGGTCGGGAACCAG
>DASQFU010000085.1:0-4969 GCA_035632955.1 Candidatus Limnocylindria bacterium
CCTCGGCCGACGTCATCCAGTGCCTGCTCGAAGAAGTCGGGAAGTTCCGCGGCAGCGCGGGTCAAAGCGACGACATGACCGCCGTGGTCGTCGGCCCGCGCCCGGTTTCCTGAGGCCGCGAGCCGCACCCAGCTCCGCCCCACCGTCCATGCTTCGCAACGCAGGCCGGTAACAATTGAGCGCCATGCCACGCGCCCGGTGGATCCTCGCCGTCCTCGCGCTCGCGCTCGCGGGCTACTGGGTGTGGTCCGTAGTGGTCCAGACCAGTCTGATCCCGATCGACCGGCTCGCTAGGACGGCGCCGAGCGAAACCCGACTGATGCAGGAGCGGAAGTCGGAGGCCGCGCGCAAGGGAAAGCGCCATCGCGCCGATCAACGTTGGGTCGGTTACTCGCAGATCTCGCCGCTGCTGCGCCGCGCCGTGCTGATCGCCGAGGACGACGCGTTCTTCGCGCACGGCGGCCTGGACTGGAACGAAATGCGCGCTTCCGCCCAGCGCAACCTCGAGCGCCGCCGGATCGTGCGTGGCGGCAGCACGATCACCCAGCAGCTCGCCAAGAATCTTTATCTCGGCGGCGGCAGGACTGTGTCGCGCAAGCTCAAGGAGATGGTGCTGGCCTCACGGCTCGAGCGGGCGCTCGACAAGCGACGGATCTTCGAGCTCTATCTCAACCTGATCGAATGGGGCGACGGCATCTACGGCGTCGAGGCGGCGTCGCGGCGTCATTTCGGCGTCTCGGCGGCGAACCTGGACTCGCGCCAGGCGGTGCTGCTGGCGGCGGTGATCATCAACCCCCGCCGCTACTCGCCGCTCCACCCGCCGGCGCGCATCGAGCGCCGCGCGCGCACGATCGCGTCACGGATGCGGAAGCGCGGGCTGCTCTCGAAGGCTCAATACGCGCAGGCGATCGGCCGCCCGCTGCCATCGTCAGGAGCGCTGGACTGGCTGTTCGGGCCGCTCGCTCCCGCGAAGGATACGGCGGCCTCGCTGCCGGAGCCGGAGCGCGCCGACACGCTCGACGCCGGCGAGCCCGAGCCGACGCCGGACTCGGCGAACGCGCCGTGATCCCGGACGTCGGAATCGGCGCTCAGCCGCCGAGCGCCTCTTTCACGAGCCGCGACACGATCCCGCCCTCCGCCCGTCCTTTGACCTGCGCCATGACCGCGCCGATCACGCGTCCCATGTCCTTCGGCTCCGCGGCGCCGGTCGATGCGACAGCCGCTTGGACCACGGCGCGCAGCTCACTCTCGCTCATGGATTGCGGCAGGTAGCGGCCGGTGACCTCGATCTCGCGCTCCTCGCGGGCGACCAGATCCTCGCGACCGACGCGCCGCAGCTCGTCGATCGCCTCGCGGCGCTTCTTCGCGTAGCGCTGCACCACTTCGATCTGCTCGTCGGCGCTCAGCGTCGCGTCTTTGGGTTTCTTGGTCTTGGCCTCCATCAACGCCGCCTTGAGCATCCGCAACGTGCTGAGCGTTTCAGCGTCCTGCGCCTTCATGGCCGCGGTCAGATCGGTCTGGATACGTTGGAGAATCGACGGTTCGCTCATGCGGACTCCCGGGTGGAGACGCCGGCTCGCAACTCGCCGGCAATTGAAGAGGGACGGAAGGACTGGAGGGCGCGCGCCAAGGCCGCGAGCGAGCTCGCGAAGCGTTCGGGCTCGTCTCCGAGACCCACACGCATGCCGCTCGAGTCTCCGAAGAAGCGGCCCGGCGTGACGGCGAGATCGAACTCGCGCCTCGCGCGCACGGCGAACGCGTCGCCGTCACCCGGCGCTGTAAAACGACACCATGCGGTGGTGCCGAGAGCTTCCTGCGTCGTGAACGGAGCTCCGCGCTCCAGGAACTCCGTCCACCGGCCGTGGTTCTCCGCCAGGATCGCGAGCGTTCGATCGCGCAACGCGTCCAGATGCGGGAGCAGATCGCAGGCGAGGCTCACGCTCGGAAGCGACGGCACCACCGACAGCGCATCCTGAACCTGGCCGCAGCGCTCGAGCGCCTCCGGAGCTCCAGTCACCCAGCCGATCCGCAGCCCACCAAGACCATACGACTTGGTGAGCGAGGAGGTGCCGACCCAGCGTGAGCCGCGCCCCGCGGCGGTGCCGACCGGACGTGCTCGATCGGCGTCACGGAAGGTCTCGTCCACGAACACCCAGAAACCGTGGCGTTCCGCCAATCGATCCAGACTCTCGAGGTCGGTCTCGGTGAGCCGCGTTCCGGCCGGATTGTGGAGATCCGTCAGCACCACCATGCGCGTCGCGGCCGTTCGGGCCGCTTCCACCGCCGTTTCGAGGCCCCCCGCGCCGGTGGCCTCCGATCGGTCGAAGTGTCGCAGGGTGAGACCGAACAGCCGCGCCGCCAGCACATGGGGCTGATAACCGGGCCGCTCGACGAGCACTTCGTCGCCGCGCTCGAGCAGGCCGCCGAGCACACACGCGTTGGCTTCACTCGCTCCGGCGGTGACCCGTACCATGCCGCCCGGGACTTGCAACCGCTCGCCGAGCGCGCGCTCGAGGCGGCCCAGGAGCTCGTAGCCCACCGCCGGCAGCCCGCCATGATCGGGAAGCCGCAGGCTCGCGAGCACGGGTGCGGCAATCGCGCTGTCGGCGAGGTTGAAGCGACGGCGAGCCGGCTCGACCTTGCTCCAGGCGATGTGGGTCGAGGGCGGCGCCGACATGCCGGCCAAGATAGCAGGCGGTCAGCGCCCCGGCGAAGCGTCCGGGGTCGCGCGCTGCGGCGATTCCGATCCGGGCTCGGAGCCGTGTTTCGCGCGCTCCCTTCCGCGCATCGTGAGCTCTCCATCCAGCACCTTGACCTCGCGCTGCGGAAACGGGATCACGATGCCCGCTTCCCGGAAGCGGCGCACCAGCGCCCACCGCAGATCGCTCTCGACCCCGCCACGCTGCCGCGGATCGGGAATCCAGACCAGGAGCTGGAACGTCAGCGCCGAGTCCGACGTCTCGATCAGGCGGACTTCGGGCGCCGGCTCCTTCAGCGTTCCCGGGTGCGCCGTCGCCACCTCTTCCATCAGGCTTTTCACCCGATCGGTGTCGCTGTCGTACGCGACGCCGACGCTGAAGCGGATGCGCATGCGCGCGTCGCCGAGAGACCAGTTCACGACCGTGCGGATCACGAGCTCCTGGTTCGGCACGATGAGCGTGATGTTGTCCGGCGTCAGCACACTGGTCGCGCGCAGATGGATGGCCTGTACGTAGCCGTTGATCGCGTCGACCGCTCCCGTGTCGAGCGTGCCGAGCGAGATGCGGTCGCCGACCCGGATCGGTCGCTCGAACAGCAGCACCAGACCCGCGACGAAGTTGGCGGCGATCCCCTGCAGGCCGAAGCCGATGCCGAGCCCGAGCGCCCCGGCGACCACCGTGAAAGAGCCCAGATCCACGCCGAACAGGCCAATCGCCGTGAGGATGGCGATCGTCATGATCGCAAGATGCAGGAGCCGGCCCAGGGAGTAGCGCACGCCGGGATCGATCTGACGTCGCGCGGCCGACAGCGTGAGCGTGCGCCGGAGCAGCAGGGACAGGAGCCAGGAACCGACGAGCACGGCGATCGCGGACACGAACGCCAGCGGGCTGAGCGCGAGACCCTGAATTAGCGGCAGATCCCACCATGCCTGCGTCTCCATGCGCGTTAGCTATGCGACAAAGCGGCGGCCAGCGCAAGCGCCGGGATCGGCGCTGCCGCGCCGGCTGAGAAGCGATCGGGTTACTCGGGGCGGCCCAGCGGCACTTCGAAGCCGGCGGTGAACACGGTGTTGTCGCGGCTCGTGAAATCGTACCGGCTGTTGCGCTCGATCCCGAGCCGCAGCCATCCGCGCTTGCCGTCCACCGCCCAGCCGAAGCTGCGCTGGCTGGCCGGCGCGAGCGTGACCTGGAGCCAGTCGTTGGATTCGCTGGCCCACCGGGCACGCACCGGCACCACCCACAGATCGTCCCCGCGCGGATCGCGGATCACGGTCGCGGCGAGAAAATTGTAGGAGCCCCAGTAGTAGTCCGCCCCGACCGACCAGACCCAGAGCGTCGAGTCCGCCGACACGATCGGACTCAGCTCGGCACGTCCGACGAGATGGGCGCCGAGCACCTGGTCGGTTCCGATCCAGAAGCGCTCCTGCTTGCGCTCGTGCCGGACCTGAAGCGTGTAGACCGACTTCCGGGCGTCCCGCACGTGGAGGCCGACCTCGGGCCGGAACTGATCGTCGGTCTCCGGATCGAGGAAGTCCCAGATCTCGAGCTGGACGTGAAACGGTCCCGGCGCCCAGTACGCCAGCACGTCGCGCAGATCGTTGTGATCGCTGAACACCCAATAGCGAGCCTGGGCGCCGGCATGGCCTCGGGGCGCCGCCCACGCGCAGGGAGTCGGCGCCAACAGCAACCCGACCAGCAGTGCCGCGAGTCGTTTCATGAAATTCGGTCCTTGGGTCCGCGCCGCGGGCGCATGCTCCCGGTCACGTAGCGCGACCACGCCCAGGTCAGCAGCGCCAGAGTGCGCAGCACGGTGTTGATCCCGCCGTAGATCGGGTACACGAGCAAGACCGCGAGCGGCGCCCGCCGGCGGCTGCCCGGCACGCGCACGACCCAGTAGGGATAGAGCTCGAACGCCAGGTACGCGAGGTAGATCACCAGCAGCCACCAGCGCAGTCCCGGCGTCAGCGCCAGCACGATGATCGACCAGGTCTTCAGCGGATCGCTCACGAACGTGTACAGGTTGTAGATCATCTCGTAGCGCAGCCGCCAGGACTTTTGCGGCCGGACCAGCAGGCGGACGAAGTTCGCGAGCTGGTGATAGAGCCCCGGGTACCAGCCGAGCAAACGCTGACGAAACCACGCGCCGAACGTGCTCGGCGCCACCGTCCACACCGGCTCGTTCGCGAACACGATGCGCTTGCCGTGCAGGAGATGAATGATCGTGCGTTGCAGATCCTCGCCTTGGAACACGCCCGTGTGCTGGTGATGCA
>DASQFU010000086.1:0-23947 GCA_035632955.1 Candidatus Limnocylindria bacterium
CCCCGAGATCGAGAACCGCCGAAACCGACCTCTCCATCCATCGAACTGGAGGTGGGATCAGAATCCGAGAGCCATCGGAACGAGCTGAAGACTGAGCAGTTCAAGCCCCCTCGCCTAGTTTCGATCCCGCTGCGGCCCAACGCAAACCGTGACCCAAAGGCGCCAATGTCCGCCGTCCAGCTGAGAGACTTGTTGGCGGGTATGCGAAAGTCGGCATAGTCGTCCGGTCGCACCACGTTGGGGCCGGTGACGAGCACGACGACGGTGATCCACAGCGCGCGCTGGCTTCGCATCGGGGGCGACCTCCGACGGCACTTCACCGGGGTGGGGAGCGTGACGTGAACGGCTGGTCCGGTTTATTCTGCGCGACTCGAGGACTGTGTCGGCCTCGGTTAACCTGATCGAGAACCCACATGAAGCGTTATCCGTTCGCCGAAGTCGAGCCCAAGTGGCAAGCCCATTGGGAATCCCACGCCACGTTCCGCACGCGTGAGGAGCCGGGCCGACCTAAGTACTACTGCCTCGACATGTTTCCGTACCCGTCGGGCTCGGGTCTGCACGTCGGCCATCTCGAAGGCTATACGGCGACCGACATCGTTTCGCGTTTCAAGCGGATGCAGGGCTTCAACGTGCTGCATCCGATGGGCTGGGACGCCTTCGGGCTGCCGGCCGAGCAATACGCGGTCAAGACCGGGATCCATCCCGCGATCACGACCGCCGAGAACATCGCCACGTTCCGCCGGCAGATGAAGCGTGTCGGCCTCTCGTACGACTGGGAGCGCGAGGTCAACACCACCGATCCCGACTACTACCGCTGGACGCAGTGGATCTTCCTCAAGCTGTTCGAGCGTGGTCTGGCGTACGTCGCCGAAGTGCCGGTCAACTGGTGTCCGGCGCTCGGGACCGTGCTCGCGAACGAGGAGATCGTCGATGGGCGGAGCGAGGTCGGCGGCTTCGAGGTCGTGCGCCGGCCGATGCGCCAATGGGTGTTGAAGATCACTGCCTACGCCGACCGCCTGCTTCAGGACCTCGAGCTCGTGGATTGGCCGACCAGCACACGCGAGATGCAGCGCAACTGGATCGGCCGTTCGGTCGGAGCGGACGTCGAGTTCCCGCTCGATGGCGCGCATGGGACGCTGCGCATCTTCACGACGCGGCCCGACACGCTGTTCGGCGCGACCTACATGGTGCTCGCACCCGAGCACCCGCTGGTCGACGTGGTCACGACACCGGCGCAGCGCCGCGAGGTCGACGACTACCGTGCCCAGACCGCGCGCAAGAGCGATCTCCAGCGCCAGGAGCTGACCAAGGAGAAGACCGGCGTGTTCACGGGCGGCCATGCCGTCAATCCAGTCAACGGCGAGCGGCTACCGATCTGGATCGCCGACTACGTGCTCATGAGCTACGGCACCGGCGCGATCATGGCGGTGCCCGGGCACGACCAGCGCGACTGGGAGTTCGCGCGCGCCTTCGAGCTGCAGATCCGCGAGGTCGTGGCGGGAGGGAACGTCGACGAGTGCGCTTACGTCGACTGGGAGCGCGGGCGCGCCGTCCACAGCACGACACCGGACGGCTCGTTCTCGATCGACGGTCTGCCGGCGACCGAGGCGATCGAGAAGATCACGGCGTGGCTCGAAGCCCAGGGCAAGGGCCGCAAGGCGATTCACTACAAGCTGCGCGACTGGTTGTTCTCGCGCCAGCGCTACTGGGGCGAGCCGTTCCCGATCGTCTGGGTCGAGGGGCAACCGGTCGGGCTGCCCGAGGACATGCTGCCGCTCAGGCTGCCCGACACGCCGAACTTCGCGCCGACCGGAACGGGGGAGAGCCCCGAAGGTCCGCTGACACGGCTCACCGACTGGGTCGAGACGAAGGATCCCAAAAGCGCCGCGCCGGCCCGGCGCGAAACCAACACCATGCCCCAGTGGGCGGGCTCATGCTGGTACTACCTGCGCTATCTCGATCCGCACAACGACCGCGCGCCGGTCGCGCCGGACAAGGAGCGCGCGTGGATGCCGGTCGACCTCTACATCGGCGGTGCCGAGCACAGTGTTCTGCACCTGCTCTACGCGCGCTTCTGGCACAAGGTCCTCTACGACATCGGCGTCGTCAGCACCCCCGAGCCGTTCATGAAGCTGGTCCATCAGGGCACGGTCCTCGGCGAGGACAATCAGAGGATGTCCAAGTCGCGCGGCAATGTCGTCAACCCCGACGACATGATCGACCAATTCGGTGCGGACGCCGTTCGGCTCTACGAGATGTTCATGGGTCCGCTGGAAGCCATGAAACCTTGGAGCACGAATGGGGTGGAAGGCGTCACGCGCTTCCTCGATCGCGTGTGGCGATTGGTGGTCGGCGAGCAGGGCGAGCCGAGCCCGGCGCTGGTCTCGGATCCACCGGACCCGGCATCCCTACGCGTCCTGCACCAGACGATCCGCAAAGTCACCGTGGACGTCGAGGGGCTGCGCTTCAACACCGCGATCGCCCAAATGATGGTATTCACGAACGAGATGACCAGGCTCGAGCGACGACCCACAGCGCTGGTCGAGGCGTTCGTGCTGCTGCTCGCACCCTTCGCTCCTCATCTCGCCGAGGAGCTCTGGCAGCGCCTCGGCCACCCGGCGTCGCTGGCTCACGAACCCTGGCCGGTATGGGATCCCGCATTGGTGCTCGATGAAACGGTGACCGTGGCCGTCCAGGTCAACGGCAAGCTGCGCGCGACCCTCGATCTGCCGCGCGGCAGCGACCAATCGACCGTCCGCCAGGCCGCGCTCGATCACGAGCGCGTGCGCCGGTTCCTGGACGGTGGCCAGATTCGCAAAGAGATCTTCGTCCCGGACAAGCTCCTGAATCTGGTGATCGCCGGGAAGTAGGTTCCGCTCCGGTACGAAGCTGGCTGAGGATGGCGGGGAAGGCGCTCGACTCACAGAGTTCGCCCGCAGACCGCCATGCTTTCCCCGCCCCAGGTTTACATAATGGAGCTTATGCGACTCGCCAAGATCTTCGACTCGACCTGTCCGCCCACCAACACCCGCAGCAATCCCCGGAATATACTATACATTTGTGCAGGTGACCTCATCCCGCTATCCTCCCGCCATGCGATCGCGTTACGTCGAGGAGCCCTGCAAGTCGGCGCTGAACCGCGTCACGGGCATGGACTTCAAGTGGTCCTTGAACCCGTACACGGGGTGCGGCCACCGTTGCACGTTTTGCTACGTGCGAACGTTCGAGCGGCGCGCCGATCGCCCGGCGGATGATCGCTATGGCGAGTCGGTCCGTATCAAGGTCAATGTCGCAGAAATCCTGCAGCAAGAACTGCAGCGACCCTCATGGCAGCGCGAGATGGTCGCGATCGGCGCGGCGACCGATCCCTATCAACCCGCCGAGGGTCGCTACCGGCTGACCCGTTCCTGTCTCGAGGTTTTCGCCGCGCATCGCAATCCAATCAGCATCATCACTCGTGGCCCGATGATCATCCGCGACCTCGACGTGTTGCAGGACGCGGCGCGGCGCGCCGAGGTCAGTGTCAGCTTCTCGATTCCGACGCTCGATCACGACATCTGGCGGCGGACCGAACCCAGCACGGCGCCTCCTCGCCAACGACTGCGGGCGCTGAGCGCACTGGTCGCGGCTGGAGTTCGCGCGGGAGTCGGGATGGCGCCGATCCTGCCCGGGCTCTCGGACGATCCGAAAAAGATGGCGGACGTCGTGCGCGCGGTTCGTGATGCTGGCGCCACGTTCCTCTGGGTCGGAACGCTCTATCTCAAGCCCGGCACGCGCGAGCATTTTCTCGCGCACCTGGTCGAGCATTGGCCGAACCACCTCCCCCTCTACGAGCAGCTCTACGCCGGGCGCGCGTACCTGGCGCCGGCGACCGCGCAACCGATCCGTGATCAGTTCGCGACGCTCAAGCGCAGGTTCCCGCTCCGGCAGCCGGCGACGCCGCTGCTCGCTCCCCCGCCCGAAGCCGAGCAGATCGAGCTCACGCTCTAACGCGGACGCCCCTTCTTCAACACCGCGATCTGGCCGGCGTGGTAGATGTCGTGCTGAATAACGCCGTGGAGCTGCACGTATCCGGTGCTCCCGCCGGGAACCAGCGATTTGCCGAGACGGTTCTCCGGGAGCGCCTCCAGCGTGTCGAGCAACTTCTTGTGGCTCGCCTTCAGCGCCCGGATCGCTGCTCGCCACGCGGCGTCGGTCGTTTTGGAAACGGCCGGCGGCGGCCAGTCTTCGGCGTCGCTGAGTTCGAACTTTTCCCCATTCATACGCCGGCGCACGACGTCCTTCCAGACCGCGACGTGAAGCGCGATCTCCCAGATGGTGTGGGCACCGGGAATCGGCCGCGCGCTGGCCTGTTTCGCCGCGACGCCCTCCAGCACCTGAAGGACCGCGGGCCCGTGCCAGGCATGCCCTTCGAACGCGCGCTTCAACTGCTCCGCGATTCTCGCTTTCTCTCCCATCGCACCTCCTCGTTCCGCAACCTGTAAGTCCGCTGGTCGATCGGGAAGGTATACTGCGCCGCAACCGTCATGAAAGTCGTCGATCCCGCTTCCGGTCGCCTGCTGCGCGAGATCCCGGAGCACGAGCCCGCAGAGTTGCTGCGCCGCCTGGACCGCGCCGCTTTGGCGTTCACGACCTGGCGCGCGACGGCGTTTCGTGAGCGCGCCGTGCTGCTGCACGCTGCAGCCGCGGTGTTGCGCCGTGACGGCGCGCCACTCGCCGAGCTCATGACGCGCGAGATGGGCAAACCCATCGTGCAGTCGGAGGGCGAGATCGAGAAGTGCTCGTGGGCGTGCGAGTACTTCGCCGAACACGCGGCGCGTTTCCTCGCGCCCGAGGCGATCGCGACCGACGCGTCCCGCAGCGCCGTCCACTGCGAGCCGCTCGGCGCGGTGCTCGCGGTGATGCCCTGGAACTTTCCGTTCTGGCAGGTATTTCGCGCGGCGGCGCCGGCATTGATGGCCGGCAACGTGATGCTGCTCAAGCACGCCTCGAATGTTCCGGGCTGTGCGCTCGCGATCGAGCAGGTGTTGGCGGACGCCGGCCTGCCCGCGGGCGTGTTCGCGACGCTGCTGGCTTCCCCGCAAGCGATCGAGCCATTGGTCGCGCATCCAGCGATCGCGGCCGTCACGCTCACGGGCAGCGAAGCCGCGGGGGCGTCGTTGGGCGCCGCCGCGGGACGCGCGCTGAAGAAGACGGTGATGGAGCTCGGTGGCTCGGACCCGTTCCTGGTGCTCGCAGATGCCGATCCCGAGGCGGTCGCCACCCAAGCCGCTGCCGCCCGGACCATCAACAGCGGGCAAAGCTGCATCGCCGCGAAGCGTTTCATCGTCGAGGAGCCGATCGCCCAGCGGTTCGAGACGGCGCTGGTCACGCGCATGCGCGCCTTGAAGGTCGGCGATCCGATGGATCGAGCCACCGAGGTCGGGCCGCTCGCTCGCGAAGACCTAATCGCCGAGCTCGACCGTCAGGTCTACGACTCGGTGGTCGGTGGCGCGACCTTGCGGACCGGCGGCGCGCAGCTCGAGCGCCCGGGCTTCTATTACGCTCCGACCGTGGTGACCAACGTCCGACCCGGCTTGCCGGTGTTTACCGAAGAGACTTTTGGTCCGGTCGCTGCAGTGGTGCGGGCGCGTGACGCCGACCACGCCGTGGAGCTCGCCAACATCTCCCGGTTCGGGCTCGGCGCCAGCGTCTGGACCGCCGACTCGGAGCGCGGCGAGGCGATCGCGGCTCGCATAAAGGCCGGCCAGGTGTTCGTCAACGGGATCGTCAAGTCCGACCCGCGGCTTCCGTTCGGAGGCGTCAAGCACTCCGGCCACGGCCGCGAGCTCGCCGCGGCCGGGATCCGCGAGTTCGTGAACCTCAAGACCGTCTGGGTGCGTTAACCGCGGACGGCGCTCACACGCTCCACATCGCGGTCTCGAAGTGTCCGTCCGGTATCGTGAAGCGAATCGGTTCGTCGAGCGGATAGCTTTCGACCGGCCGCCCGCCTTCCATCAGTTGGACGAGCAGCTCGATGCCATCCCCCGCCTTGACGCCGAGACCTTCGAACGGCAGGGCCAGCTCCAGCACCCGGCCGATGCAGCAGGCGCTGTCCGGAAGCCGAAGGGATCGACCGCCCGCCTCCGTGAACGTGACCTCACACGCGCCGCGCGAGAGTCCCTTGACGCCGACCGTCGCCACGACCGGCGTCATCATCTCCACCGACAGATCGTAGGCGGCGCCGGGAGGCCCCGGCGGCGTGAAGTCGAGCCGCAGGTACACGCTCCGATCGTCGAAGCCGTAGAACAGCTGGTGCACGCGACCCGCCGCGCGGTGCATCGATCCGCCGCCGCCTTCGAGCGTGTAACGTCCCGCGGCATGCCACTCGTAGAAATGCGTGCGCTCTCCGTCCACCACCGGCCGCACGAAACCGATCGGGCGGACGTGCGCGTCCGGGCCGTGACGCGGCCGCGTGACCGGGACCTGCAACCCCGCCGGCGCGGACAGGCCGGCTCCCTGATACGCCTCGCGCAGATGCGCTCGAAACAGCTCGTCGAACGTGGCCTTCTCGGAGGTGTAGTGATCCTCTCCGAACCACCAGAACCAATCCGAGCCCTCCGCCCGGAACATCGCCTCCCACGCTTCGGGATGACTCTCCGGTGTCGCGCCGGCCTCGATCAGAGCCTTGCGGGTCCGGGACACGAGGTCCCAGGCACGGTTCTTCTCGTCGTGGCCGATCCAGATGTGAAAGTCGGCATCGATCCACGAGCC
The DNA here is from genome assembly GCA_035632955.1 of Candidatus Limnocylindria bacterium. Taxonomy (GTDB): domain Bacteria; phylum Eisenbacteria; class RBG-16-71-46; order RBG-16-71-46; family RBG-16-71-46; genus DASQFU01. Next base: position 6,754 of record DASQFU010000086.1, read on the forward strand.
GGTGTGCAGATGGGTGAGCCGCCCGCTCGCGCTGTCCGAGGCGATCACGTCCGAGGGTGTGCGCGTGCGGATGTCCGGCGCCTGCTCCAAAGCCGAGTAGAGGTCATTGAGGAATTGCGCTCCGTCCTCGGCGTAGCCCTCCCAGCAATTCTCGCCGTCGAGGATCACGCTGACGACCGGCGTGCCGGACGCCCCGTGCTCGCGCCCGATACGCCGGAGCCGAGCCATGAAATCCGCGACCGCCTCGGCGGGATCCCAGCGCTGATAGACGAAGCCGATGCGATCCGAGAGCTCGTGGTCGCGAAAGAACAGGGTCACCTCCCCCGCGTTCGTCTCCATACGCCATGGACGGTAGAGCGCGTCGCGACGACGTTCACCGGCCGGCAGCGAGCCCCACAGCACACCTTCGTCCGTCGCGAGCCAGCGGAGCTGCGAGCGCGCCACCAGCTCCACGACTTCGGGGCTCACGCTGCCCTCCGAGGGCCAGAGCCCGCTCGGCGGCGCGCCGAACGCGCGCGCATGCCGAGCGATCGCGCGCTCGATCTGGATCCGGGCATCCGTTGGAGCTTCGAGCGGCTCCGCCGGCAGCGGCAGGTCGGGGCGTGCGCGCTTCGCGGATCGGAGATCGACCAGCAGCGGCAGGATTGGGTGGTAGTACGGCGTCGTGGAGAGCTCCACCTGGCCGCGCTCGGCGAGTCGCCGGTAGGCCGGAACGACGTCCGCGAGCAGGCGCTTGTGCAGCGCGAGCAGGCTGTCGCGATTCTCCACCGTGAACGCGCCGACCTGCGCGAGCACGCGCGCGGCTTCCGGCTGGTCGTGGAACAACGGATCGATCCACGAGATCAGAAACCACACTTCGAGCTGGAGGAGATCCGTGTCGGAGAGCCGGGCGTCAGGAGTCGCGCGGCGAGCGCGCCCCGCCAGGGTCCGGTAGCGCGGCCAGCGCTCGAAGGCATGCGATGGCGCGATCGCAGCGCGCCGGCACACCTCGACGTGCTCGGCGGGTTCCAGCTTGGCGACCGGCCGCGCGAGCAGCTCGAACAGCTCGTCTGATTCGCCGGCTGCGGCGCCTTCGAGCTGATCGAGCAACGACGGGACGAAGTTGAAGGTGGCGCGGACGCTCGGATGGCGCTCGAGATGGAGCGCCATGTCGAGGTAGTCCTTGGTGGCGTGGAGCCGCACCCAGGGAAGCCGCGAGCGTCGATCCCGCGGGTCGCGATAGTCCGGCTGGTGGTGATGCCAGATCAAGACCAGGTCGACGGGTCGCTCGGGCTCGCTCATCTCCCGCGCTCGGGATCGCTGGGCCGAAGCAGGCGGTGCATGGCCGGAGGCGCGGTCAGCGACTCAACGCGACTTGGCCGCCGCCTTGAGCTCGGACAGCTCGATCACTGCCGGGCCCCCGTAAGGCGTGTCGCCGAACTCGTCCACCAGACGCTGGAGTCGCTCGATCGCCTGATCGGGCTTCTTCCCGTCGCGATAGGCGCGCGCCGACGCCATCAGGAACTCCCCGGACGAGGTGCGGTCGAACTTGCCCACCAGCGCTTCATAAGCGCGCGCGGCTTCATCGAACTGACGATCGCTCTCCAGGGCATAGGCCAGGCTGCGCCGCGCCGCGTCGGCCAGCAACCCGCGCGAGGTGCGCTCGAGGTAGCGCCGGTATTCGGCGATCGCATTCTTGAAGTCGCCGCTCCAGAACGCCGCGTCCCCCGCGAGCCGGTGAGCGTCGTTGCCGCTCGCCGTGCTGCCGTATTGCTCGTAGATCTGCTTCGAGAGTTGTAGCGCGCGCGGGTAATCGCCCTGCCAATAGAAGATGTTGGCCTCGGCCAACCGCCCCGCGGCCTGCTCGTCTGCCGCGGCGCGAGCGCGCAACGTGAAGAACGTCACGGCCGCGGCGGCGATCAGGACCGCCACCGCCCCGAGCACGATCCGGCCATAGCGCGAAAAGAATCGAGTCGCGGGCTCGAGCAGCTCCGCGCCGGGCTGTTCGATGCGGGCGGCCTTCTGCTGTAATGCCAAGCAATACCCCCTGTTATGTCGTTAGTTTGAGGCTCTGCGCTAGGCGGAGACGCCCGCTTCAGAGCCGCGGGACCTTAGCGAGTCGCACTCCCATCGTCAAGAGTGGTCCGGACCACACAGCACCGTCAGACCGTGCAGAGCGCGCAGCTCACCGCTCCCCGGCTGCGCACCAGCATCTCGGCCGGCGCCCCACATCCGGGGCACGGGGGCAGCGACGGCAATCCACGCGCCACGTCGACCAGGCTCTTCAGCCTCACGTGCACCGCACCCGCCTTTAGCTCCTGCTCGATGTCCGCAACCGGCCACGCCCATTCCTCGACCCCCCACATGCGGATCTCGGTCCACAACGCCCAGCGCTGGCGCACTTCCGCCGCGCGCCGCTCCCAGTCGAGCTTGAGCGTCGTCGTGTCACCGTCCTCCATCTCGTGATCGTCGCCGTTCGTGCGTCGCCGCGAGCGTTCTTCTTCCTCTTCGATGCGGGCCGCGAAGAACGCCGACAGCCGTTTTAGCTCGTCTTCCCGCTGGCGACCGACCGAGATCTCCCATTCGCGCTCGCGCTGCGACAGCAGCTCGTCCAGGTGACGGCGGGCGCTCTCGATCCACTGCGACCGCGTTTCCGGATCGAGCTCCTCGCCGATCTGATACAGACCTTCCCGCACCCGCACATCGTGAAGCGCGCGCTCGCGCTCCCACTCGAGAAGCTGCCCTTCGTGACCGAGCAGCAGGACCCAGGGCTCCTGCGCCGGGAGCCCGCCCCAGAGCGTGACCTCGACGCGGAACGCCACGCGCCGCTCGTAGCGCACCGGTCCGAGCCGTGGCTGCCCCCAGGTCAGGCCGCGCACCTTGCACACGGCGGCGAGTCCTTCCGGCGGCGCTCCAGGAACGCGCGGCAGCGCCGTCCGGCGCGTGATCAGCGGCTCGCCGCGCGCCGCTTCGAGAATCTTCCGGCCGGCCCCGCTTCCGGGCGCCGTGAACCAGGCGCCGCGCGGCAACGTCGGACGCTGGGGATCGAACACCAATCGGACGCGCTGGCGCCGCCAGCGTCGCTGCAGCACGGGCGAGAGCACGACCTCCCAATCGCCGCGCGCCGCCTCGCCGACCGTGCAGCCCGCCGACTCGAGCCAGCGGCCGACGAACGACCGCCATTCGGCGGCTCCCACCATAGGAGCCTGAGCCGGTTGGCCGTTGCTCTGGCCGGAGTCTTCCGGCGGCGCGTGGCCGACCCGGGTCACGGATAGGCGTGTGCGCTGCGCGCGCGGTTTGGAGCTCGCCTTGGCGCTCATGATTCCTTCTTGCCGGTACTCGGGAACAGGAGGTTCTGGCGGTCCTTCTGCTCCTGATACTGGCGGCGGGCGTAGAGAAGATGCTGCGCCAGCTCGGCGAAGCGTCGCTTGCGAACACGCGGGCTGTTCGATTCGGTCCAGCGTTTGAAGACCTCGTCCTCGAACGAGCCGTGCGGCTGCCACGCCCCGAGGATCTCCTCGATCTCGCCGACCACGAGCTCGAACATCCGGATCTTGCGATCCAGAATCTCCAGCACGTAGGCCTCGATCGTTCCCCGCGCCACCAGATTGATCACCCGCACCGGATGCTCCTGGCCGAGCCGATGCACGCGGCCGATGCGCTGCTCGACCCGCATCGGATTCCACGGCAAGTCGTAGTTGATGACCACGCGGCAGAACTGAAGATTGCGACCCTCCCCACCCGCTTCCGTGCTGACCAGCACCGGCGCGTGGGTGCGGAAGTGATCGAGCGCCTCCTCCTTCTCGCGCCATCCGAGCTCGCCGTGGAAGATCGCCGGCTCGATCCCCACCCCGCGCAACGCCGTGACGATCGATTCCTGAGTCGCGCGAAACTGGGTGAAGATGATGCACTTCTCGCCGTCGAGCGCGGTCACGCGCTTGAGCAACGAGCGCACCTTGCTCTGCTGGGTGCTCACTTCTCCCGCGGCCGCCGCCAGCGCGCGCAGCCGGCGGGCATCGAGCCCGTCAGGCGAGCGGCACAGGTGCTCGAGGGTCGAGCGCGCCGCCGCCCAGGACGAACCCATCTCCTTCTGCAGCACGACCAGCGTGAAGTAGTGCCGCCGGCCGCCACCCTCCTCCGAGGGCCGCACCGACTCGACCACGAAATCGCTCACGTCCCGGTACAGGCGCCGCTCGGCGGCGCTCTGGCCAACCCACACCGTCTCGACGCGACGCGGCGCGAACACGATGTCCGTGTCCACGCGCCGCGTGCGGATCATTACGCTCTGGAGCAGGCGTCGCAAGCGCGGCGTGTTGCGTGGCGTGCGCTTGTCGTGGCCGCTCAGGAAGTCGCGGCGGAACTGCGAGAACGTGCCGACGGTTCCGGGCCGCACCAGGGTCGCCAGGTTGTAGAGCTCTCGCAGGTCGTTTTGTACCGGCGTGGCGGTCAGGAGCAGCAGATAGCGCGGGTTCAAATCGTTGATGAACTTCCAACCCAGCGTCAGATGATTGCGCAGCCGGTGCGCCTCGTCGACGATCACGACGTCGTAGTTGGCGCCTCGCACCCGCCGCCGGTGACGCTCGTGCCGCGCGGTCTCGAGCGACGAGATGACGAGCGGATGTCGGCCCCACTGCCCGGCCGGACCGCGCGAGACCACGAAGTCGAGCTCGAACTTCTCCCACAGCTCGGCGCGCCACTGCTCGCACAGCGACGCCGGCACCAGCACCAGCGCCGTGCGCACCGCGCCGCGCACGAGATATTCCTTGAGCACGATGCCGGCCTCGATCGTCTTGCCGAGTCCGACCTCGTCGGCCAGGATCGCGCGGCCGTTGAGATCGCGCATCGCCTGGAGGCAGGCGCGGATCTGGTGCGGGAAGCGCTCGACGCCGCGCAGCGAATCGAGCGACACCAGCCGGTCGGGCTCCGCCCAACCGGCCCAGCGCTCGGCCTCGAGCCGCAGATCGAACAGCGGCGACGGCACCACGCCTCCCTGGGTCCAGCGCTCGATCAACGCCTCGCCTTGCGGATGCCAGACGCGGGCCGGCGCTTCCGAGCCGGACCCCCCGTCCGGCGTCTCGCTCGGCGCCACAACGCTCTCGGCCCGCGGGTGAGGGCCGCCACCATTACCGACCACCACGTCCCACGCGCGATTCGCCGAGAGACGCTTGAGCTGGCCCTCGAACACGACCTCCAGCACCTCGCGGCCACGGTCGGTGTGGACCTCGACCACCAACCCCTCGCCGAACTGCGGGTGGCGCAGCCGCTGGCCGACCTGATAGCGAGAGGTCAGTTCCACAACCGGAACTCCTGCCCTTTCTCGGGGATCGTCACCTTGGCGCCGACGCGCTGCTCGAGCACCGGGGCCAGCGCCTGGGCGGGGCCGAGCTCGCCGTGAACCAGGAAGATCTGGCGCGGAGCGGGATCGAGGCGCGACACCCACGTCGCCAGCTCTTCCTGATCCGCATGCGCGCTGAAACCATCCAGCGCGGTGATCTCGGCGCCGACGCGAACCGTCTCGCCGAGGATCCGCACTTCCTCGGCGCCGTCGCGGATGCGGCGGCCGAGCGTCCCTTCGGCCTGGAATCCGACGAACAGCACGGTGTTCTTGGGATCGCCGAGCCCGTGACGCAGGTGATGCAGGATGCGGCCGCCTTCGCACATCCCGGAGGCGGCGATGATGATGCACGGCTCGGTGCGGTCGTTGAGCGATCGCGATTCGTCCACGCTCGCGACGTAGCGCAGGCGCTCGAACCCGAGCGGCGCGCCGTTGCCACGCTCGAACTGATGCCGGGTCTCGGAGTCGAAGCACTCGGGATGGCGCGTAAACACCGCGGTCGCCTGCCGGGCCATCGGGCTGTCGACGAACATCGGCAGGTCGCAGGCGTCCCCGTGCTTGCACAGCGCGTGCAGCGTTGCGGCCACCTCCTGAGTGCGGCCGACCGCGAACGCGGGGATCAGCACGCGGCCGTTGCGGCGTACCGTACGCTCGATGATCTCGACCAGGGCCCGTTCGCTCTCCTCCGTGCCGGCATGCCGGCGGTCGCCATAGGTGCTCTCCAGCACCAGCACGTCGACGCCGGGATGCACGTCGGGATCGCGCAGGATCGGACGCCCCGGCCGGCCGAGGTCGCCGCTCATTCCGAGTCGCAGCGTGCGGCCGCCGCTCCGGAACTCGAACGTCGTCAAAGCGGCGCCGAGGATGTGTCCCGCGTCGTAGTAGCGCACCTCCACCCCATCGAACACGTTCCAGGTTTCGTGATAGTCGTGCGTCTGGAAGCGCGTCAGCGTCTCGGTCACGTCGGCCGGCGAGTAGAGCGGCGGGCGCGGCGGGCGGCCCCGCGCATGCCGGTGCAGGTGCTCGAGATCGCGAGACATGAGGAAGGCACTGTCGGCGAGCATGAACTCGGACAGCTCCACGGTCGGCACCGTGGCATGGATGTTCCCGGCGTAACCGCGGGCGACCAGCGTCGGCAGATTGCCGATATGGTCGAGGTGCGCGTGCGAAACGATCACGGCGTCCAGCTCCGCGGGGTCGAACGCGAACGTGCGGTTGATGTGCTCCGCCTCGTCCCGATGCCCTTGATAGATCCCACAGTCGAACAGCCAGCGCCGCTCCCCGAAGCGCAGCAGATGCCGCGACCCGGTCACGGTCCGCGCGGCCCCCTGGAACGCGATGGTCAGAGGCTCGGTCATCAGTATCCCGCGTAGAAGATCACGCCGAGTGCCGCCTGAACCTGATGATTGGCATCGCCGTCCTTGAACAGCGCGTAGTAGCGGAACGACAGATCCCACGCCCAACTACGATAGAAAAAGCGCTCGAGACCCGCGCCGGCGCTCACGTACAGGCCGTCGCCACCCGTGAAGAAGAACGTCTCGCCGTTTCTCAGTTCGGCGCTCGGCTGCGCAAGCCCCGCTCCCACCATCAGCATGCGCGTCGCCTTGGTGCGCGTGCCGAACAGTTGATAGAACTCAATCCCCGAGAGCACGAGGTTCATGGAATCGAAGGCCGTGTCCCCGGGCGCCGCCTCGCGCGCGTCGAAGCGTTGATTTTCGAACGAGAGCCCCAACGCGCGCTCGTAGCGCATGCGATAGCGGAGCCGCACCGCGATCGACGGCCCGGAGCCAAAGTCCTCGCCGAAGACGCCGGACGAGAACAGCGTCCCGTACCCGCCCTGTCCCGAAATCCCGACCTGACCCGGCCGCGGCAGCACGATGCCGTCGGCCCGCGCCTCGGAAGCCGCGAGCAACCACCCTGCGTTCCACACCAACCCCACGACGCATGCCACTCTCCAGACCATCGAGCTTCTCCTCCCGCCGAGACGCGACGCTCGGTTCATGGGCGCGGGTGGAACGTGCGGTGCACCTCGCGCAAGTAAGCCCGGTCGAGGTGGGTATAGATCGCCGTCGTGGCGACGGACGCATGCCCGAGCAGCTCCTGGACGACGCGCAGGTCGGCGCCGCCCTCGAGCAGATGCGTGGCGAACGAGTGGCGCAAGGCGTGCGGATGGACGCGGGTCGCGAGGCCCGCCGCGCGCGCATGCCCTCGCAGAATCTTCCAGAATCCCATGCGGCTCAGAACGCCGCCGCGCGCGTTGGCGAACACCTGATCGTGCCGCGCGCGCGCACACAAGGCCGGCCGCGCGCGCTCCAGGTACTCGCGCAGCGCTCGTTCCGCCGGCCGGCCGAACGGCACCGTGCGCTGCTTGCCGCCCTTGCCGGCCACGGTCAGGCTGCGATCGCGCAGGTGCAGCGCGCGCCGCGCGAGTCCGACCAGCTCCGAGACCCGGAGGCCGCTGGCATACGCCAGCTCGAACATCGCCCGGTCCCGCAAGGCGAGCGCGCTCTCGCCTTCCGGCTGCGCGAGCAGGCGGCCGATGTCCTCGACCGACAGCGCATGCGGCAGCTTGCGTTCCTGGCGCGGCGCAGGCAGCGCCGCCAACGGATCGTCTGTCTTCGTGCCGCGCCGCGCGAGATCGCGATGGAAACCGCGCAGCGCCGCTCGCCGGCGCGCGACTGTCGCCGTCGACAACCCGCGCTGGCTCAGCCACGCGAAGTATCCGTCCACGAACGCCGGCGTGATCGCGGTCCAGTCGGCGAGCCGGTGCCGCAGCGCGAACTCCGCGTAGTCGGCGAGATCGCGGGCGTAGGCGTCGAGCGTGCGCGGGCTCAGCCGGCGGCCGGTCCGCAGCTCGTCCAGAAACGCTTCGACCGGCCCCTGGAGCGCGGCATCGAGACGCCGGCGGGCGCGCCGTTCCAGCTTCGCCGGCCGGCCCGGGCCGCTCCGCTCTCTCGATGCCACGGCGGCCGGGCTCAAGCCGCGTGCCCTTCGGAGCTGCCGCCGAACGGACCGTGCGGCCGATCGGGATCGGTCGATGGGTGGCCGCCGGCCTGGCGCAAATGCTCGACGACCCGGGTCGCGACGCTCAGCGGCACGCCGGCGTGCTCGGCCACCCGCTCGGCGCTCACACCCTGAAGCGCCGCCAGCGAGCCGAACGCCTTGAGAATCGTCGCACGCCGCGCCGGTCCCACCCCCGGCACGTGGTCGAGCCCGCTCGCGATCCGGGCGCGGCGGCGGAGCTTGCGGTGGTAGGCGAGCCCGAAACGGTGGGCCTCGTCGCGCACGCGTTGCAGCGCGCGCAACGAGGGACTGCGGCGCGGCAACTGCAGCGGCGGCCCGCCTTCACGAACCACCGTCTCCTCGCGTTTCGCGAGCGCGACCAGCGACACCGGACGCGTGCTCGCGCGATCGAGCGCGGCGCGCGCCGCGCGCAGCTGGCCGATCCCGCCATCGATGACCACCAGATCGGGGCGCGGCAGCTCGGCCGACTCGACGCGCGTCCAGTAGCGCACCACGGCCTCACCGATCATCGCGAAATCGTCGGGACCCGAATGCCGCATGCGCATCCGGCGATAGAGCGCCTTGTGCGGTCGTCCGTTCTCGCTCGCGACCACCGCCGCCACCGCCCCCTCGGGGCCGAGGTTCGAGACGTCGAAGCACACGATGCGATGCGGAGGCGCGGGCAGCTCGAGCGCCTTCTGGAGCTCGAGGATCTCCGGAGCGAACCGCGCGCGACGTCCCGCGTCGCGAGCTTCGAGATCTTCGAGCGCGTGCGCGGCGTTGCGCTCGGCCGTCGCCACCAGCCGGCGCGCCCGGCCACGGGTCGGCTGCTGGAGATCGACGCGGTGACCGGCGCGCTCGGATAGCGCCTGCGCCACCACCTCCGCGCCTTCGGGCAGCACGCCGCTCACCAGTTGGCGCGGCAAGTCGGTGCGCGGCAAGTAGTGCTGGACGACGAACGACTCGAGCAGCTCCGCCTCGCTCCGGGCATCGGCGTTTCCCAGCAGCCGCGTTTCCTTCCCGACCACGCGCCCGTCGCGCACCAGCAGGACCGCCACCGCCGCGCGCCGCCCGTGACGTGCCAGGCCCAGCACGTCGGCGTCGCGCCCGCCCGCGGCAATCACCACTTGTGGCATCTGCACCTTCTCGAGCAGCGCGATCTGGTCCCGGCGTTGGGCCGCGAGCTCGAAGCGCCGGGCGGCGGACGCTTCCTCCATGTCGTGGCGCAGGCGCCGCAGCAGGTCCTGATCGCGCCCGGTGAGAAACAGCAGCAAACCGTCCACCAGGGCCCGGTACTCCTCGGGCCGAACGTTCGCTCGAGTCGTGCACGGCCCGACGCAGCGGCGGATGTGGTAGTAGAGGCACGGCCGATTGGCGCGCCGGTAGTCCTCGAAGTTCTGGCAGGTGCGGACGGGGAAGATTCGGCGCACCTCGCGCAGCGTACGGCGCAGGCGCTTGACATCAGTGAAGGGACCGAGGTAGCGGGCGCCGTCCTGGCGCACCTGGCGCGTCACCGACAGCCGCGGAAACTCTTCCTGAATGCTCACACGGACGTATGGAAAGCTCTTGTCGTCCTTAAGCACGACGTTGTAATGCGGCTTGTGCTGCCGGACCAGCGTGGATTCGAGTAGCAGGGCTTCGACCTCGGAGCCGGTCAGGATCACGTCCAGGTCCTCGGCCTCGGCCATCAGCTCACGCAGGCGCGGATGGCTGTTTTCCCCGCTGAGATAGCTCCGGACCCGCGCCGAGAGGCGCTTGGCCTTGCCGACATAGAGAACCTGCCCGCGGGCGCCCTTGAACAGGTAAACCCCCGGCTGTGCAGGCAGATTCAGCACTTTTTCGCTCAATGTGCTCACGAACGGCTCTCCCGACCCGCAATGGTTGGGGGAACGATGACACTACACCTGCGCCCACGGGATCGCCAAGCCGCTCCGATCGTGCGAGTTCGATCACCGCGGCTCGGCGCTTTGGGCTCGAATGGCGGCGCGGCGACAGGGTGAACGCCTGCGTTCGGGTTCTAGACCACGTATCCTTTCGAGCCACCCATCCGTCTATCGGTCATGACAACGCCACCGGAATCCGTGAGGCAGCTGTCCGACGCCGTGAAGGCTTCGTGGCATCGCTTTCTCGACACCTACGAACCGTTTCGGCCGGACCTGTATCGCTACTGCCGCTACCTGGCCCGGAGCCCCTGGGATGCGGAGGACCTGGTCCAGGACGCGATGGCCCGCGCCTTTGTCACGCTCGGCTGTCTCTTCAAGGACCCGCCGGACAACCCCCGCGCATGGCTGTTCCGCGTGGCAGCGAACCTGTGGATCGATCGGATTCGGCGCTCGCGCGAAGTGTCGGGCGACCTCCCCGACACCGCCGCGCCCGTCGAGCCGCGTGCGGATCGCGACGCGGCGAGCACGCTCATCGGACGACTCGCCCCACAGGAGCGGGTCGCCGTCGTGCTCAAGGACGTCTTCGACTTCTCACTGAACGAGATCGCCGAGGCACTGTCCACGACGGTAGGCGCCGTGAAGGCGGCGCTGCACCGCGGACGCGGCAAGCTGGCGATTCCGGATGCCGCCCCGGCGCGCACGCCTGCGCGCGCCGTGATCGACGCCTTTTGCGATGCCTTCAACGCACGTGACCTCGATCGCTTGACGGCCCTGCTCCTGGACACCGCGACGGTCGAAATCGTCGGCCTCGTGACCGAGTACGGGCCGGACGCGGCGCGCGACCCGGAGACCGGCTCGTTGCACGGCATGATGTTCGGCGATCTGAGCAGCGACGACCCCCGGGGCGGCGTCGAGCCGCATCTGCGCCACGGCGTTCTCCCGACACCACCGCGCGTCGAAGCGCGTGCACACCGCGGCGAATCGATTCTCCTCTTCTGGTACGCACATGAGTCGGGCGAAGCCGTGCGCGCGGTCGCTCGCGTCGAGACCGAGGGCGATCGGCTCGCTCGCGTCCGGAACTACTTCTTCACTCCGGACGTCATCGTCGAGATCTGCCGCGAGCTGGACGTCCCGTACCACACGAACGGCCATCGCTACTGGTAGCCGCACCGCCACGACGTGGTCGAACAAGAATCCCAAGGGAGATACTCATGAGAAAGGTGATCCTCTCGACGATGGTTTCGCTCGATGGCCAGATGGCTGGAGCGGATGCGATCTGGACTGGTTCCGCACGGACGGAGACTTCGAGCTCGAGATGCTGACGCTCCTCCGCAGTGTGGACGGCATGCTGTTCGGCCGTGTGGCCTATGAGCTGCTCGCGAAATACTGGCCGATGGCCGGGACCGCGGCGGCCGAAGAGGCGCCGGGCGGGTTCACGAGCAAGGAGCGGGAAGTTGCGTTCGCGGAACGGATGAACTCGATTCCCAAGATCGTCTACTCGACGACCCTGATGAATCCAAGCTGGACGCCGGCGAGAGTTGTGAGGCAGGTCACGGCCGACGACATCGCGAGGCTGAAGCGAGAGCCCGGCAAGGATCTCGTGCTTTTCGCCGGAGTGAACCTGGCGTCGGTATTCATCGACCTGGACCTCGTCGACGAATACCGGCTGATGGTGCATCCCGTGGCGCTGGGAGGCGGGAAGCCGCTCTTCAATGGCTTGGAGAGTGAGCGTCGGCTGAAGCTCCTTCGCAGCAAAACCTTCGGCTCCGGCGTTGTGCTGTTGCAGTACGAGCGCGATCGAGCGGCGGCGTAGACGGAGGGAGCGTACGTCATCGAGGCGCAGCACCGCGGCGCAGCACCGAGGCGCCGCGCCTTGACAGTGCCGATCTCCGCCTCGTATGGTGCTCGGGCTTTTTTCGCGCCGTATGTCCGTGAGGAGGAAGGCATGCCGCATCACAAATCCGCGGCCAAGCGGGTCATCACCAACGAGAAGGCTCGCCGCCGCAACATTGCGACTCGCAGTCGCATGCGCGCCGCGGTCAAGGCCGTGCGTCAAGCGTCGAGCCGCGACCAGGCCGAGGCCGCCTACCGTCTGGCCGTGGCGGTGCTCGACCGCACGGCTTCCAAAGGCATCATCAAGAAGGAGACGGCCAGCCGGCAGAAGTCTCGCCTGGCCCGGTTCGCAGCCACGCGCTCGGCTTAGTCCTATGAAACGCCTCGCGGCCGCAACGCTCGCGGCCAGCCTGTGGCTCGGCCTTCCGGCCACCCGCGCCGAAGCGCAGGTGGCCGGACCGTTTCAGACGCTGCCGATGGACGTTCGCCCCGACCGATCACACCGGTGGGCGTACGCGGCGATCGCGACCGGCGTCGGGTTGGCGGGCTCCTCCTTCTATTTCACGCGCCGCGCGGACCGCTCCTACCACGACTACCTGGTCGCGACCGACCCCGATCGGATCGAAACGCTCTACGACGACGCGGTGCGAAGCGACGCCCTGGCGCGCGGCACCCTGATCGGCGGCGAGGCGCTGATCGCTCTCGGCCTCTACCTGCGGTTCATCCGCCGGCCCGAGGAGTCTCGGTGGGCGCTCGCCCTGGAGCCGACGCGGTGCGCGCTCGCCGTGCGCTTCTAGCGACGCTGCTGGCGCTGCTCGCGGGCTGCAGCGTACGCGAGCGCGCCAACCCGTTCGATCCCGGCAATCCGGACACGGGCGGGACCCCGGTCGGCTTCGTCGCGCTGGCCGGGAGCAACCGCGTCACGCTGCGCTGGCAGCCGGTCATCGGCGAGCAACTCGTCGGCTACCAGGTGTTCCGCAAGACCGCGGCCGAGACCACCTATCGCGCCGTCACCGCCGTGCTCGATCCGCGGACGACCGGCACGACCGACTTCGCATTGGCGAATGGGATCGAGCACGCCTACCGGCTGTTCTACGTCCTGCCGAGCGGTCTCGCCCCACGTTATGCGGAGGACGTGGCGACGCCGGGCCACGCCCTCCCCTGGATCGTGGACGCCGGACGCGGCGTGCTCGCCCGCCTCACACCCGACGGGCGCCGCGTCGCGTTCGAGCGCACCGGATTCTCCGCGCCGACCGCGGTCGCCAGCGACACCACCGATGGGCGAGTCTGGGTCTCGGACAATCTCGGCGGCAGCGTCACCTCGTTCGACCCCTCCACCGGCGTCGCCGTGACGATCCCCGGCCTGTCCTCGCCCGGCACGATCGCCGTGAATCCGGGCGACCATTCGGGGTGGGTGTGCGACGAACGTCAGAACCTGATCCATCACTTCACGCCGGCCGGGGATCCCGCGACGCTTCCGATCGCCCCACTCGCGCGGCCGATCGGCGTCGCCGTCGACCCCACCGACGGCGGCGTGCTGATCTGCGAGCGCGACGGGAATCGCGTGCGCCGCCATCACCCTGGCGGCCCCTTGCTGTGGACGCGCACGGTCGATGCCCCCTCGCGCGTCGCGGTGGATCGCGTGCGGCGCGACGCGTGGGTCACCTCGTTCGAGACCGGACGCGTGACCCGGCTCGGCCTCGACGGCACGGTGCTCGACGTCGTGGATGGGTTCTCGGGTCCGATCGGGATCGCGGTGGATTCGCGCCGCGGTCTCGTGTGGGTGACCGAAGCGCTCGCCGGCCGGGTCACGGTCGTGACGCTCGACGGCGACGTCCAGTTTCGAATCTCGGGCATCCCCGAGACGCGCGACGTGTCCGTCGACCCCGAGACGGGCGATGGGTGGGTGGTGGCGCCCGGCTCCGGAGAGGTGCTGCGCCTCTCCTCCGACGGCGCGGTGCTCCGCCGGCTCGGTGGTTTCGATCTCCCCTACGGCATCACGCTCGATCCGGGCGTCCGTTAGATGAGATGAGCGGCCGGCCCCCGGGCCGCTTCATCACATCTAGCTCACGAGCGAGATCTTGGCCACGGCGGAACGACCGTCCTGGCGGACGCGCACGAGATAGACGCCGGAAGGCAGGCTCCCGGGCTCGGCCACTCGCACCGCCTCGCGGCCGGCCTGCCCGTCGATCCGGTAGCGCCGGAGCCTGCGGCCGCGCGTGTCGAGCAGCTCGACATCGGCCGGCATCGCGCGCGGGAGCGTGACCCAGACGTCGATCGCGCCCGGGCCGGGATTGGGTCCGGCGCGCGCGATGGCGAGCGCGAGGTCCACCAGCGGGAGATCGACCCACACCTCGCCCGCCGTCACCGGGCCGAGTGGATCGGCGATCACGAGCCGGTAGCCGTAACGGCCGCCGGCCAGCACGTCGCGGTCTTGGTACGCAATCCGTCCGCCGCCGTCGACCGTCGCCTGGGCCCGCACGGTCCAGCTCTCGCTCTCGGTGCGGCGCTCGATCGTGACCGGCAGCTCGCGCGCCCCCGGCGCGCTCCACGTCAGGTTCACCTGGGCGGCGGTCGCGTGCACGCTCACCAGTGAGACCAGCACCGGTGTCGCGAGCGGCTGGATCGCGACGTACACGTCGGGATCGCCGTTGCGGCCATCGGCCCACACCGGATAGACGCGCTCGGCGTCCGCGAACAGCCCGAGGTAATCGCCCTGGTTCGGCTCCAGGTTGCTGAACACGTCGCTCCACAACGTCGTGAAGTCGCTGACCGGCCGGGACGCGGACCAGGTGTCGCCGCCATCGCCGGAGCGTGCCATGTAGACGTTCGAACCGGCGCCGCAGGTGCCGCGAGGAGAGTCGCGGAAGTCGTACCAGAGCGAGTGCACGCTGCCTTCCCCGCCCACCGCGATCTCGGGCAGCCAGTTGTCGTACCAGGGAGGATCGTCGTTCGCTCGCACCGGCTCGCTCCAGGTCACGCCGTCGTCGGAATAGGCCGAGAACACGTCGCGCTGATCACGCGCACGCTCGTTCCCCGGAACGTGCCATCCGGTGCGCATCCGATAGACGCCCTCGGTGTTGAGGTGCGATGTGACCAGCAGGTAGTAACGCCCGCTGACCGGCGCCGTGAGCATCACGAGCCGGGGCCGGACGCGCAGCGGAGCGCTGTAGGCCAGGTGCGTGGATCCATCGGAGCACACGACGCGCAGTGCGGCATCGAGGCTCTCCGAGAGCGAGTCGATGTAGACCAGGACCGTCTGGCCGGCGGTGGCGTCGAACGCGAACCAATCGATGTCGCCGCGCTTCTCGATCGCGCCGAGCACGGTGTCGCCGACCTTGAACGGCGTCGCCGTGAGCGACGTGTTGTCGGGCTCCTGTTCGTCGCGCACGACGGTGACCGGGAGCACGTCACGGAAATAGTTGATCGATTCGTTCCACATCACGTACATGCGACCCCGGTGCGGCCCGCCGCTGCGGTCGATCGCAATCGCGGGAAAGTCGGGACCGAAGCCGCGGTTGAACCCGGGCGCACCGGAGAGGAAGTTCGGGAAATAGCCGACGACGTTCACCTCGGGGGTGAAGCTCAGGCCGCCGTCCAGCGACGAACGCATGCGGAGAAAGTCCCGGCCGCCGCCGGCCTGCGTCGTGTCGACGGCGCGCCACACCACACGCAGCTCTCCGTCGGGGCCGACAGCGGGACGCGAGCCCTGCACCCGACCATTGTCCACGGGAGTCGAGAGCCGGATCGGCGTGGTCCAGGTCTGGTTACCGTCGCGCGAGATCTGGAGCTCGATGTGGTTGCTGTAATCGCCGGCCTGCCCGGAGAACGTCGTCGAGGACAGGTAGATGCTGCCGCTCGACGAATCGGCCGCGAGCCAGGGCTTGTCGGGCAGCGTGTCGGGCGGCGAGCGCGGCACGACCGGAGCCTCCCATTGCAGGGCGCCCGCGACGAACCGGCCCTTCACGACCGCGATGCCGTTCCGGAGCTGGTTCGTGAGCACCAGCGCACCCAGGTAGAAGTCGCCGCGCTTCTCGTCCACCGCGATCACCTGATCGCTCAACCAGCGCGCCACTCCGCCGGCGAGCGGCGGCGCCCCGGCGTCGTGCCAGCTCACTCCGCCGTCCGACGAGTAGGCGTAGCCGATGCCGTCGGTGCCGCTGCGCAGTCCTTCGCCGTCGTTCCATGCCACGAGAATGGAGGGACCTCGGGCGCCGACCGCGGCCTCCGATTGCGTGATACCGGGCACGACGTCGAGCGAGCGGTCGTTGACGATCTGGTTCAGCGGGCCGTGGATCGAGTGCCGCGGCGCCGATGGCGGCGGAACCCGCAAACGACCCTGCTGCCCGCGGCTGTCGGTGAGGTCACGAGCCGGTCGGCGGATCGCGCCCCGGCGGGCCGTGGCGAGATCGGTGCGGCGCGCCTTCCGGGACGTGTTCTGGAGTTTCGCGAGCTTGGCGCGTGCTCCGGAGAACAGGATCTCCATCTCCAGACGCTTGAGCTCGCGAAGATGACGCGCGCGCGCCTCGGCGGTCGGCTCGCCGCGACTCTGCCCCGCGATCCCAACGACGATCGCAGCCACTCCCGCCAGCGCCACCCATCGGCGGCCGATCCCCATGACCCAGCCTCCCTACCGGTTGAGCCTGGTCGATCTCCGCCCGTCCGTGGCGGCCGGAACGGCGTGCTAGTAGTTGAAACCGATCAGGAACTGCGTTCTCGGCCGGTGAGCGTACGTCCGGAAGTCATCCGTCTGCCAGACGAAGTTCCAGCGCAGGACCGGGAAGTAGCCACCGCCGATGTAGGCGCCGGCGCCGACGCTTCCGAGATGGTCCGGCTGGCCTCCGTCCCACGCCCAAGCCGCGTCCGCGAACACGGCCGCGCTCACGGTCGGGAACACCCAGGGGGCGGGGAACGCCATCACCAGACCGCGCAGCAACGGCATCCGCAGCTCCTGCTGCACCAGCACGGTCTGGAGCCCGGAGAGTTCGCGACGGTTGTAGCCACGCAGGTTCGAACGACCGCCGAGGTAGAAGCGCTGCGCGTCGCGACCGAGACTCGCCTGGCCCTGCACGCGCGTCGCCGAGATCAGCAGCGGCAGCGGCTGCTGGTAATGACGGGCTTCGGAGAGCAGCGTGGCGAAGTCGCCGGCGCCCGAGGTCAG
>DASQFU010000087.1:0-7900 GCA_035632955.1 Candidatus Limnocylindria bacterium
TCGATTCGCTATTGGGTCGGCACCGGTCTCGGAACCTCGAACACAGGGGTTCCGCCGAAAGTTCTCCTGAGCCTCGAGGATGTGGACCATGTCGGACGCCTGGACCTGATCGTGGGACTGAACTACTTCCAGTCGTCGCTCGCCGAGCTTCTGGTGATCCGGCACCGCGTCGGCCGGTTGTTCGACGGACTGACCGACTATGAGCTCGCAGATGGCGCGGGACCGCTCGCGGCCGTGGACTTCCACGCGACTGGGAAGCACGACCTACTGATGTCGCGCGGCGGACACCTGTGGCGGCTCGACAGCGATGCCAATGGGGCATTCGCGCCCCCCGCGGACCTCGGCTTCGGCGCGCTCGCTCGGGCGCTGGATTTCAACGACGATGGTCGCACCGACGTGCTCCAGAGCGCGGGACCGCCGTTGTCGATCTCGCTGTGCGATGCCTCGGGCGCTCTCTTGGCGCCGGACACCTACGCGAGTCGCTTCCGCGCATCTGGGGACTTCGACGGCGATGGGTTACTGGACCTGCTCGGCGAGGACTCTGGTGGCATGCTCGAGACGCTTCTCAACGACGGCACGGGGCATTTCGACACTCCAAATCCCGCGGCAGTGAATCTGGTGGGAGCCTCCCCGATCGGCACAGGCGATGTCGACGGCGATACCCATGTCGATCTGGTCGTCGCCCGGAAGCTGTTCGTGCCGAACACGGCGACGGTGGATTCGTTGACCGTGCTGCGGAGCCAGGGCGATGGAACGTTTACGTTTCTCGCGAACTACCCGCTTCCGCCACGTCTTCCGCAAGGTCCCGAGTTCCAGAGCCTCGAAGAGGTCTTTGTCTCTGACTTGAATGGAGATCAACTTCTCGACGTGATCGTTGCGACGAAATTCGCCGCGCGAATCGGAGTGCTCTACGTTCTGATCGGGGATGGGGCTGGCGGCTTCGGAAGCGCGACTCCGTACGATGTGACGCCGGAGGATCCCGAGGTCGCCCTTGTCGATGCCGATCGCGACGGGGATCCCGATTTGGTCGTGACGGCTCATTCGGGCGAGGCGGACGGGCGAATGCAGGTGTTCGCCAATCGCGGAAACGGAACGTTCGTTCTGCCTTACTTCCAGGGAATCGAGACATATCCGGGTCGACCGGGCGAGCCCCGGCATGTCGGGCAAAGCGTCGTGACAGGGGATTTCAACGCGGACGGCAGTCCCGATGTCGCGTTTCCCTATGAAGGCTACAACTACACCGACGGCATCGGCGTGTTCCTCGGGCGTCATTCTGACATCGTGACGCCGGTCCTGGTCTCGCTGGTGGATGCGACCGTGAGCGCGGCGGGCGTGCGGCTCGAGTGGTATGGCGCGTCGGCGGGAATACCGGCGGCCCACGTGCAGCGCCGCGTCGGCGATACGTGGAGCACGCTCGCCACAATTCTACGCGACGGGACCGGGCGCTACGTGTTCGACGATCGCGACGTGGAGCCTGGTGTGCGCTATGTCTACCGCCTGCAGCTCGGCGACGGACCGCAGGCGCTGTTCTCCGAAGAGACTGTCGTGGACATTCCCCTGGCGGCGACGTTGCGGCTCGAGCGTCCGACTCCCAATCCTTCCGTCGGCGAGCTCCACGTCAGTTTCACGCTCTCGAGCGGCGCGCCGGCTACCTTGGAGATGACCGACGTTGGCGGCCGGCGTGTACGGGCCGTAACTATCGCCTCACCCGAGCCGCGGCGTTACACTCTCGACCTCTCGCGTGGCGGACGGCTCGCGCCCGGCATCTACTGGGTGCGACTGACGCAGCGCGAAGAGTCGGCCGTGACCCGAGCGGTCGTCCTTCGATAGCGCACAGATCTGCTCTGCGTCCGCCCTTTATCGTGACGATGGCGGACGATTGCGAAAGAGTAGGGACAAGCTCGCCCAGATCTGGTGTTCGGTGAAGTCGGCCACCGGGTCGTTCATGATGCGCCGCAACCGGTACTCGGCCCGCAACGCCGCACGGTGGCTCGCCAGCGTGCGAACTCCCACACCGGCGCCCACCAGGACGCGCGCTTGGCGAAAGCTGCCAAGCCATTCCTGTCGCATTCCGCCGGCGATGGCGAGGAACGGCTGGAATCCGCTGGCGCCAAGCATGCGCTGCCACGTCACGGCACCCTCCAGATCGAGCACGTCCAGGCCAGGAAGCCGGCTGTATCCGACTCCGGCTTCGTAACCGACCAGCCCGTCGCCGATGCCCGTGAACGATCCCGCGCGCAGTCCGAGCGCCACGCGCGTCTGGCCCTCGATGGTCGTCGTCGAGAGCGACGCTCCGACTTCGACCGCTCCGGGATGAAGGGCCGGCGGCACAAGATCGAGCGGCAGCCGGACGGAGCGAACAACACTTTGAGCCTCGCTGACCGACGCCAGGAACAGCAAGAGAAGACCGCCACCACCTCTCCACCTCATTGCGAACCTCGCCACGCGGAAGCCAGCTCCGCCGCCGCCGGTTTTCCGGCAGGCGTGTAATCCGCATTCGTGGGTCCCCCGGACCCGTCGGCCGGCCAGTTCCACCAGTAAAGTCCTGCGATCCAATCGCGATCTTGGATGGCCGCAAACGCGGCCCAGTAGAGGTCGGCCTGCTCGACGAGATCCAATGGCGCGGTGGAGCGCTGGTCGTGCGGCGCGATGCCGGCGCCATCGATGCTGCGATAGCCGATCTCGGTGAGAAGAACCGGCAGGCCCGTCTGCTCGCCAAGCACTCGCAGCCGCTCGAGCCAGGGCGCCCATCCGCCGAGGATCTCGAGGCGCCCCGGATTCCTGCGGGTCGTGACCGGGAAGTAGAAGTTGACGCCCACCAGGTCGAGCGCGTCCCAGAACGGCACCCGGGCGGCCTCGTCCCATGACGCGGCGTAGACGAGGCGGCCCGAGAACACCTGCCGAACCGCGGCGATCGTCTCGCGCCACTCACCCTCGTGCTCGATCGTGCCGGCGAGCTCGGTGCCGACGACAAACTCCGAGATGGAGAGTGAATCGGCGTAGCGCGCCCAGCCGACGAGGTACTCGCGATAAGAGTCGAACCAGGCCGCGGGATCGGCAGGTGACAACGTTCCCCGCCACCGTCCGTCGTCGAGATCGACATGGGGCTTGAGCACGATCTGCATTCCCCGCAGCGCCGCATCCACGACGACTTGTCCCACGGCCGGGCGGCTCGGGGTCCGCGGATCGTCGCTGCGGACCTGATTCGCCCGCGCATCTCTCTGGTACGCAGTGACGATCACAATCAGCGTGTTGGCACCGGTGGCGGCGAGCGCATCGAGCGACGCGGCGGCGGCGGGAGTGGCGTAGCCATCCGCGGTCCAATCCACGAAGGTCACGCCGCGCGCCGGCGGCTGGCCGCCGGAGACTTGAGTGGGCAGCGATTCGCAGCCGAGCGAGGCGACGAGCAACACGCCACCGATAGCACGAAGGAGTCGACTCACGCGTCGTCCTACATCCGGAACACGCCGAACTTCATATCCGGGATCGGCGCGTTCAGCGTCGCCGCCAGCGCCAGCCCGAGCGCCGTGCGGGTTTCCGCCGGGTCCAGGATGCCGTCGTCCCACAGACGCGCGCTCGAAAAATACGGACTGCCCTCCTCTTCATACTTGTCGAGCGTGGGCTGCTTGAACGTGCGCAGCTCGGCATCCGACATCTTCTTCCCGGTCGCTTCGAGCTGCGCCTGCTTGACCTGGGCCAGCACCGATGCGGCCTGTTCGCCGCCCATCACGCTGATCCGGCTGTTCGGCCACATGAACAGGAAGCGTGGCTGGTAGGCGCGCCCGCACATGCCGTAGTTGCCGGCCCCGAAGCTGCCGCCGATCACGACGGTGAGCTTGGGCACCGGCGCGTTGGCGACGGCGTGCACCATCTTCGCGCCATCCTTGGCGATGCCGCCGTGCTCGTATTGTTTGCCGACGATGAAGCCGCTGATGTTCTGCAGGAACAACAGCGGCACGCCGCGCTGCGCGGCGAGCTCGATGAAGTGCGTGGCCTTGAGCGCGCTCTCGCTGAACAGCACACCCTGATTGGCGAGGATGCCGACCGGCATCCCGTGGAGATGCGCGAACCCGGTGATCAGCGTTTGCGCATAGCGGGTCTTGAACTCGTGGAAGCGCGAACCGTCGACCAGCCGGGCGATCAGCTCCCGCACTTCGTAGGGCGTGCGTAGGTCGCGCGGCAGGAGGCCGTAGATCTCCGCGGGGTCGTAGCGCGGCGGCTCGGGATCGCGTAGGTCGAGCGCGGCCCGGTCGGCGCGCGCGCCGCCGAGATGCGCGACGATGTCACGCGCGATCTCGAGCGCGTGCGCATCGTCCTCGGCCATGTGATCCGCGACGCCCGAGATGCGCGTGTGCACGTCGGCGCCGCCCAGCTCTTCGGCGGTCACCTCTTCACCCGTGGCCGCCTTCACCAGCGGCGGGCCACCGAGGAAGATCGTCCCCTGGTTCTTGACGATCACCGCTTCGTCGCTCATCGCCGGCACGTACGCGCCTCCGGCGGTGCACGAACCCATCACCACCGCGATCTGCGGAATCCCGAGCGCCGACATGCGCGCCTGGTTGTAGAAGATGCGGCCGAAGTGGTCGCGGTCGGGGAACACATCCGCCTGGAGCGGCAGGAAGGCGCCCCCGGAGTCGACGAGATAGATACAGGGGAGCCAGTTCTCGAGCGCGATCTCCTGCGCTCGCACGTGCTTCTTGACCGTGAGCGGGTAGTAGGTGCCGCCCTTCACGGTGGCATCGTTCGCCACCACCATGACCTGCCGGCCCTGGACCACACCCAGTCCGGTAACGAGCCCGGCGCACGGCGCGTCATCCTCGTAGAGACCATGCGCGGCCAGCGGTGAAAGCTCGAGGAACGCCGTACCGGGGTCGAGCAGGCGCTCGATCCGCTCGCGCACGAACAGCTTTCCGCGCGCGGTGTGGCGCTTGATCAGGGCCGCGCCGCCTCCCTGCTTCACGGCGGCGAGGTGTTGCTTGAGCTCGGCCGCGAGCCCCCGGTGATGCTCGGCGTTGGTCTTGAACTCGTCGCTCGCGGTATCGAGATGAGACTCGATCAGCTCCATGCGGTCCTCAGACACGACGCGACGGATACCGGGGACCAAGGACTTATAGCAGAGGCTGCGCCAAGTCGTCCAAGAGCTGGTTGCGGTTCTCGGCCACGAGTCGTTGGCTCCGGCGGCCATCCAACTCGTCCCGGAGCGAGTGACATACCGAAGAGTCGACGCGAATCGAATTGCGAAAGCGCGATTTCGCTTGACAGGTTTGCGAGAGCGGCTCGAAGACACCTCGCTGCTGCTCCTCCAGCAACGCAACAGCGTGCGCATGATCTCCCACCACGCGATGGATCGGCTCGACCCAAGAGAAGAGTCATGATCCTTCGACCGACGCGCGCTGCGCGACCGTGAGAGCGCCGAAAACTAGCGTGGTATAAGAGGCGCAGTCGAAGACCCCCGCGGTTCGCCCCCGTGGAAGGTCAGCGTCATGGACGCCTACACGCTTTCCCATCTCAGCGATCACACGCTGCTGTGCGATCTGGCGGCACTCGTCGCTCGCGATCGCGCCACCACGGCAGCACTGCTCGCCCACATCGCCGAAGTCGACGCACGTCGGCTCTACCTGCCGGCGGCCTATCCGTCCATGCACGCCTATTGCGTCCATGAACTGCGCCTCTCCGAGGACGCCGCATACAAGCGCATCCAGGCGGCGCGCACGGCGCGGCAGTTTCCCACCATCTTCGCCGCGCTGGCCGAGGGGCGGCTGCATCTGAGCGCGGTGTGCCTGCTGAGCCCCTACCTGACTCCGGAGAACGCCGACCAGCTACTGACCGCCGCCGCGCACCAGACCAAGTCGGAGCTCGAGCAATTGCTCGCGCAGCGCTTTCCGCGCTCGGAACTGCTGGCGATGGTGCAGGCCATCCCGGCAGCCCAACCCATGCCCGACGAGCCTCTGGCCCCGGTCGGGGAATCCACCGGGGAAACTCCAGAACGTGCCGGGGCATTCACCGCCCAACTTGCCCCGGGGCAAGTTGAGGCAGCCGCCCCGCGACCGAAGGTGGCGCCGATCGGGCTGCAGCGTTTCGCCCTGCAGCTCACCATCGGCCAGAGTACGTACGACAAGCTGCGCTACGCCCAGGAACTGCTCAGCCATCAGATCCCCTCGGGGGATGTGGCGGAAGTTCTGGATCGCGCACTCGATGCGCTGATCCAGAAGCTCGAGCAGCGCAAGTTCGCGGCAACTGCCCGGCCCCGTCCTACCCAGGGTCGCGCGACGGCCGGCAAGCGGCATATTCCGGCGGAGGTCAAGCGCACCGTCTGGAAACGAGACGGTGGCCAGTGCACGTTCGTCAGCGACACCGGACACCGGTGCCCGGCGCGCACGTTCCTGGAGTTCGATCACATCGACGAGGTGGCGCGCGGGGGCCAGGCGACGGCGGCACGGATGCGGCTACGCTGTCGGGCGCACAACCAGTACGCGGCCGAGTGCACGTTCGGCACAGGGTTCATGAGCCGCAAGCGAGACGAGGCTCGGCGCGCGGCCGCCGAGAGACGCGCGCGAGCCGCGGCGGTTGCACAGGCGCGGGCAGCGATCGAGCGAGCCAAGGAGAAGGATGTCGTTCCCTGGCTGCGACAGCTCGGGTTCCGCGCCGACCAGGCGCGCCATGCGGCCAAGCTGTGCGAGCGTATTCCCGACGCCTCGCTCGAAGAGCGGGTGCGCGTCGCCTTGTCGTTCTTCTACCCGAGACAGGGCCATGGCGGCGCCGCGAATAGCATGGCAACCTGACTCGCTGCACGGACACTTCAGCGACTGGGAACGCTGTCGAGGGAGGCAGGCCCCGGCCCAGGCGGCGCGCACTCGGTCCAAGGAAATGACTCGTTCTTCCGGGTTACCGCTCGCGCACGAGTAAGGTGATATCTCGATCAGCGGCTCGAGCGCGAGCGGCTCGACAGCAGGCGAATGTCGCCGTTGACGGTCGCGAGCGAGAGCTCGCGGCTCCCGTCGCCGATCGTGCCGCGGATCCGGCGTGTGTTGAAGCGTCCCTTGACCGTGAGCGGGAAGTCAGTCTCGATCTCGCCGTTGACGGTCCGCGCCTCGACTTCCGCACCCAACCCCTCGGGCATGGTGACGGTGATGCCGCCGTTCACGGTCTCGAACTCGAGCGCGCTCTCTCGGCTCGAGTTTCCCATCTCGACCTCGATCGAGCCGTTGACCGTGGCGGCGCTGGCGCTACCGCGCGTGGCGATCTCGATCGAGCCGTTGACCGTACGAGCCTCGACGTCGCTCTCGAGACCGTGCGCGCCCACGTCTCCGTTGACCGTTCGCGCAACGAGCTTTACGCCCCGCGGCAGCTTCACGCGGTAGTCCACGCGCACGTCGTTGTTGCTGACGTTCATGCGCCCGCCCTCGCCGGGACGGCACTCGTTCGGCTGCCCGCCGCCCCGGGACGGATAGACGGTGCACAGCGTCACGCCACCGGCGTGCTCGATGACTTCGATCTTCACCCGGTCGGGATCGCTCATGCGGGCGCTCTTCGAGGCCAGCACTTGGATCTCCGAACCCGATGCGATCTCCGCGCGAATCGCGCCGTTGACGTCCTTGATCTCGAGCGTCTTGCCGGGCGCCAGATGGCCGCTCCACTCGAACGTGTTCCGCTCGGTGAGCCCGTCGCGGACCGTCTTCGTGGTTCGGCTCGAGGCCGCGTGGGCAACCGTGCCGGCACACAGGCCGGCGAGCACGACCAGCATCCAGCCGCGCGACCGCGGCCCCGTCCAGAATCTCGTCTCGAACGCCGCCATGTCACTCCTCCTCTTCCGGATCGCCTGTCTGCTCGGCGTTGGCGCCGAACTGGAACTTGAAGCCGGGCTTCGGCGTCTGGTGGTCTCCGAGCGCGGTGATCTGCG
>DASQFU010000088.1:0-9220 GCA_035632955.1 Candidatus Limnocylindria bacterium
GGAGGGAATGTTCCGCGCGCTGCCGTTCGTGCTGCTGTTGATCGCAGGCTTCGGGGCCATCGGCATCGGGTCGTTGCGCGCCAGCCGCACGCCGTTGCACGCGCGGTGAGCGAACGCGAGTGTCCGGGACGCGGCCGCCGCTAGAGCCGGATGAGCTTGTTGGAACGCTTCCCGCGCAGCGCGTTCCGCGTGTCGACGACGCCCTTGGCGCTGCGCAGGATCTCCGCGTACCGGAACTCCTTGTGCGCGGTCGCGATCACGACGCAGTCGTAGCGCCGGATGCGCGCCGGCGAGAGCGTCACGCTCTTCAGGCGCCGTCCCAGGAAATTCATCGAGGGCACGTAGGGGTCGCTGTAGTCGATGAGGGCGCCGCGATCGTGCAGCGTCTGCATGATGTCGAGCGACGGGCTCTCGCGCGTGTCGTCGATGTCGGCCTTGTAGGAGACGCCCAGCACCAGCACGCGTGAGCCGCGCACCGCCTTGCCGCGCCGGTTCAGGTTCTGGGCGACGAGATCGACGACATGCTCGGGCATGTGGCCGTTGACGTGACCGGCCAGCTCGATGAAGCGGGCTTCGAACCCGCTGGCCCGCGCCTTCCAGGATAAGTAGAAGGGATCGATCGGAATGCAATTGTGTGAGACCAGCCCGTACGAGGTCACGTAGGTCTGAGTGCCCGGCACTTCGATCGAATAAACCCACCCTCCGCCGCGCCGCTCGACTGCACGGGCCTCGACGCTGGCGTAGTGGTCGTGTCGGCGAACTCGCCGCACCGGCATCGACTTGGCGCGGTTCGCGAGGTAAGTGGCGAGTTTCTCGCCCTTGCGGCCTAGCAGTAACGGCGCGATCTGGCGGACCGCCGCGTCACTGAAGAGACGTAGCTCCGGCTTGCCGCCCTTGACGCTCGGCACGAGGCCCAGGGAGTGCATGAGTAACGTAACCTGCTGGAGCAACGCCGGGCTCGACGTGAAGTAGCTCACGCAGGCCGTGTTGCATCGATGGCTCCATTCTCGCCCGTTCTTGCGGTACGTGCGCGGTCCCGTCGTCACGTGCACGCCGCCGTCGCCGTTCACCAGCGCGCCCAACAGGGCGCGGCGGATCTCGCGCGAGGCGCCGAGGAAGAACGGCGGCATGCGCATCTCCTCCGAGCGCCGCCCGCAGCCGAGGTACTCGCCGAGCAGACGCCCGAAGAGATTGGAAGAGATCTTGATTTGCACGGCTTTCCAGCGCTTGACGCGATGCAGCGTCCAGCGGAGCCCGATCCGATCGAGGATGCCGCACAGGTCGGCGATCAGCTCGTCTTCGTGCGCGCCGAACGTCCAACGAGTCCGCCACGAGCAATCTCGATTCAGGCAGCCTTTGCTGAGGTAGTAACCGATCAGCCGCGCGAAGTCCTCGTTGACACGGATCACGAACGGCACGGTCGTGTGCGAAGGACCCGGGCCGGTGGCGAGCAACAACTGGTCGCGCCGAAACGGCGCCCGGCCGTCGTGCTCGAGCGTCAGGTACGCGGACAACGGGAGCGAGTTGTGCTTCGCCACGTCCTTCCGCTCGACGCCGCTTCCGCGCGCCGCCCGACGGATGTCGTCCCAATGCTCGTCCCAGCGCCCGCTCCGCGGCACGACCCGGACCGACTCGGGATCCGGCGAGATCGCTGCGACCAGATCGATGCGTTCGGGGCACGAGCCCGGTGGGAGGTCGACCGCCAGCACCAGCCGACTTTCCGGGTCGACCTGGTCCGCGCGGCGCACGTCGAGCCCGTGTCCGTTCTGGACGATCATCGGGTGCCCGTCGGTGGCGGTCAGCGTGCGACCTTCCTGCGTGCGGAGCGTAACGAGCTGCGGGTACCAGCGCCGGAAGAGGTGGCTGGCCGACCGGATGCAGGCGCGCTCTTGCTCGAGATCGAATGACAGAATTTCCAGATCGTCGAGCGGGATGACCTCCACGTCGCCGACCCGGCGTGCCTTGCGCCCCCGCGCCAGATCTTTCATTCGTACCGGGTCGAGCCCGCCGTCGCGTCGGACGAATAGAAATTCCTCGCCGTCCTGGCAGTGACCGCCCAGGCCGGGACCGGGATAGAAGGGCATGAAGCCGAACGGCTTGGTGGCGGCGGCGTCGATGACTTCCCAGACGTCGATCTTGAGGCGCGCGCACATCAACGCCATTTCGTTCACGAGGCCGATGTTCACGCTGCGGAAGGTGTTCTCCAGCAGCTTGACCATTTCCGCGACCTGAGTGGACGAGACCGGCACCACGTGTTCCAGACGTTGCTCGTACAGGCGGACGGCGACCTCCGTGCAGGTGGGCGTCACGCCGCCGACGACCTTGGGAATGTTGCGCGTGTTGAAGCGCGGGTTGCCGGGATCCACGCGCTCCGGCGAGAAGGCGACGAAGAAATCGCGCCCGACTCTCATTCCCGATTCCTGCAGCAGCGGCAGGATCAGCTCGTCGGTCGTGCCGGGGTAAGTCGTGCTCTCGAGAATGACGAGCATGCCTTTGTGCAAGTAGCGCGCCACCTCTTTGGCCGCGGCGACGATGTACGAAACGTCGGGGTCGCGCTGCTTCGAAAGCGGGGTCGGGACGCAGACGTTGACCGCGTCCACCTGACGCAGCACGGAGAAGTCGGTGGTCGGATTGAAACGGCCCGCCTTCACCAGCTCGCGGACGTCGCTCGTCGGCACATCCTGAATGTAGGAGCGGCCTTGCCGGAGCTGTCCCACGCGCCGTGCGTCGATGTCGATCCCGGCGACGCGAAAACCAGCCTTCGCAAACTCGACCGCGAGCGGCAACCCGACATAGCCGAGCCCGATCACGCCCAATCGCGCAGTCCGCTTCTCGATACGATCGACCAACGTCCGAGCCGCAGACGTGACCGCGGGAGCGCGCCGGCGAGGCATAGGCGCGGCACCTTAGCAGAGGGCTGCAAACAGGGTCAACGCGACCGCGCATCGCGAGGCGGCGGTTCCATCGTCGGGCATGCCGGACATCATGCAGATCTGCTGCCAGAGCACTTTGATCTTGACGCCTGAAGCACGTGCTTCGAGACTCTATCCCAAGCGGAGCGAGGTTCCCTGTCCGACGCGTGAGCATCGACTGCCGACACCAAGTGAAATCGAAGCGGACGTGCCGTCGTTTCTGGGTGTCTCGGTAAGCGGGCCACGGTACGGGGCGGAGAACCTCCTCTTTTTTTGCCTCGAAACGCAACCAGCCGTGACGCCCCGCACGCCTCCGGCAGGGTCGCGCATCGCGCGCGGCCGGATCGCGCTCCCTCGCTCTCGAGTCTCCCGTGAAGACGGCTCCGCGTCCCGCTCGATGGACAAGGAACAAGGGCTTCGCTACCTTCGCGCGTCCGGGCCCGGGCGACGCGTTCCGTTTTCGCCGGCGAGCTCGTCATCGAGCGTCGAGGTGGGGATGGGGCGGTTCGCTCGGCCGCTGATCCTGGGGGGCGCAGTGCTCGAGAATCGATTCGAACCCGAAGCGGCCGCGTGAAGACGACCGCCGATCTGGTGATCACGGGTGGCAAACTCTGGTCTCATGGCGCGCCGCTGCGGGGGGCCGATGCGCTCGCCGTCGCGGGCGGCCGGATCCTGGCGCTGGCGCCGCTGCCCGAGATCGAGCCGCTGATCGGACCGCGCACGCGGCGTGTGGATGCGGCGGGCGGCACCGTGACGCCCGGAATCACCGACGCGCACATCCATCTGGTCCAGTGGGGCGTCGCGCGAGGCGAGCTGCGATTGGAAGGCCTGCGCTCGCGCAGCGACGTGCTCGCGGCGGTCACCGAGCATGTGCGCACGCATCCGAGCCTTCCGGTCGCCGTCGGTCGCGGCTGGGACGCCCGGGACTGGACCGAGCCGCCCGAGCTCGCCGCGCTCGATCGAGCGACCGGGTCGCGGCCGGTCCTGCTCCACAGCCGGGACTTCCACGCGTTGTGGGTGAATCGCGCGGCGCTCGAGCGCGCGGGAGTGACATCGACGACGGCGGACCCGGCCGGCGGCCGGTTCGAGCGCGACGCTGCTGGCGAGCTGACCGGCGTCGTGCGCGAGCACGCCGTCCGCCGATTCGCGGAGCTCATGCCCGCGCCGAGCTTCGATTCGTTGCTGGCGTCGACGCGGTCGGCGGCCTCGGCGTTGCTCGCGGAAGGTGTGACGTGCGTCCATGACTTCGAGGGCCCGCGGGATCTGCCCGTGGTTCGCGCCCTGGCGCAGGGCGAGGGGCCGCGGGTGCGGGCGCTCATGAATCTCTCTCACGACGGGTTGGAGCCGGCACTCGGCCTCGGGCTCGGCAGCGGCGTCGGGGACGACGACTTCCGGCTCGGTGCGATCAAGTTGTTCGCGGACGGCACGCTGGGCTCGCGCACGGCGGCGATGCTGGATCCGTACGACGACTCGGACGAGCGCGGCCTGGATCTGATTCCGGCCGCGGAGCTCGAGGCGCTGGTGAAGCGGGCGTTCGCCGGCGGCCTCGCGGTCGCTGTTCACGCGATCGGCGACCGCGCGGTGCGCCATGCACTCGACGCGTTCGCGGCGGCGGCCGCGACCCCGAGCCGGACTCCGCGACTCGCGTCACGGATCGAGCACGCGCAGCTCGTGCACCCGACAGACGTCGTGCGCTTCGCGGCGCTCGGCGTCGTCGCCAGCATGCAGCCGGTGCATTGCACGTCCGACCTCGAGCTGGTCGAGCGGCACTGGAGCCGCCGGCGCGAGCACAGCTACCCGTGGAGGAGCCTGCTCGCAAGCGGCGCGCGCCTCGCCTTCGGATCCGACGCCCCGGTGGAGCCGCCGAGCGTCGCGCACGGATTGCAAGCCGCCGTCAGCCGGCGGCGCCCGGATGGAACGCCGGCGGTCGGATTCGTGCCCGGCGAATGCGTGGATCTGGACGCCGCGCTTACGGCGTACACCGAAACTCCGGCGCGGCTGGCCGGCCAGTGGCCGCGGCTCGGGTGCCTCGCCGCCGGCGCACTGGCGGACGTCGTGGTGTGGAGCGACGACCTGCACCGGACTCCGCCCGAGCGATTGCACGAGGTCAAGCCGGCGGCCACGGTGCTCGCGGGCGAAATCGTCCATCTGGGAATCGCGGTTGCGAGTGGGGCGCGGGCGATCCAGGCGGCAGGATCATGAGCATCGCCTACAAGGAGGAAAAGGACGAGGAGCTGGTGCGCCAGGCGCAAGCCGGTGACTCGCGTGCGTTCGACGAGCTGATGATCCGCTACCGCGACAAGGTTTACCGGCTCACCTACAAGATCCTCCGCCACGAGGAGGACGCCGCCGAGACGTTGCAGGACGCGTTTCTCTCTGCCTATCGCGGGCTCAAGAACTTCAAGGCTGAGTCGACGTTCTCGACCTGGCTCTACCGCGTGGCCACGAACGCCGCGCTCATGAAGTACCGCAAGCGACGCGAGGGGCACGTCTCGCTCGAGCAATCGCAGAGCAACACCGGAGAAGAATCCGAGCCGCTCGCGATCCCCGACTGGTCCACGCAGCCGCTCAACGAGCTGCTGGACACCGAGACGCGCGAGATCATGGAAGACGGCATTCAACGCCTGCCCGAAGAGTTGCGCACCGTGTTCCTGCTGCGCGACGTGGAGGAACTCTCGAACGCCGAGGTCGCGGAAGTGCTCGAGCTGTCGGTGGCGGCGGTCAAGTCGCGGCTGCACCGCGCCCGGATTCAGCTTCGCAACTGGCTCGACCGCTACTTCAAGGACAGGATGACGCGGAAGGATCGCGGGCGGATCTGACGGGACGTCAAGCGGGGCGGAGGAAGAGGATGACGGCGGCGAGCAGCAGGCGGTAGGCGAAGAACGCCCCGAAGCCTGCACGCCCCAGCCAGCGGATGAGGCCACGGATGGCGAGGAATCCGGTGAGGGCCGCGCTGCCCACGCCGATCGCGAGCGTCGCGGCCGGCAGCTCCGTCGACAGATGCCGGAGCTCGAGCAGGCCGGCGCCGAACGTGATGGGCATCGCGAGCAGAAACGAGAACCGAGCGGCGGACACGCGCGACAGCCCGGTTGCTCGTCCGGCCGTCATCGTCACGCCCGATCGCGAGACGCCGGGAACCAGCGCCAGCGCCTGCGCGAACCCGACCACCAGGCACGTGCGCCAGCCGGGCGCGGGTTGTTCGGTGCCCGGGGCGCACACGCGGTCGACCCACCACAGCAGGAAGCCGAACACCGCCAGCATGACGGCCTGGAGCGGCACGCTGCGCAGATGCGTCTCGGCGACGTCCTGCACCAGCAGGCCGACGACCGCCGCCGGCACCGAGGCGATCGCGAGCTTGAGCCACAGGGCGCGCGTCACGCGGCGCCGTTCCGGCTCGCGCGCCCAGGCGTCGCGCGCGAGGATCACCCAATCCCGCCCGAACGCGGCGAGCAGCGCGATCAGTGTGCCCCAGTGGAGCGCCACGTCGAACGCGACGCCTTCGTACCGCCAACCGAGCAAGGTCGGGATCAGGTACAGGTGGGCGCTGCTCGAGATCGGCAGGAACTCCGTGACTCCTTGGAGCGCACCGAGAACGGCGGCCTGCACCGGAGACATGGCGCGGCACGCTAGCATGCACACCCGACCCCCGCAACGCGCGCCAGCTCCGACATGAACGAAGAGCTGAAGGTCGCGCGTCACGCCGGCACCGTCGGCGCCGCGACGCTGCTGTCGCGCGTGCTCGGTCTCGTGCGCGAGCAAGTGATGGCGACGCTGTTCGGCGCAGGCTTCGCCACCGATGCGTTCAACGTCGCGTTCCGGATCCCGAATCTCCTCCGCGACCTGTTCGCCGAAGGCGCGATGTCGTCCGCGTTCGTTCCGACCTTCACCAATGTTCGGGAGAACCAGGGCGCGGAGCCGGCGTGGCAGTTCGGCCGGCAGCTCCTGGTCACGCTCGGCGCCGTGCTGCTCGCGGTGTGCGTCGTGGGCTACGTGCTGACGCCGTGGCTGGTGCGGGTGTTCGCGCCCGGGTTCGCCGAGATTCCGGGGAAGCTCGATCTCACGGTGCTGCTGACACGCGTGATGTTGCCGTTCCTACCCGTGGTGGCGCTCGCGGCGGCGGCGATGGGAATGCTCAACGCGTGCGGGCGGTTCGCGGTGCCGGCACTGGCGCCCGCGTGGATGAACGTCGGCATGGTCGCGGGCGGCATCGCATTGATTCCGGCCTGCGAAGCGCTCGGGCAGCCGCCGATCCTGGCGATGGCGCTCGGCGTGGTGCTCGGCGGGATCGCGCAGTTCGTGGTCCAGCTTCCGTCGCTCGCGAGCCTCGGGTTCCAGCTGCGCCTGGAGCGGCCGCGCGCCCATCCCGGCGTGCGGCGCGTCGCCGCGCTGATGGCGCCGGCCGCCGTCGGCCTGGCCGCGACGCAACTCAACCTATTCGTGAGCACGGTGATCGCGAGCCTGCTCGAGCAAGGCAGCGTGTCGTGGCTCTGGTACGCGTTTCGGCTCATGCAGCTACCGATCGGCGTGTTCGGCGTCGCGCTCGCGACCGTCGGCATGACCGGACTGTCCCGCGCCGCAGCCGCCGGCGACCTGCCGGCGCTCAAGACCACGCTGTCCGCGACGCTGCGACTGGTGTTCCTGCTCACCATTCCCGCCGCGTTGTGGCTCGCAGCCATGGCGCGCCCGGTGATCGCGTTGCTCTACGAGCACGGGCGGTTCGTCTCCGCGGACACGGTGCGCACCGGCGATGCGCTGGTGATGTACTGCCTCGGGCTGCCTGCATTCGCGGCGGTCGGCATTCTGACCCGCACCTTCTACGCATTGGGCGACACGCGCGCGCCGGTGCGCGCGAGCTTCGTTTCGGTCGGTCTCAACCTCGGGCTCAACCTGCTGCTGATCGGACCGCTGCGGGGGCTCGGCCTGGGACATGCGGGACTCGCCCTCGCGACCTCGCTGACCGCGCTCGCCAATATGATCCAGCTCGCGTTGTTGCTGCGGCGGCGGATCGGGCTGCTCGAGGGGCGGCGCATCGCCGGCTCGCTGGTCCGCGTCCTGATCTCCGGGGGCCTCGTGAGCGGCGCGTGCTGGCTCGGCGTTCGGCTCTCCGGCGACGCATGGCAGCGCGGCCTGGCGCCGGAGCTGGTCACGGTCGGGCTCGCGCTCGCGTTCGCGGTCGCCGCCGGCTACGGATGCATGCGGCTGCTAAAGGTGCCGGAGCTCGGCGTCGTCGAGACCCTGATCGGGGAGCAGTGGCGGCGGCTGCGCGACCGCTGACCCGCGGCGGGAAGCCCTCGACTCAGAACTGCGTCGTGCCGGTGAAGTTGAAGTCCCGTACGCGCAGCGCCGGTGCGATCACGCAGTTGCCAACGTAGTCGAACACCGTCGGCTCGGCGTCCTTGCCGATGCCGTCGACCCGCGCCAGCACGTCGAGCACGCTCTCGTTGAAGCGCAGGTTCTTGAGCCCGTGGCTCAGGCGTCCGTTCTCGATCAGGAACGTGCCGTCGCGCGTCATGCCGGTGATCAACGTCTTGCGCGCGTCCACGACCCGGTTGTACCAGAAGCGCGTCACCAGGATGCCACGCTCGGTCGACGCGATCAGCTCCTCCACCGTGTGGGGACCGGTCGGGACGACCAGGTCGTAGGGCAGGGGGCCCTCGACCGCGGGCGGCGCGCACGCGTGGCCGGTGCTCTCGATGCCGGCCTTGCGCGCCGTGCGCCGGTCGTGCGTGACCGCGCGGGCGACGCCGCGCTCGATCAAGGTGAGACGGCGGCGGGGCGTGCCCTCGTGGTCGAACGGCCGGCCGAAGCCGCGCGGATCGAACGCGTCGTCGATCAGGTCCACCCAATCGCCGGTGACCTTCTCTCCGAGCCGGCCGGAGAGGAACGAGCGACCTTCCTGCTCGCTCTGAGCGCCGAGGCCGAGCGACGCGAGGAACGCGACCAGCTCCGCCACCGCGTTCGGCTCGAGCACGACCGTGTAGCGGCCCGGCGCGAGGTCGCGCGGCTGGCGCGAGCCCTCCGCCTTGCGCACCGCGATCTCGCCGAGCCGCTCGACGTCGAGTGTTCGCCAGTCGCGCCGGTGGCGATCGCACCATCCGCTCGAATCTTGCGAACGTACGGTGCACGTGAACTGCGAATAGGTATCGGGGTGATACGCGAACTGACCCAGGTCGTTCGCGATCGCGAGCACGGTCGCGGACGTCACGAGCGCGCCGGCCGCGTTGAGGTCGCGCGCGGCGGCGGTACGCACGACCGGGGCGACCGCATCGGCGCGCGCTTCGGGCGTGCAGGCCGCCGTCGCGTCCACG
>DASQFU010000089.1:0-7763 GCA_035632955.1 Candidatus Limnocylindria bacterium
GGGCTGGTACGCCCGCGCGTGTCGCGAGGCGTGCGCCGGCATCCACGCGCGTCATCGCGTTCCGATTCTCGTCGGGGGCTCGGGCCTCTACCTGCGCGCCGTGCAGGAGGGATTGGCGGGCGAGCCTCCCAAGGATCCGGCGGTGCGCGCTCGGATCGCGGCCGAGCTGGAGGCGTTCGGGCCGGAGGCGCTGCACGCGCGACTGGCGGCGCTCGACCCCGGAACCGCGGCACGGCTCGGCCCGCGCGACCGCCAGCGCATCATGCGGGCCCTGGAGGTGGTGCATGCGAGCGGCAAGCCGCTGTCGTGGTGGCACGAGCGCCAGGAGCGCGCGCCGGCCGACGAGCACTGGACGGTGCTCGAGCTGGTCATCCCGGCCGCGATGCTGCGCGAGCGGATCCGCTCACGCACGCACGCCATGTTCGAGCACGGCCTGATCGAGGAGACCCGGACGCTGGTCGCCCGAGGATTCGAGCCGGCGTTGCGCGCATTGCGAGCGATCGGCTACGACGAGGCGCTCGAGCTGCTCGCGGGACGCCTGACGCGCGGCGACGCCGAAGCCGCGACCCGGCGGCGCACCACCCAACTCGCGAAGCGCCAGCGCACCTGGTTTCGCCATCAGGTGCAGACCGTGCGCCTCGACGGGGCGAAGGGCGATCTCGAGTCGCTGTGCGAGGCCGCAGCGGCGGCCGCGATTGCCGGCGCGAGGCTCGAGGGACGCGGTGGGATTGACACTGGTAGCGCTCGGCTTTAACTTCAACTTCGAGCTTGAAAGGACTAGCGGATGCGGGCATAGCTCAGTTGGTAGAGCGCGAGCTTCCCAAGCTTGAGGTCGCGGGTTCGAACCCCGTTGCCCGCTCCATGTCGTTCGCGACCCGAGGCGCGCCCGCGCAGGCGGCACGATCACGCGGCGCGCCGGGTCTCTCCCAGCCAGCCGCACCGAAACACCAACCCACCAGGACGTCCGGGTCTCGCTCCGAAGCTCGCTCGCGTCCCGGCCGAGAGGACCGCGCTCCCATGCCTGCAGCCGTGGTCGCGATCATCGGCCGGCCGAACGTCGGCAAGTCGACGTTCTTCAATCGCGTGCTCGGCGTCCGGCGCGCGGTCGTGCACGATCGGCCCGGCATCACGCGCGACCGCAACGCGGCGCGCACGGAGTGGGCGGGACGTCCACTCGTGCTCGTGGACACCGGCGGCTTCCTGCCGACCGCGGCCTCCGGGCGCGAAGCGGTCGTGCGCCGGCAGGCCGAGCTCGCGATCGAGCTCGCGGACGCGGTGCTGTTCATGGTGGACGGCAAGACCGGCCTCACCGATCTGGACGCCGCGATCGCCCGCAGTCTGCGCCGCCGCGACGTGCCGTGCCTGCTGGTCGTCAACAAGGTCGACAAGACCGGCGCCCCGCTGGCGCAGGAGTTCTACCGGCTCGGGCTCGGCGATCCGATTCCGATCTCGTCGGAGGGCGGACTCGGCATCGGCGATCTGCTCGACACGTTGCTCGAGCGCCTGCCGCCTCACGAACCGGAACCCGAGGAGTCGCTGCCCCGGGTCGCGATCGTCGGCCGGCCGAACGTCGGCAAGTCGTCGCTGGTGAATGCGCTGCTGCACGAGGAGCGCGTGATCGTCGAGCCGAAGCCGGGCACGACGGTCGATGCGATCGACGCGCGCTGGAGCACGCCGCACGGCGATTTCGTGCTAGTGGACACCGCCGGCATCCGCAGGCAGGCGCACTTTCCGGATCAGGCCGAGTTCTTCGCCGGCCTGCGCGCGCTGCAGGCGCTCGAGCGCGCCGACGTCGCGTGCCTGGTCGTCGATGCGACCCAGGGGTTCCTGCGCCAGGAAGCGCGACTGGCGCAGGAGGCGTTCGACGCGGGACGGCCCGTGCTGCTGCTCTACAACAAGTGGGATCTGATCGAAGGTCGCGAGCAGGCCTGGAAGGATCTGGCCGCGGACCGCGCACGCCGCTATCCCACGCTCGCCAACCTGCCCGCGGTGCCGGTGTCGGCGACCGTGGGCACGCACGTCCACCGCCTCTCGGGCTTGATCCGCGAGCGGGTCGCGGAAGGCTCGCGCAAGATCTCGACCAGCGCGCTCAACCGCTGGCTGACCGAGGTCCAGCGCCGGCGACCGGCGCCGAGCACGCGCCTTGGCCGCACGCCAAAGCTCTACTACGTGACGCAAACCAACGTGAAGCCGCCCGAGTTCACGTTGTTCGTGAACGCGCCTTCACGTCTGAGCGACCAGTATCGGCGCTACCTCTGGCTCCAGTTCGTCGATGATTTCGGTTTTCGCGGCACGCCGCTGCGATTCAAGATCCGGAAGAGCGAATGAACGTCGACGCTTCCCGAGCGATGGCCCCGCTTCCCATCTATCTGGTGCCGGTCCTGATCGGCTACCTCTCCGGCGCGCTGCCGTGGGGGTTGTGGCTCGGGCGCTGGTTCCGAGGCGTGGACGTGCGCGAGCTAGGATCGAAGAACCTCGGCGCGACCAACGTCTACCGCGCGCTCGGACCCAAGCTCGGCGTCGCCACCTTGCTGCTCGACATCGCGAAGGGAGCGGTGCCGACCTGGCTCGTGCCGAAGCTGCCGCTGGCGCAGGAGTGGGCCGGCGGCCCGGCGGCGTGCGCGGTCGCGGTCGGGCTCGCCGCGGTGGCGGGACACGTGTGGACGTGTTTCGCCGGATTCAAGGGAGGCAAGGGCGTGGCGACGACCGTCGGTGTGCTGGCCGCGATCGCACCGCTCGCGTTCGGCGTGTTCGTCGCGGTGTTCGCCGCCACGGTTGCGATCACGCGTTACATTTCCCTCGGCTCGGTGCTCGGGGCGCTGGCGTTCGCAGTCACGTTGATCGCAGCCGGACCCGGCGGGCCGTGGAGCCCTGCGGCCGCGCTCGGCACGCTGCTCGCCCTGCTCGTCATCGTCCGCCATCGAGAGAACCTGCGCCGCCTGCTCCGGGGCGAGGAGCGCCGGTTCTCGTTTCGTGGCGGGAGCCGCGGGTGAGCACGGTCGCCGTCCTCGGCGCCGGGTCCTGGGGCACGACCCTGGCGGTGCATCTGGCCAAGGCCGGGCACTCGGTCGCCTTGTGGGACCACGACCGGCCACACCTGGATCAGATCGCCGAGCGGCGAGAGAACCAGAAGTTTTTGGCTGGCATAGGGCTCCCGGACGGTATTAATGTTTTGCCAGAACTGGAGCGGGCGCTCTCGGGGGTGGAGTTCACGATCTTCGTCGTCCCGTCGCATGCCATGCGCGCGGCGGCGACCCGAGTGGCCGCGACCGGAATCCGAAGCCAATGGGTGTGCGCTTCGAAGGGCCTCGAGCTCGACTCGCTCAAGCGCATGACCGACGTGCTCTCGGAAACGCTCGCAGCCCCCGAGCCGGTGCTGCTGGTCGGTCCGAGTCACGCCGAAGAGGTGAGTCGCGGCATTCCGACTTCGATCGTCTCGGCGGCGCGCGACGACGCGCGGGCGCAGGCGGTCCAGGTGCTGTGCTCGACCTCGCGGCTGCGCGTGTACACGAACACCGACGTCGCGGGGTGCGAGTACGGAGCGGCGCTCAAGAACGTGATCGCGATCGCCGCCGGCGTGTGCGATGGATTGGGATACGGTGACAACACCAAGGGCGCGTTGCTCACGCGCGGGCTGGCCGAGATCACACGGCTCGGGGTCGCGCTCGGCGGCCGGCGTGAGACGTTCTACGGACTGACGGGAATGGGGGATCTCATCACCACCGCGATGAGTCGACACAGCCGCAACCGTCACGTTGGCGAGCGACTCGGTCGCGGCGAGACCATCGCTCAGGTGCTCGGCAGCATGGTGATGGTCGCGGAGGGAGTAAACACCGCGCGCGCCGCGCGTGATCTGGGACGCGAGCGGGGCGTCGACATTCCACTCACGGAGCAGGTGAGCGCGGTCCTGCTCGAGGGGCGAAGCCCACGCGAAGCCCTGGAGGCGTTGATGAGCCGAGACCTCAAGAGCGAGGAATGGAAGGGGGGAGCCGGCCGTGTCTAGCACCCAAACCGAGTCGGATTCCAAGCTGTACCGCCCGATCAGCGAGGTGAGCGAGCTGGTCGGCGTCAAGCCGCACGTGTTGCGCTACTGGGAAACGCAGTTCAGCATGCTGCACCCGAAGAAGAATCGGGCGGGCAACCGCATGTACCGCCCCGAAGAGATCAAGCTCCTGCTGCACATCAAGGAGCTGCTCTATCAGCGCCGGTTCACGATCGCGGGTGCGAAGCGGCGGTTGCTCGACGAGCGCAAGGAGTCAGTGCCGCAAGTCGAGATCGGCTTCGGCGAGGCCGACCGCAAGCTCGTCCTCCACGAGGTCAAGTCGGAGCTCAAGCAGATCCTCACTCGCTTGAGGGATCGCCGCAACGCGCTGCGCCCCTGAGCCACGTTCGCTCACCGATCTCGCCGTTCGCTCCGGGGCGCGACCTTGCGAACCACGAGGGCGTCGCTTAATGTCTCCGTGCCTTTCTTGGTCGGGGCGTAGCGCAGCCTGGTAGCGCACCTGCATGGGGGGCAGGTGGTCGCTGGTTCAAATCCAGTCGCCCCGACCATTTCCTTCCCCGCCGCGACCAACCCCTCGAATGCTCGCAACCCTCGGTTACTGGCTCGCCGATCTCGCGGTCATGATGATGCCCGCGCGTGCGGCTGACGCGCTGGCCGTCCGTCTCGCGCGTCTGTGGTTCCGGCTCCGGCCGCAGGCTCGGCGCACGCTCGAAGCGAATCTCGGGCGGCTCGTTCCGGGCGTCTCGCCGCGCGAGTTGCGTGCCCGGACGCTGGGCGCCTTCGAGCACTTCGCGTTGTCGTTCGTGGACTTCCTGCGGCTCGCACGCCTCGACGTGCGAGCGCTCGAGTCGGCGATCGAAGTGCGCGGCGCCCATCACCTGCAGGCGGCGCGCGACGCGGGACGCGGCGTGATCCTGCTGTCGGTCCATCTCGGCAACTGGGAGTGGGGCGCGGCGTATCTCGCGGCACACGGCCAGCGCATCCATCTACTCGCGCGCCCGCACGCGAGTTGGTTCGTGGAGACCCTGTTCCGCCGACGGCGCGAGCAGCGCGGCGTCGGCGTCCTGGCGGGCGCTCCGCATTGGCCGCGCGTGGCGAGCGCGCTGCGCCGCGGCGAATGGGTGGCGCTGATGGGCGATCGCCCGGCGCGCGGGATGCGCCCAGGCGCTCGCGCGGCGGCGGGGGTGCCGGTGTGCGCGTGGGCGGCGGCGCTGGCACGGCGAACCGGGGCCGTGGTGGTGCCGGCGGTGATGGTGCGGTTGGCGCCCGGGCGCTACGCCGCGTGCTTCGAGCCGCCACTGGCCGC
Source organism: Candidatus Limnocylindria bacterium (assembly GCA_035632955.1). GTDB lineage: Bacteria > Eisenbacteria > RBG-16-71-46 > RBG-16-71-46 > RBG-16-71-46 > DASQFU01. The sequence continues at coordinate 5,310 of DASQFU010000089.1, forward strand.
CGAGCGCGTCACCGGCGGCGGGCGCGCAGCGCTACGGGGATTCCTGATGCGCTATCCAGGCCAGTGGTTCGGCTTCGAGCCGCTGCCGGAGAGCCTCGGGTGATGGGCGTAACGAAGCTCCTCGGAGAGACCGACGGATGCGCGTCGCCGCGCTGATTCCCGCGTATCAGGCGGCCGCGCACCTCGGCGAGGTGTTGCTGCGGCTGCGGGCGCTCGACACCGTGCCCGACACGCTGGTGGTCGACGACGGCTCGCGCGATGCGACCGCCGAGGTCGCGCGCCAGATGGGCGTGCGCGTGCTCTCGTTCGCCGCCAATCGCGGCAAGGGCCACGCTCTGCTCGCGGGCTTCGAGGCGCTTTCCGAGTACGATGCGATCGTGACCTTGGACGCCGACGGCCAGCATCCGCCCGAATGCCTGCCGGCGTTCGTGCGTGCCGCGGAAGGTGGGGCGGATTTGGTGCTCGGGCGGCGCGCGCGCACCCCCGACATGCCGTGGACGCGACGGTTCGCGAACGGGTTCTCCTCCGGCTGGGCTTCACGGCTCGCGGGGCAGCAGGTGTCCGACAGCCAGTGCGGCTTTCGACTCTATCGGCGCACCCTGATCGAGGCCACGCCGGTGACGCCTGGACGTTACGAGTTCGAGTCGGAGGTGGTGGTGCGGGCCGCGCGCCTCGGCTTCCGGCTCGCCGAGGTCGAGATTCCGACCGTCTACGGCGAAGAGAAGAGTCAGCTCAGCAGTGTTCGTGACGTGCCCCGCATCGTCGGGGTGCTGGCGAGGCTGACCCTCGAGGGTCTGCGGCCGCCGCCGGCGATGCGGGCCGCGCGCGCGCGGCGCCGCGTGGAAGCGACGGCGTGAACATCCTGGTCACGAACGACGACGGCATCCATGCGCCGGCGCTCGGTCCGCTGCGGCGCGAGCTCGAGCCGCTCGGCAACGTGACGGTCGTCACGCCCGACCGGGACCGGAGCGCGACCTCGCACTCGCTCACGTTGCATCGCCCGCTCCGCATTCACCGGCACGAAGGCAATCGCTTCAGCATCGACGGAACGCCGACCGACAGTGTGCTGATCGCGTTCAACGGTCTGCTCCCCGAGAAACCGGAGCTGGTGGTGTCGGGCATCAACCACGGTCCCAACATGGGCGAGGACGTCTTCTACTCGGGCACGGTGGCGGCGGCGATCGAGGGAGCGATGCAAGGCGTTCCGGCAATCGCAGTCTCGCTCGTGACCCGCGATCTTGCCGACTTCGAGGAACCGGCCCGCTTCGTCGCGCGGCTCGCCGAGCAGGTGCTGCGGCGCGGTCTGCCGCCCAAGGGGGTGCTCAACGTCAACCTTCCGCACCGCCCGTGGGCGCAGATCGAGGGCGTGCAGCTCACGCGTCTCGGCACTCGGGTCTACAGCGACAGCTTGATCGAGAAGGTCGATCCGCGCGGCCGCGCCTACTACTGGATCGGTGGCGAGAAGCCGGTGTGGGAATCGCACGAGGGGACCGACTTCCACGCGGTCGAGCACGGCTACATCTCGGTCACGCCGTTGGTGCTCGACCTCTCCGACTATCGCGCCATGGCCGACATGGCGCAGTGGGACCTGCAGCCATGACCGCGCTGGCCGGAAGCGATGGTGGTTTGCCCGCGAACGGCCGGAGCGACCCGTTCGGAGTCGCGCGACGGCGCATGGTGGAGGAGCAGCTCGTGGCGCGCGGTATCCGCGACGCGCGCGTGCTCGACGCGATGAGGAGCGTGCCGCGCCACGCGTTCCTCGATCCGGCGCTGTGGCCTCGCGCCTATGGCGATCACGCGCTGCCCACGATCGGCGGCCAGACCATCTCGCAGCCTTACATCGTCGCGCACATGCTGGAGCTCGCGGAGCTCGAGCCACATCACCGGGTGCTCGAGATCGGCGCCGGCAGTGGTTACCAGACGGCGGTCCTCGCGCAGCTCGTGGAGCGCGTGTTCAGTGTCGAGCGCATGCCGGAGCTGACGCGCGCGGCACAGGAGCGACTCGCGACGCTCGGTGTGCGCAACGTCGCGTTGCGACATGGCGACGGCACGCTGGGTTGGCAGGAATTCGCACCCTATGCTAGGGTCCTCGTCGCTGCGGCAGCACCCCGTGTCCCTGACGCGCTTCGCGCGCAACTGGAGGAGCGGGGTGTTCTCGTCATACCCGTAGGGGGACACAGCCTTCAACATCTGGAGGTGTGGCGACGGCTTGCTGGCGACCGCTGGGAGCAACGCCGGCATGGCGAATGCCGCTTCGTGCCTCTGTTGGGGCGCGACGGGTGGGCGGAAGCGTCGAACCCGGACGACAACCGAGAGTAACCGTCGGGGCGTAGCGCAGCCTGGTAGCGCACCTGGTTCGGGACCAGGGGGTCGGAGGTTCAAATCCTCTCGCCCCGACCATTCTCTTTCGGTTCGCTGCTTCTTTCCGGCCAGTTCGTCCCTTCCCGCCCACTG
>DASQFU010000090.1:0-14144 GCA_035632955.1 Candidatus Limnocylindria bacterium
CGGCGCGAGCTGTGGACACTGCGCTCCGCCGAGGTCCTCGGCGCCTCGGTGCGGCCCGGCGGAACCGTAACGGTTCGCTGCGAAGTGGAGCGCTGGCGGGGAGGGCGCGAGACGCACACGCTCCGCTTGCCGGTGCCCGAAGAGTTTCCGGACGGACGCTACGTGCTGTGGCTCGGCGGCGGACCGGAGCTGACGCGCTACGAATCCGAGCGGCTGCCGGCCCGCTACCGGCCGATCTCGCTCGACGAGGCGTGGCGCCGCATGGCCGAGATGCGAACCTCGAACCGCCTCTACGGCGCACTGATCGCGAAGGCGCCCGAAGTCACCGCGGGAGGCCTCGACTATCCCGAGCTGCCGACTTCTGCGCTTGCCGTGCTCGCCAGCGGTCAGACCGCAGGCGATCGCTCGCGGCGCGGCGACCGTGTCGTGTCGAGCGAGCAACGCGTCGAGTTCGACGGCCCGGTGCGAGGCGAGCTTCAACTCGAGGTGACCGTGGATACCAAGGCTCGCTAGTGTTCCGAGTCAGAGATCAGGTGCATGTGCTGGCCGCACTGGCGGTCGCGACGCTCGGTTGGCGCACGGCCGGCGCAACCGATACCCAACTTTGGATCACGGACGGCTTCGCCGACTACGCGAAAGCCGAAGCCTCAGGAGTGATCGTCGGACACGACGGCGCGCTGACGCTGGGACCGCGCACGGCGTCGAGCCCCGCCGAGAGCCTGAGCGTGATCTGGGCCTTGGCGGTGATGGGCGACGGCTCGGTGGCGCTGGCCGGCAACGGCGGGCGTATCGAACGCTGGACGGAAGGCGGCGGCGTGCGACCCTGGGTACGCCTGCCGGTCGGACAGGTGCTGGCGCTGGCCCGCGACGGCGACGGCCTTGTCGCCGGCACGGGACCCGAAGGTCTCGTCTACCGCATCGGCGCCCGGGGCGACACGAGCCTCGTCGCTCGGACCGGCGAGCGCTACGTGTGGGGAGTGGCGCCGGCCGGGCGCGGCGCGTGGTATGCGGCGACCGGCACGCGCGGCCGCCTGCTCCGGATCGAGGGTAACCGTGTCCGGGTCGTGCTCGACAGCGACGAAAGCAATCTGGTGTCGCTGATCCCGGATGGTCGGGGGGGCGCGTTCGCGGGCGGGGATTCGAAGGGACGCGTCTTTCATGTCCGTGGCGACGGCTCGCTGCGCACCGCTTTCGACGCCGCCGAGGACGAGATTCGTTCGCTCGCGCTCGGCGCCGACGGCGCCCTGTACGCCGCGGCCCTGAGCGCATCGGCGGTGAGCGAGGACGACGCCAAGGACGAAGCGCCGCAGCCGGTCAAGAGCGCCGTCACCGGAGCGCGCGCGGTCGTGTACCGGATCGTGCCCGACAGCTCCGCTGCGACGCACTTCACGTCGCCGCAACCGTTCGTGTTCGCGCTGGCGCGCACCAAGTCGGGCATTCTGGCCGCCACCGGCAACCGAGCCAGCGTATTCGAGCTCGCGGGCCCGCACCACGCGGCGCAATGGCTGGCGGCACCGCAAGGACAGATCACCGCGCTGGCCGTGGACGCGGGGCAGCGCGTCTATGCCGCCGCCTCGAATCCCGCGGTGTTGTGGCGGCTGGGACCGGATCGCGCCGAGCGCGGCGAGCTGCTGTCGCCGGCGCTGGACGCCCGGCGTTTCGCGAGCTTCGGTCGCGTCCGCTGGCTCGGCGAGGCGCGCGGCGGCCGGGTGCAGATCGAGACGCGCAGCGGTAACACCGACCCGCCCGACACCACCTGGAGCCGCTGGGAGCGCGGCGCCGAGCGCGACCATGGCTTCCGCGTCCCCTCGCCGTCCGCCCGCTACCTGCAATGGAAGCTGACGCTGCAAGGCGGCGAGCCCCGGGTCGAGACCGTCGAGGCTGCCTACCGGGAACGCAACCTGCCGCCGCGGGTCGAAGAGCTCGCCGTCGCGCCGCAGGGCACGGGGTTTCGCGAAGGTGACCTGCAACCGCGGAGCGAGCCGGTGACCCAGACCTTGAGCGGCGGGCAGCGGGTCGAGTACTCGATCTCCACCACGTCTCAGACCTCGCTGCGCGCGCTGCCGGTATGGGCGCGTGGCCTGCGCACGCTCCAGTGGCGCGGCACCGACCCCAACGGCGACGCCATGCGCTACCGTATCGACGTGCGTCCCGAAGGGGAGAGCGAATGGTTGTCGGTCGGCAAGGATCTCGAAGCGACGTCGTTCACGTGGGACACCAGCGCCCTGCCGGACGGCCGCTATCGCGTGCGCGTCCAGGCCAGCGACAGCGTGGAGAACCCGCTCGGCGAGGAGCTGACGGGGGAAGCGCTGAGCGAGCCTTTCACCGTGGACAACACGCCGCCCGCGGTCACCGAGCTGCTGGCTCGCGGCGAGCGCGGGGCGGCGCAGCTCTCGGGCCGGGCGGAAGACGGCGGCAGCACACTGAGCCGGCTCGAAGTCTCGCTCGACGACGGCGCGTGGCGGCCCGTCTCTCCCGAGGGCGGTCTCGCGGACGACAAGGCGCTGAGTTTTCGCGCCCGGCTTGCCGACCTCGAGCCCGGCGAGCACACGATTTCATTTCGCGCTGTCGATCGCGCCGGCAACACCTCGACCCGCGCGGTCCGTGTGACGATCCCCGCGGCACGCTGAGATCCGGCCGTGGAGCCGCCCCGCCCGCCTCTCCGGCTGGTTCCGGGTGGCAGCGCCGCCGCGTCGCCCATCACCGTGGCGACGCCGCCCTTCGAGCTGGCGGCGCTCGGCACGGGATTGGTGCTGACGACCGCGATGCTCGCGCGCAGGCCCGCGTGGGCGGCCGAGCTCGGAACGTTTCAGGCGCTGTTCGCGGTGGCGTTCGTGTTCTACGCCGTCGCCTTGCTGCGCATCCGCCGCCTGGCCATGCTGCCCAACGCGCCGGCCGTGGTCCTGATCGTCGCGTTCGCGGCGCGGATCGCGCTGCTGCCGGTCGCACCCACGCTCTCGGACGACGTGTACCGCTACGTGTGGGAGGGCAAGGTCGCGGCCCACGGCAGCGATCCGTACCGCCAGACCCCGGCGGATCCCGCGCTCGCGCCGTTGCGTGACCGTGTCGTCCATCCGCGGCTGAACCATCCGCAGCTCGCGACCATCTATCCACCACTCTCGATCGCCGGCTTCGCGCTCGTCGCCTGGTTGTCGCCGACGGTCTGGGCGATGAAGCTCTGGGTCGTGCTCCACGATCTGGCGCTGATCGTCGCCTTGCTGATGTGGGCGCGGGCGCGCGGCGCGAGTGCTTGGCCGGTCATGGCGTATGCATGGAATCCGCTCGTCCTGATCGAGTACGCGGGCAACGGCCACAACGATCCCACCGCGCTCTTGTGGCTGGTGCTGGCGCTGATGTGGGCGGAGCGCCGGCCGCTGCTCTCGGCCGGGGCGCTCTCCGCCGGCGCGCTCGTGAAGCTCGTCCCGCTGCTCGCGCTGCCATTTCTGCTTCGCCGCTGGCCGTGGCGCGCGCGGGTCCTGTGCCTCGGCCTGCTCGCCGCAGGGCTCGGCTGGTTCTGGATCGCGACACGCGGAGCCGATTCCGGTCTCACCGCGTACTGGCGCGCCTGGCGCAACAACGAGCTGGTGTTCCACTACCTCGTGCACTGGACGGGCGGCTTCGCGGCGGCGCGCACCCTGGCGCTCGCTTTGGTGGCGATCGCGATCGCGTTCGCCCTGGTGCGACGCTGGAGTGCGGCGAACGGGACACGGCTCGCGCTCCGCACGTCACTGCTCGTGAGCCCGGTCGTGCATCCCTGGTATCTCGGCTGGGCGCTGGCGCTCGAGCCGCTCGGCCCCTCGGCTCCGTGGCTCTTGCTTTCACTGACCGCGGTTCTATCTTATGGCCTGCTCGCGCCGCCGCTGGAAGGCGGCCGCTTCCATCTTCCGCTCGCGTGGCGTTGGGTCGAATACGGCGTTCCCATGGCTTTGGCCGTGACGCTCGGGTGGAAGCATCGACACGATCGCTCGCGCGGGCCGAGCCTCTAGCACGGAGGGGGTTCACCGGCATGTTCCAGGGTGTGCTCGAACGCGTGCGTCGCGAAGCTTCCGGCCCGCGCGCGCTCGAGACGGTTCGCGCGCTCGCGCGCTTCCATCGCGTTCAGGCCAGCCCCGGCTACGATCAGGCCGCCGACTGGATGGCCGATCAGCTCGAAGCGCTCGGCCTCGGCGTCGAGGTCGAGAAGGTTCCCGGCGATGGCCGCACCCGCAGCCTCGGTTACCTGATGCCGGAAGGCTGGGAGTGCACCCACGCCATCGCGACGTTCGTGGACGGCGACACGCGCCAACGCGTTTGTGACTACGGCGCCGAGAAGCTGTCCCTGATCCTGCGCAGCGCCCCGGCGCGCGGCCGTTACCCGATCGTGGTCGTGGACGACGGCACGGAAGACGCGAACTACGCAGGCGTGGATGTGAAAGGCGCGGTGGTCCTGACCGGCGGAGTGGTGCAGCGGGTCCATCAACTCGCGGTCGTCGAGCGCGGCGCCGCCGGACTGCTCTACGACGGGCGGCGGCTGCTGCCGCCGGTGCGCGACCGATTCGACGATCCCGACGCGCTGACCTACACCTCGTTCTGGTGGAACGGGGAGGAGCCGCGCGCCTGGGGATTCGTGCTCTCGCCACGTGCCGGCGAGCGCGTGCGCGAGCGGCTGCGCTCGGGCGCGCGCCCGGAGCTCGACGTGGAGATCGAATCCCGCGCGTTCACGACCGACGTCCCCCTGCTCTCGACCCGCATCCCGGGCCAAGCACCCGGCGAGGTGCTGATCCTCGCGCACCTCTGTCATCCGCAACCCTCCGCGAACGACAACGCGTCCGGCGCGGCGGCCGTGCTCGAATGCGCGCGGGTGCTGGCGGCGTTGCGGTCACGCGGCGAGCTCGAGCTCGGACCCAGCCTGCGATTTCTCTGGGTGCCGGAGCTGACCGGCACCTACGCGTGGCTCGCTCACGATGCTGCGCGTGCGCGCGGATTGCTCGCGGCCGTGAACCTCGACATGGTCGGACAGGACCAGGAGCGGTGCGGCAGCACACTGCTGGTCGAGCATCCGCCCTGGTTCTCGGCTTCGTTCGGCGAGGAGCTGCTGGTGCGCGTCCGCGAGCGGGCCGTGGATTGGGTGCGCTCGTATTCGGGGCCCGGGCACTACTCGCGCACGCGCATGGCGGAAGTCCCCTACTCGGGCGGCAGCGACCATGTCGTGTTCACCGATCCGGCCCTGGGCGTTCCCTGCCCGATGCTGATCCAATGGCCCGATCGCTACTACCACACGTCGCACGACACGCCCGACAAGACAGATCCCGCCTCGCTGGAGCTTGCGGTCCGCTGCGCGGCCACCTATGCGGCGTTCGTCGCCTCGGCCGCGAGACCCGAGCGGCACTGGCTGCTGGACGCCGTCGGCCGCGGCGCCCGGCAGCGCCTGCTGCGCGCGGCGGATGCCGAGCGCGCGCCGTGGCAGCTCGAGCGCGAGCGCCGCCGCGGGCTGGCGGGACTCGGAAGCCTGGCGCGGCTCGGGGTCGATGCCGAGCGCGTCGCGGCCGCTCGGCGGGAGCTCGAGGCGTTCGTTCAACGCGAAGGCCTGCAGGCGGGCCCGGGCGCGCGACCCGGCTCGGGATCCTCCGCGAGGCCGGCGCGTCTCGTCGCCGCGCCGCTTCACGATCAACGCCACCTGTTACCCGGGTTCGACCGGTCGGACAAGGAGACGCGGGAACGCTGGCATCGTCTCGACGCGCAGGCCGCGGACGCCGCCGTGCTCGCAAGCGTCGCCTGGTACGCGTGCGATGGTCGCCGCACGCTGGGGGAGATCGCCGAGATCGCGTGGCTGGAGACCGGTCAGGAGGCGCCGGACTTCCTGGCAACGTTCTTCGCGGCCACGGCGAAACTCGGGCTCTCGACCTGGTCCGAGGACGACGAGGCCGCGGCGTTCGATCCCGACGCACGCGATACGGCGGCGCGCTGAGGATCGATTCCGCGAGCAGACCATCGTCACCGAAGGCAAAAAAGGGCCACGGCGAAGCGCCGTGGCCCGAGCACTTCCATTCCAGCCGGCTAGTGGCCTTCCCCGGCCTTCTTTTCCGGCGCTGGCGCCGGCTTATCGTATTTGGCGACCGGCTCGAGCGTCGCCTTGACGATCTGCGCCTTCTTGCCGGGATTGCGCCCGCCGCCATTCGCCGAGGGCAAGCTGGAGTCGGTGCCCATGGCGACGATCTTGTCGACGACGTCCAGGCCTTCGATGACCTGGCCGAACACCGTGTACCCGCCCTTGTCGAGCGAAGCCTGAGGAGCGACGTCGATGAAGAACTGGCTACCGCTCGATGCGCGAGTCGGATTCGCTCCATCTCCTTGCCGCGCCGTCGCCACCGAGCCACGCAGGTGAGGGAGCTTGATCTCGGCCGGAACGGTGTAGCCGGGCCCACCGACACCGTCGTCCGCGGGATTGGCGTTCTTGCTGTTGGGATCCCCGCCCTGAATCATGAAGCCCGGGATCACGCGGTGGAAACAGGTCCCGTCGTAGTACTTCTCTCGCACGAGCTTCTTGAAGTTTGCGGTCGTTTTAGGGGCGTCGGCTTCGTGGAACTTGATCACGATCTTGCCGAGCGTGGTTTCGAGCACCGCCACTTGCGGGCCCGCAGTCGCCTGCGGCGCGGCCGTCTTGGTCGCGGGCGCTTTGGACGGCGGATCGGCGGCGCCGGCATCGGCCGCCGCAAAGGCGAGCACCAGAGTGCTCACGGTCCAGAATCGCATGCTTCATCCTCCTTGGAACGGCGGGCGGCACGCCCGCTCGTCGAGACCTGCAGTCTAGCCACCCGCCCCAGCTTGTCGCAAGAGCCGAGCCGGTCTTGCACACTTCCCGCCGCGCGGTTCGCTTCTCGACGAGCGCGAAGTTGCTATACTGCCCGGCCCGATTCACATCGGCGAGTCAAAACAACGTCAAGCGCAGCTAGTGGATTCGTGCGGCCAGGCCCCACATCCGGCCGGTACGCCCTCGGTCGCGGCGGTGCGAAAAATACCAATGCGGCTCACAGGCAGTGCAGGCGCCGGTGTCGTGGATCTCCGCCTCGGACATGCCGGCGTCAAGCAAACGGCGTCGCGCGACGCCGGGGAGGTCGACGTAGGAGGCGCCATCTCGAGTGGTGACGAACGCCGCCGGAAACCGGCGCGCGACTTCCGGGCCGACTTGAAAGCAGCACGACCGGATGCAAGGCCCGAGATGAGCCGTGATCCGGAGCGGCGAGACGATCGCGACATCGGACAGCTCGCGCAGCGTCGCCTCAGCGATGCCGGCGAGCAAGCCGCGCCAACCGGCATGGGCGGCTGCGACCGCTCCCGGAGCGGCATAGAGGATCGGCAGGCAATCGGCAGCGGATACGGCGAGGGCCAGGACGGGGGTGCGAGTGACGAGCGCGTCGCAACCTGGAGTGTGGCCCGGAGCATCGACTCGCTGGACCTCTCCGCCGTGCACTTGGCCGACGGTCGCGAGCGCGTCGGGGGCGAGGCCGATTCGCTCGAGAATCCAGCGACGGTTGCCCTCGACGGCGTCGAGATCGTCGCCGCTCGAGCGGCCGAGATTGAGCGAGTCGTAGGGTGGAACACTGACGCCGCCGCGCCGCGTGGTGAAGCATAGTCGGCTGCCCGCGATCGGGGTCGCGGGGAACCAGACGGGCGGCTCGGGTGCGCGTTCGAGAGTCCACATGTCGGTGGCAACCTAGGCAGGGCCGCGTGAAGGCGTCAAGCAGGCGGAGGCACAGGGTGAGCGTTCGAGCACGAGAGACCTGGAAATGGATCGGGGTGACGGTTGCGGCCTGCGCGGCCTGGGCGGCGCTCGCACAGGAGCGTGGGACGCCCGCAACCGAGACGGCCGTCGCGACGGTCGGGTCGCTGCGCGTCACGCGCGCCGAGTACGACCAGCGCTCCAGCCGGTTGATGGCCGACTTCAAGTCGCGCACCGGCGCCGAGCCGCCGGCGGAGGTTCAGCCGGTCATCCGCCGCCAGTTGCTCGAAAACATGATCCGTCATCGACTCCTGATGCTCGAAGTGGAGCGTCGCGGCCTCACGGTCACCGACGCGGAAGCCGAAGCGGAGTTGCAGCGCGACCCCGCACTGCAGCGCGACGGACAGTTCGATCGCGCACGGTTCCTGGCGTTCAAGACCGGGAACTCCAAGGGCTACGCTTCCTCGCTCCGCCTGGCGAAGCTCAATCTGGCGGCGCAGCGTCTCCAGCAGTCGATCGAGAATCAGCATCGGCCGAGCGAGGATCAGGTTCGCGAGCGCGCGCTCCGAAAACTGACGCGCGGGCGGGTGAGCTACCTCGCGTTGCGGGGCAGCGAGTTCGACGGCGGCCATCCCGAACCGCGTGAGAGCGAAGTGCTGGCTGAATACCGCGCCCAGATCGACAACCTGCGGATCCCGGACGAAGCGACGCTGACCGTGCTGTTCGTTCACCTCCCGCGGCTGCCGGATTCGCGCGCAAACCAACCGGACGCCGTGCGCGCCTGGGAGCAGCGCATGCGCGCTCGCGCCGACAGCGCCCTGGCGGAGGCCAAACGGGGGACCGACCTCGACGCACTCGGCTCCGAGATGGGCGGCATCCGCCGCAACGAGATCGTCCGGAGCGGCGAGTTCCCGAGCTATTGGCGCGGGGATGCACGCGCGCAGGCGACCGTCCTGAAGGCGCGCGGATGGCTCGCCGAGCCGGTGCGGGGCGTACCGGGCTGGCTGCTGGTGCGAGTCGAGGACGTGAGAACGTCACGAATCGCTCCCATGCAGGACGTCGCGGGGAACATCCGAAACCACTTACGCACGATCGCGCGATCGCAGCGTGAGGACCGACTCCTGCGGGCGCTCTATCACGAGGTCCGCGACAGCCTGCGGGCCCCGGCCTACCGGATCCGCTATGCCGTGGCCGACAGCGCGTCATTCGATCCGGGTGTGCCTTCGGCGACGGAGCTCGATCTTTTCTATCGAGCGCACCTGGCGGACTACTCGTCGTTCGACCCCGTCAAGGGTGCAGTCGTGGCCCGCCGGCTGTCGGAGATCCAGGAGGAGCTGGTCGAATGGTGGCGCCGCGAGCGCCGCGCCGATCTCGTGCGCGACGCAGCCGGCCGGCTGCAAACGGCGTGGAGCCGAAACCAGCGCGACGCCACGCTCGAGCGCCGCATGACGACTGTGCGCGAGGTGGGCCCGGTGCCTGCCGGCGGCGCGGTCGATACGGGTCTCGCGGGGCGGGCGCTCACCGACACGTTGACCGTGCGCGGCTACGCGCGGGGGGCCGGCATCGTCCGGTACCGGCAGGGTGCTGTCGTCTACCAGGTGATCGGCGAGGTCCCGGACCACGTTCCGGATTTCGCCGCGGCGCGCCCGCTGCTGGCGAATCGGGCGGCCGCGCGCAAGGCGCTGGAGGATGAACACGGCGCCCGCGCGCTGTTCGAGCGCGATCCGGAGCCGTTCAAACTCGGCAACGTGATCCACTTCTCCCGGCTCGTCGTGTCGCCCCCGGAACCGATCTCGATTCCCCTCACGCGCAAGGAGATTGTTCAGTACCGCGAGAAGCATCGCGAGCGCTACTCGGCGCCCGAGCTAGTACGGGTCCGCCACATCCTGATCCTGCCCGCCGGCTCGGACGCGCGCGCCGACTCCGCGGCTCGCCAGCGCGCGGACGAGGTGCTGCGCCGCGCACGCGCCGGCGAGTCTTTCATCGATCTCGCCGAGCAGTACAGCGATGACACGCCGACGAAGCACGACGGAGGCGACCTCGGCCCGTTCGGCCGCGGCGTCATGCTGCCGGAGATCGAGCGCGCCGCATTCCAAATGGAGCCCGACGAGGTGGCGGGTCCGGTCCGGAGCCAGGTCGGCTATCACGTCCTCAAGTGTCTCGAGCATCTTCCGGAAGTGGCTCAGCCGTTGATGCAGGGCTACACGAACATCGGCATGGACGCGGCGCGCGAAAAGGGCGATCAGATCTCCCAGTTCCGCGCCGACAGTATCTACCGCGCGTGCAGGACGCCGGCGCAAGCGCGGGCGGCTGCTCGCAAGCTCGGGGTCGAGATCCTGCACAACCAGCACAGCATCGGCGACAAGGCGAACCTGCTCACCGAGCTCGGCCCGTATTTCTCCAAAATGGAGAAGCTGAAGCCCGGAGAGTTCGTCACCGGCTCGCAGCAGTACCGCGGGCTCGGTTACGTCGTCACGTGGGTGGACAGCATCACGCCGGCACGCGCTCCAACCTGGGAAAACGCCCGCCCCGCGGCGGTGGAGCGCTACCTCGGAGAAGCTGGAACGCGCGCGATCGACGCCAAGACGGCGGAGCTGGATTCGATGCTCGCATCCGGCTGGTCGCTCGACAGCCTGGCGACGCTCTGGGGCGGGCTCCAGACGCTCGAGGATTTCAAGGCAGGCCAGGCATTGCCGAGAGTCGGTCCGTCCAAGACCATCGATTCACTCGTCACCAGCGTCGGGGGACGCGCGTTGGCGCCGGGGCGGCTCTCCCAATGGGTCGCGCTGCCGAGCGGTCGGGTCAAGCTCCGCATCGAGGAGCGCCGCGAGCCGCATCGGGTCGAGCTCGCGAACACGACCGACAATGAACGGCGGCTGGCAGTGGAGAGGAGCATGGTCCGCTATTTCGACGACCTCAAGCGTCGCTTCCCGGTGCGCATTCTCGACCAGGACCTGCGCTCCGTGGTTGTGCCACCGCTGCCGGACTGACGGAAGCCGAGCTCGCTCCCCGGATTCGTCGGATGGGAGCGTCCAGGCGGACGTGGATCTGGAGACTGTGGCTCAACTCGCGGCCGGGACCTGCCGATTCGAGGGTATGTCACCAGCCTGCCGCGGCGATTCGAGGAGTTCTCGTTCATGAGCGCGGCCAACGGCGCTCCGCGGCGCGTCGTGCTGGTCGATTTCGACTGGCAGGACGCGGACCTCCTTCCCCAGCTCCTGCAGCAACCCGGATTCTCCGTGCGGCTGGTCGCGGGGGAGCGGTCCGACGACGCCGGCGTCCGGCTCGCTGAACTGTGCGGTCTGCCCCGCACGGTGGACCTCGCCGACCTCACCCGCGAGATCTTCGACCTGGCCCTGGTCAGCGAGCGCAGCGCGCGCCGGACCCAGATCGAAGGGTTGCTGCTGGCGCTCGGAACGCCGAGCGTCTCCCCCCAATCCTTCCTGGCCGGCGGCGGGCTCGCCGCCGATACGACTCCCGGCGTGCAGGCCCCGCTGGCGGTGCACGCCGCCGCGTTCGAGACGACGCTCGGCGGCGAGCCATTCGACGCGCTGGTCGAAAAGGCCTTGTCGGATCTTTCGAGCGAGGCGCCCAGCGAGCCGCAGCCGGTGACGCTGCGCGGCGAACGGCAGCTCGTGATACCAAGCCTCGAGAACTTTCCCACCACGGAGGACCGCCAGGGTCTCGAGACCGCGCTGCGCGAGTTGATGCACGACACCGGCGCCGGGCGCGCGGAGCTGCATATGGGGGGTCACGACCAGCTCGAGCTGGTGGTCGAAGTCGGCCCGCAGGATCCGTTGCTCAAGGGACTGGTCGCGCTCGCGATTCAGCTCGGGACCCCCCAGATCGTCGGCTCGATCTCGGGCTCGCCGGGCAAGGCGTGGGGCGCCTGGCCGTTTCGCACTCCACAGCGGCGCGGCGTGCTGGCGGCAGCCGGGATCGAGCCACCGTCGGGGTGGGCCGCCTGGCAACGCACCGTCGAGGATTTGCGCAGCACGTGGGATCAGCACGACCGCGAGATCGCGTCCGCGGCGTTTCCGATGCTCGCGAAACCGCAAACCGGGTGGCTCTCGATCGAGGAGTTCTCGCTGCGGCTGGAGCTAGCCCTGGAACGAAACCGTCGTGACGGGATGCGCTTCGCCCTCCACCGTCTGACCTTCGCGGGGGGCGAAGCGGCGTTCGCAGACTTGTCCCGCGAGTTGCCCGGTCAACTCCGCGACACCGACTGCATCACGATCCCCGGCCCGAACACCGTCGTGCTGCTCACCGCTGGAACCCGCGACGCGTTCACGAACGCGCGCCGCCGCCTGATGGTTCTGTGGGAGCGCGTCTGGCACGAGAGTGGCCAGACAACGCCCGCGCCAGCGATGACCGACGAGCGGATCGAGATGCATTCGCCCGCCGAAGGCGAGGCGTTCCTCACCACCGCGGGCGCCTGGATCGCCGCCTCCTAGCGTTTCGCATCCCGCCTCACCGCTCGCCGGCTGCAGGTCGCTTCACGCGCGCGGCGTTCCTTGACCCTCATGCGCGCGCCTGCAATGCTCGGCGCCCTGCATGAGCGAGCCATCCCACCGTCCGATCCGGCGGCTACCGCCCGACACCGCCTCGCGCATCGCCGCCGGCGAAGTCATCGATCGGCCGCTGTCCGCGTTGAAGGAAGTGCTGGAGAACGCGCTGGATGCGGGCGCGCGTTACGTCGAAGTGCGGGTCGAGCGGGCGCTCGATCACGCGTTCACCGTCGCCGACGACGGACACGGGATCCCCGAGTCGGATCTGCCACTCGCGCTCGAGCGCCACGCCACCAGCAAGATCGCGGCGCTCGACGACCTCGACCGCCTCGACTCGCTCGGCTTTCGCGGCGAAGCGCTGCCGAGCATCGCCGCGGTCAGCCGGCTCGCGATCACGAGCCGGGTGATCGACTCCGAAGTCGCGGGACGACTGGTCGCCGAGGGTGGGGACGTGCGCGAGCACGGCACGGCGACGCGCGCGCCGGGAACCACGATCGAAGTCCGCGATCTGTTCTTCAACACGCCGGCCCGGCGCAAGTTCCTGCACTCGGCGGCCGGCGAGCTGCGCGCCGCATTGCGGCTGCTCGAGACCTACGGACTCGCGTTTCCAGGGACCGCTTTCCGTCTGGTCGTGGATGGGCGAGAGCGACTGGCGTGTGCGGCCGCCGGCTCGGTGCGCGAGCGCGCCGCGGCGCTCTGGGGCCCGCGGCACGCCGAGCAACGCATCGAGGTCGTTTCGGCGCGTGACGGCTTGGCGCTGGAGGCACTGCTCGGTCTGCCCGAGCATGCGCGAGCGACCCGCGAGGGGCTGCAGTTGCTGGTCAACCGCCGCTGGATTCAGAGCCCGCTGGTCGCCCAAGCGCTGCGCCAGGCGTACGGCAATCTGCTCCCGGCCGGGCGCTATCCCGCCGCCACCCTGTGGCTGACCGTGACTCCGGACCGGCTCGACGTGAACGTGCATCCGAGCAAGCGCGAGGTGCGTTTCGCCGACGACCAGGCGGTGTTCTCACTGGTGGCGGGCGCGTGCGCGCAAATGCTCGCGCACCTGCATCCGCCGTTCACCGTGGTTCAGGGTGGGGGCGCCGAGCCGCACTGGGCTTCCCGCGTCTCCGAACCGCCTCCCGAGCAGACCTATCTCGGCTTCGAGTCGCGCCCAATCGGCGAGCTCGCCGGAACCACCGATGCTCCACGCGCCGGCGCAGAGGCGGCGCCGGCGGCCGCGCTGCCCCCCGAGCCGGAGCTCTGGCAGCTGCACCGGATGTACATCATGGCCTCGGTGCGCGGCGGGCTCGTGATCATCGATCAACATGCGGCCCACGAGCGCATTCTCTACGAGCAGGCGCGCAGCCGGCTCGAAGGCGCCCCGAGCGCCTCGCAACGGCTGATGTTTCCGATCCTCGTCGATCTCGAGCCGGATCGCTTCGACCTGCTGCTCGAGATCGGCCCCTGGCTCCAGCCGCTCGGCTGGGACCTGACGCCGCTCGGCCCGCCGACGGTCGTGATCCACGGCGTACCGTCCGACCTGCGCCAGGCGAACGCGCGCCAGGTGCTGCTGGACGTGCTCGACGGCATCGCGGAGGGCGCGGGACCGAGCGCGCGCCACGACGTCGTCGAGCGAGTCGCGCGGTCATTCGCGTGCCACGCCGCGATCAAAGCCGGCGACCCGCTCACGCAGGAAGAGATGCGCACGCTCGTCGATCGCTTGTTCGCGACCGAGCGACCCCACGGCGATCCACATGGACGCCCGACCTACGTGAAGCTCGAGCTCGCGGATCTCGATCGGCGCTTCGGACGGAGTTGACCGCGTGGACGCGCGTCCTCGGTTTGTCGCGCTGATCGGCGCGACCGCCACCGGCAAGACGGCGCTCGGCGAGGCGCTCGCCTCGTCGCTCGGCGGCGAGGTCGTGTGTGCGGACTCGCGGCAGGTGTACAGCGAG
>DASQFU010000091.1:0-14622 GCA_035632955.1 Candidatus Limnocylindria bacterium
GGTCGACGCGTCTCGATCGCATTGCCCGGGATCGACTTGGAGAATCCGACGGATTCCGCTCCGCGCGCCTGGCGGTGCGCGGTTGATGCAGGTGTGCGGAGCCGCTACACCGTGGAGAAAAACGAGGACACCGGCCTGTAGCTTCGCGGTCTCAGCCTCAACATCCCCCAGTGTCGGCCGAAACCACGAAAGACCGGTGTCCCTGAACCCTGGATATCCTGGCGACCGATCGGCCTGCGACTTAATGGACCGGGTTCAACCGTCGCAGATTCGATCGGCATTGCTCGGACACCGCAGGGGTGAAAACAAGACCGAGATTGAAAAGCCCAGGCTAGCCGGTGGCTCGAGATGGTGCGTCGTCAAAGTTGACCGGGGCTCGTACCCTCGACCAGACTCGAACGGAGCCGGCTAGCCCAGAATCACTGCTACTGCACCTCGAATCTACTTACTGCTGGAGGTCCCCCCCTCCACCAGTGTTGCCAGCACTTGATGTGCCACCCGCAAGTCTGCCCTGTGATCAACAATCATCTCGTTGTCCGGCAAAGGCTTGCGCGGCAACCGGTCGCGACCGGGGTGGCTTGCTGAGCCCTCCATGTGAAGCTTCGGGGCGCAATAAATATGAGAACCCCGCCGCGAGCAAGCTAACTGCCTGCCAGCGGCGGGGTTCTCTATTAAAGGTCTTAATACCAGCCGTATCAAAAAGCTGACGTATCTACGCGCTGCGGCGGCGCTCGATCTTCAGGCCCCGAATCTTCGTAAGGAGCGTGGGGTAGCTGAGCCCGAGCTCGCGAGCGGCGCGCGCCTTGTTCCACCGCACGCGATCGAGCGTCTCGGCGATCATCCTGCGCTCGAGCAGGGCCACGTTCGTCCGTAGAGTTCGACCTTCGAGCCGGTCACCGTTGACGGCCGCGGCCGCCCCGTCGCGCATCTCGTCCGGCAGTAGCGAGAGACCGAGCGCGTCGCCTTCGTCGGCGAGCACCACCATGCGCTTCACGGTCT
Organism: Candidatus Limnocylindria bacterium; assembly: GCA_035632955.1. Lineage (GTDB taxonomy): Bacteria > Eisenbacteria > RBG-16-71-46 > RBG-16-71-46 > RBG-16-71-46 > DASQFU01. The sequence goes on from DASQFU010000091.1 coordinate 1,000, forward strand.
TCTCCAGCTCGCGCACGTTGCCGCGCCATTCGCAGGCGAGGAACGCTCGCAGCACCTCCGGGAGGAATCCCTTGAGCGGCTTCTCCATCTGCTTGGAGAACACCGACAGGAAATGGTGGGCCAGGATCGGAATGTCCTCGCGGCGCTCGCGCAACGCCGGCACTCGGACCGTGATGTCGTTGAGCCGGTAGTAGAGATCCTCGAGGAAACGGCCGCCCTGGATCCGCTCGCGTAGATCGATACCGGTCGCACAGATCACGCGCGCGTCCACTTTCTTGCTGCGCGTCGAGCCGACGGGGCGAATCTCGCCGCGGTCCAGCACGTGGAGCAGCTTCGCCTGCACCGACTCGGGCACTTTCTCGATCTCGTCGAGGAAGATCGTGCCGCCATCCGCCTCTTCGAACAAACCGGTCTTGTCCCGCGTCGCGCCGGTGAATGCTCCGTGCACGTAACCGAACAGCTCGCTCTCGAGCAGTTGCTCGGGCAACGCCGCGCAGTTCACCTGCACGAACGGCCGATCGCGGCGGTTGGAGAGCTCGTGCAGCACCTGGGCCAGCAAGCCTTTGCCGGTGCCGGTCTCGCCCATGAACAAGACGGTCGCCGTGCTGTCGCTGACCTTGGTGAGGAGCGTGAGGATATCGGCGACTTCGCGGGATTGGCTGATGATGCGCTCGAGCCCGGGGTTCGGGCGGAGCTGCTGGCGCAACGCCTGGTTCTCCGCGAACAGGAACGAGCGCTGCGCTTCGACGATCGCGACTCCGGCGCTGCTCGCCAGCACCGCGAGCAGGTTCAGCTCCCGCTGCTTGAAGGCGCCGAGCAGGTTGTCGTTGAAGCGATCCACGTAGACGACGCCGACCGACTGCGACGGGAAGTTGAGCGGCACGCACACCAGCGATCCGACTCCTTCGAGCGCGCCGCCGAGCGCGTCCGTGAACCGGGGATCGGCCGCGAGACGGCTCGAGAACAGCGGACCGCTGTCGGCGATCCGCCCCCCCACGGCCGCTTCCATCACCTGGAGGATGCGGCGCGCGCGGTCGCGCCCGATCCCGTGCTGCGCCACGACCTCGAGTCGAACGCCGCCCGAGCTGAACGCGACGAACCCGCGGTCGCCGCCCGTGTTCTCCACCGCCAGGCGCACCGTCTGAGCGAGCAGGTCGTTCATGTCCGTGGCGTCCCGGAACAGCCGATTGGCGTCTTCGAGCGCGCGGAACTCGTTGCAGGTGGAGAGCGAGAGGGCGACGTATTGCCGCTCGATCTCGCGCCGTAGCGCCGCCGCGCGGCTCTCCGCTTCCGCGCCGCCGGCTTCGATCAGCCAGTGCTCCGCCTGTTCGAGCAGCGACACCGCCGAATCGTAGTGCTCGCGCTCCGCCTCGAGACGCGCGTGCGTGAGCAAGGCATCCGCGGCCAGCGGCAGAACGCCGAGCTCGCGGAACAAGGTGGCCGCACGGCGGGCCGCATCGGCGACCGGCTCGAGCGTGACCCTCAACCGCACGCCGGAGGGGAGCAGCGAGAGCATTTCGCCCCAGGCGGCGAGCGTGGTCGCCAGCTCGTAGGTCTCGCTCAGCTGCTCGAAGCATTGCGCCGAAGCCCGAATGCGTGTCTCGAGCGCCGTGGCATTGCCGCGCATCGCCTCGAGCCGCGCGAGCCCCCGCTCGGCGATCGCCTGCTCGAGGCGGTCCCCGAGCCGCTCCGCCATCGCGACACCCTTGAGCAGATGCTGCTGGCCTTCCTCGATGCGCTCGAGGTGCAGCAACGCGACACCGATCCGGGTTTCGAGCTCGGTCGCGAGGTCGCCGGCCGGGGCGAGCTGGATCGCCTCCTGCAGAGCGTCGGTCAACAACTGGAGAGCGATCGCGGCGTTGCCGCGGTCCAGCTCCACTTCCGCCATGAACTCGCGCGCCAAGACGGCTTCGCGCCGCGCCCCGACTTCGGTTGCGAGGGTGAGGGCGCGCCGGAACTGCTCCTCGGCGCGGTCGAACTGGCGCCGGCGGCGGCACAGCCGGCCGAGCGCCATCAACGCCATCGCTTCGCCCTGGCGGTGACCGGTCTCGCGCGCGACCTGGAGCGAGCGGCGGAAGTTCTCTTCCGCCAGATCCCACTGGCCGAGGCAGTAACGGATCAACCCCAGATTCTGATTGTGGCGGCGCATCAGCGCGTAGAGCCCGGCGCGTTCGTCGAGGCGCAGCGCCTGCTCGAAGAATCGCGTCGCTTCGCGCCACTCGCGCAGGTTCTTGTAGACCAGACCGAGATTGTTGAGCGCTCTCGCCAGCCCTTCGGTGTCCTCGATGCGGCGGAAGGTGGCGGCCGCGTTCTGCAGCCACTCGATTGCTTCGTTCGCCTGACCGAGTCGCGTTGCGCACAAGCCGAGTGCCGATTCGATGCGCGCCACCGCCTGGTGCTCGTCGGTGTTGCGCAGCACCTTGTAGGCGTAGAGCCCGTAACGCCGGCTCTTCTGATACTGGCCGAGCTCGGTGAGCGCGTGTGCGAGGCCGGCCGCGACGTGTGCGTTCAGGCGCGGAACGCAGATGCGGCGGGCGATCCGGCGCGCCTCGCGGAGCGTGCGCAAGGCGGTTTCGAAGTCTCCGCCCTGATCCTGGGTCTCGGCGAGACGAAGCAGCAACCGGCAGCGCTCGCCTGGACTATCTTGGCCCAAGGCCAGGAGCGCGGCGGTGTACTCCGCTGCGGCGCCGGAAAAGTTGTCGGCGGCGAAGTACAGATCGCCGATCGCTTCACGATGCCCGGTTCCTTCCCGCGCGGGAAGGTGAGCATGAGTCGAATCGGGGGGAATCGCTCGATGCACTCTCGAACCCTCGGTTACGGACACCCGGTACCGGCGTTCCGGCGGTTCGATCCGGAACCCTGTCTTCAAGGACGTCGAGTTCGTTGCGTTCGACGAGCTAGCGCACCAGCCTCATCAGCAACGCCGTTCTCCAATGCCATCCTGTCCCGAGCCACTGGATCGCGGAGGCTCTCACCTTTCCACCTTCACGCGGCGTCGACGCAGCGGTTCTCGGCGGCGGCTTGATGGCTCCGGTATCCGGCTCGCCCGAATCCGGTAGCACGTCGCCTGGCCGATGAACACTCGAAGCGGTGTAGCTCGGCGACGAATACTGAGTCGCCTCGGCTCGAGTGACCGGCCATGCAGCAATGACTACCGCCGTCAGCAGGACGCGGATTGGGAGTCGTTTGCAGTTTTCTCTCATGCGCTGCGTGCTCCCTCCACCCTTACGGGTGGCGAACGTGTGAGTCCCGGGCACGGCACTCATGCACGGGTGGACGACAAGGGGACCCTCTTCAGCGCTGCCGGTAGTATCGACCTCTGGGAGAAGACTCGTCAACGCAATCCTCCAGAGCGACCTTCGCCGCGGACGGCTCGGGACGTCGGCCCCCCGGGCTGTCAGGCCCCTTGGGACCCGTGACCCGCTCCCGCTTCCTCGGCGGCCAGCCGGGCCAGCCCATAGCGCAAACCCTGGGTCGAGCACACCAACCCGCGCGAAGGGAAGCGACGCGCCAGGACCCGAACCACGAGGACCCCCGCGACGACGATGTCGGAACGGCCCTTCCCCATGACCGTCCAGCCCTCCCGGCCCTCTGGCGTCGAGCTCAGAACCCGATCGATCAAGGGCTCGAGTCTCGCGGCGCCAATCAGCCAGCCTTCGATCAGAGCGGGCTCGTACCAGGCAATGCCCCGATCGAGGGATCCGAGGACGGTGATCGTGCCCCCCACTCCGGCCAGGACAGGGGTGGCTGCGGGCATTAATGCACAGCCATGCATAATTCCTTGTTCCACTTGGCTGGCGATCGCCAAGAGCTGGTCGGGGCCGGGGGGTTCAGCGCCCAGGTGCTTTTCCGTGAGGCTGACGGCGCCGAAAGGCAAACTAGCCCAGCGGCCGGGCTGGTCGCCGAGACCACTGACGACCTCTGTGCTCCCCCCACCGAGATCGAACACGACGCACGGGCTGCGCCGCGCCGCGGCGCCGAGACCGAGGACCACGGAGCGGTAGACCAGCCGCGCCTCGTCCTCACCGGTCAGCACCCGCACCCGCTCGCCGCAGCGCTCGCCGATCGCCAGGGCGACCTCGGCCCCGTTGGCCGCGTTGCGCAAGGCCGCCGTCGCGCCGATCACGAGCCGCGAAGCGCCGAGCGACCGAGCCCGCCGCGCGAACTCCGCGGCCAGCGTAGCCGCCCGATCGGCGACCTCCTCGTCCACCCGTCCGGTGCGATCGAGGCCCCGACCGAGTCGGCATGCCTCGCCGGCGCGCGCCACGGTCGCCAGCTCGTTCGCGCCCGCGCCGGGCGCTAAGTCCGCGACCAAGAGACGGATCGAGTTCGTGCCGATATCAATTGCACCGACACGCATAGTTCCGTCCGCCTTCATAACAAGAAATCCTCGAGATCGTTGGATCGGCTGGCGGGCCGATGTCCGGCTCCGGCTTCGACCTCTTCGGTGCTCTGGACGGGAGGGCTCGACACAGGGGCGTCGGGAAGCGCTTCGCTCCCCGCCTGACCCATCAGGGGAGTGGTAACCCGCCTCGGCGACTCGGCAGGCAGATCGAGGGCGGCCAAGCGGGGCTCGTCGGGCTCGGGTTCGCGTCCCCCCCCGCTCCGCAACGCCCACTCGAGCAGTGTGGCGACTCGCGGCTCGTCCGAGCACAGACCGTACAATACCCGCTTGCCTCGGCGCTCCGCGCACACGAGGCCGGCTTGTTTGAGCGCTTGCAGGTGGCGGGTGGTGCACGATTGGGAGAGTCCGACCTCGTCTGCGAGCTCGGTGACGCACAAGCGTCGCGCCCGGAGCAGCCGGACCAAATGGAACCGGGATGCGTCGCCGAGGCAGGCGAGCTGGCGCCGCGAGAGCTGGCTGCGTTTGATCATTGCATGCCGATGCATATCATGGGGTGTGCGTTGACCGCAACCGTGCGACTTGTTAGGTTGGGGCCGTTATCGACTCTGTCGCCGGAGCTCCCCCATGGTCAGTGCCACTTCGTCCGCGACGCCGGCCCCTGCGCCGAGCTTCTTCGGACTCAGCCGCGACTCGCTGGCCGATCGGCTGTCCGCCCGCGGGGTTCCGGATTACCGGGCGACCCAGATCTATTCCTGGGTGTACCGCAAACACCGCCGCACCCCGGAGGGCATGACCAACCTGCCGGGCGCCCTCAGGGCGCAGCTCGCCGAGGTCTGCGACCTCGGCCCGCCGCGCGTCGTTTCGGTGCACGAAACCGGCGACCAGCTCACGCACAAGTTCGTGATCGAGCTCGAGGACGGCGCCCGGGTCGAATGCGTGTCGATGCGCACCGAGCGGCGTCTGACACTCTGCCTCTCGAGTCAGGTCGGGTGTGCGCTCAAATGCTCGTTCTGTGCGACGGGCCTCATGGGTCTCAAGCGCAACCTGGGCGCCGCCGAGATCGTCGGCCAGGTCGTGGCGATGGGAGATTTCCATCGCTGGCGTGACGACCGCTTCAATCTGGTGTTCATGGGCATGGGTGAACCGCTCGCGAACTACGGCTCGGTCGTCGAGGCGATCCGAATCATGCACGACCCGCGCGGGCTGAATCTCGGGGCGCGCCGGATCACCGTATCGACCAGCGGCGTCGTGCCCCAGATCCGGCGGCTGGCAGACGAAGGCTTGCCGCTCGGCCTGGCCGTGTCGCTACACGCAACCACCGACGAAGTGCGCGACCGCCTGGTGCCGTTGAACCAGCGTTGGCCGCTGCGCGAGCTCCTGCCCGCCGCCCGCGACTATGGCCGGCGCACCGGCCGGCGCGTGACGCTGGAGTACACGTTGCTGGCCGGGGTCAACGACGGTCCGGAGGACGCGATCCGGCTCGCGGCCGCCGCCCGCGATCTGCCGAGCAAGATCAACCTCATTCCCTACAATCCCGTCCCGGGTCTGCCGTGGCGGCGCCCCGAGCCCGAGGCGATCACGGCCTTCGCCGAGCGGCTCTATCCGATCGCTCCGGCCGTCACCGTGCGCCACACCCTGGGCCGCGAGATCTGGGCGGCATGCGGGCAGCTCGGAGGCCTGAGCCCCGACGGTTGATCCCGGCTCGGGGCGTCGCTCCGACGTGACGCTACGCACCCGGCTCTTCCTCGCCTTTCTCGCCCTGGCCCTCGTGCCGACGGCGATCCTCTCCTTGTTCACGCTCGATCGGCTCGACCGGGCGATCGCGCTATGGAACCCGCGTGGCGTCGAGCTGACGTTGGAGTCCGCACTCGAGGTGAGCAAGACCGCAGGCGCTCGAATGGAAGCGACCGCCGCGGCCCAAGCCCAGGACTGGGCGCTCGCCTTGCCGCCCGAGTCACTGACGACGGCACGCCGGACCGGGATTCGCGCCGGCCTGCGCGCCTCCGGGCTCGACTTCGTCCAGCTCTACCGCCGCGAGGGAGACCGCTGGAGGCTGATCGAGGAAGTATTGCCGGAGGCGGTGATGAATCCCGAGCCGCTGGATCTTTCGAGCGAGATCGAGGAGGCGTTGCGCGGCGAAGCGATCGTGCGCTCGAACCGAGGCATCCTCGCCGCGGTAGCGCCGATGGAGAACGATCACGCGCTGACCGCCGGTATGCGAGTTCCCCCGAGCTTCTTCGCCCAGGTCCAGCGCGTCGGAGAAGGCATCGACTTCTTCCGCCGCTTCAGCGTCGTGCGTGACGTATCGCGCACCTACGTCCTGTTGCTGGTCGCGGTGTTGGCGCTGGCGCTCACGGGTCTCGCGTTCTGGGTCGCGCGGCGTCTCGCGCGCAGCATGACTCAGCCGCTGCTCGGTTTGGAGACGGCGCTCGAGCGGGTGGCGAGCGGCGATCTCGAAACCCGGATCGAGCCCGCCGGGGCCACCGAGCTGCGGACCCTGGCGCAGCGCTTCAACGCCATGACCGAGCGCCTCGCGGCGGCGCGTGCCGCACTCGCCGAGGCCGAGCGTGAAGCGGCGTGGCGCGAGGTGGCACGGCGGCTGGCGCACGAGTTCAAGAATGTTTTGACTCCGCTGTCACTCTCGCTGCACCGTCTGCGCCGCCGCTCCGAGCTGGTGCCGCCCGAAGAGCGCGAAGCGGTGCGCGACAGCCTGGCAGCGCTGACCCAGGGCGTCGCCGATCTGACTCGCCTGGCCGAGCAATTCTCGCAGTACGCGCGATTGCCGGAGCCGCGATTCGAGCGTCTGGACCTGGCCGAGCTGACGCGCACGGCCGCGCGCCAGCACGAGCCCGAGCGCCGCACCCTCGACGTGCGGGGCGGGACCGAGCCGCTGCCGGTCGCCGGCGATCGCCTGCTGCTGTCGCGCGCCGTGCACAATCTGGTGCTCAACGCGTTGGAGGCGAGTCCGCCCGGAGGAACCGTGGAGCTGCGGCTGGCGCTCGTGGGAAACGAAGCGGTGTTGGAGGTGCTCGATCGCGGTAGCGGTGTGGCGCCCGACGTTCGCGATCGCGTGTTCGAGCCCTACGTCAGCACCAAGGCGCGCGGCAGTGGGTTGGGCCTGGCGCTGGTGCGTGAGATCGTGACGCAACATGGCGGGACCGTGACACTGGTGAACCGCAACGACGGCGGTGCGTGCGCACGCCTCGCCGTCCCCCTGATGGAAGACGAACGGGAGGCAGGCGCGACATGAGCCCACGCCATCGGCTGGAGGTCCTGGTGGTGGACGACGACGCGAACATCCGCGCCACGCTGCGGGGCGTCCTGGAGGACGAAGGGCATGCGGTCGCCGAAGCGTCGGACGGCGCGCAGGCGATGAAGGTGCTCGAGGAACGGCGCTTCGACGCCGTGCTGCTCGACGTCAAGATGCCCGTGATGAACGGCCTCGAGGCGCTGGACGTGATCCGCGAAGTGGCGCCCCACACGGGCGTGATCATGGTCTCGGGCGAGGGCACCGTCGCGACCGCCGTCCAAGCGCTCAAGCGTGGCGCGTTCGACTTCATCGAGAAGCCGGTGGACCCCGAGCAGCTGCTGAGCGTGCTCGCCCAGGCGGCGCAGTTGACCGAGCTGCGCCGCAATCGCGGCCCCTCGGAGGACACGCTCGGAATCCTTGGCCACAGCCCGGCGATCGCCGCCCTGCTCGCCGAGATCCGGCAGGTCGGCCCTTCCCAGGGACGGGTCCTGATCTCGGGCGAGAACGGCGTCGGCAAGGAGCTGGTCGCCGAGGCCCTGCACAAGCTTTCGAAACGTGCGAGCGGCCCGTTCGTCAAGCTCAACTGCGCCGCGATCCCGAAGGATCTGGTCGAGAGCGAGTTGTTCGGCTACGAGCGCGGCGCCTTCACCGGAGCGATGCAGAGCAAGAAGGGACGTCTGGAGCTGGCGGACGGCGGCACGCTGTTCCTGGACGAGATCGGCGACCTGTCGCTCGAGTCGCAGGCGAAGCTGTTGCGCGCGATCGAGACCGGGGAGCTCGAACGCGTCGGCGGAACCCGCACCATCCACTTCGACGTGCGCATCATCTCGGCGACCAACAAGGATCTCGCCGCCGCGATGGAGTCGGGACAGTTCCGCAACGACCTCTTCTACCGGCTCAACGTCGTGCCGATTCACGTCCCGCCGCTGCGCGAGCGCCGCGCGGACATCGGCCTGCTCGCCCGCTACTTTCTCGAGACGTTCTGCCGCGCGGAAGGCAAGCCGGCGAAGGACCTGCATCCCGAGGCGCTGGCGGTGCTCGAGGAGTACCGCTGGCCCGGCAACGTGCGCGAGCTGCGCAATCTCATGGAGCGCGCGGCCATCCTGGTCGAGGGTCCGGAAGTGAGGGGAGAAGACCTGGCGCCGTGGCTCGAATCGGGGGTCGTGCCGGAAGACGGCGTCGGCTTGCGGGGCGAGATCGAGCGCCGCGAGGCGGAGGCGATCCGGCGCGCGCTCGAAACCGCCAACTGGAACGTCACCCAGGCGGCCGCGGGCCTCGGCATCGATCGCACGAACCTGCACCGCAAGATGCGGAAGTACGGGATCGCGCGACGCTGAGCGTGCGCTCGACCACCGGGGAAGGACCATGACGCCGCGCTGGCTCGTGCTCATGGCCGCGCTGGCCGTGCTCGCATCCGCAGCGGACGAGGCGCGCGGTGCGACCGCGGCGACCACGGCCGACCGCATCGCCGAGGAACCGGCGCCCGTGGATTCCGCCGACGCGGACCTGCCCGATCGCTTTCGAATGATCCATGACGAGGTGAGCGAGCCGGCGGAAGCCGAGCCGGGCGTCTGGCGGCGCGCCCCTTTCGGCGAAGACCTGCTGACCGACGCCGACGCGTGGCGGGTGGGGTCTGGCGTCTCCCGGGTCGAGCCGCTGCTCGACTACAACCGCGTCGACCAGCTCCGCATCGGTGTCCGCTACCAGGCCCAGGCTCCCGACACCGACTTCCCGCGCCTCGGAGCGCGCCTGGAGTATCCGTTCGGTCGCGAACGAACGCTCTACGGGATTCAGCTCGAGCAGCCGCTGCCACCGCGGGGCGTGCTGGCCGTCGGAGCATCCATCGTCCGGCGCACGGATCACAGCGAGCTGCATCAGGTGGACGATCTCGAGAACACGCTGGCGCTGCTGTTCGGGCGCCAGGACTACCGCGACTATTTCGAGCGGGAGGGCTTCGGCGCCTACCTGGCGGCGCGCATTCCCGGCATCTCGACCGCGAGCGTGCACCTTCGCAACGATCGCTACCGCTCGCTCGCGACGCGGTTCGGGACCCAATCGTGGTTCCACCGCAACCGCGACCTGCGCTCGAACCCGCCGGTCGCCGAAGGTGAATCCCGCAGCTTCCGACTACGACTCGAGCGCCTCGCCCACCACACGCGGCGGACCCGTGCCGGTCTCTATCACTGGGCGGAGCTGGAACGCTCCGGAGCGGGGCTCGGCGGCGACTTCGACTACGCGCGCTTCCTTGCGGACGTGCGCAGCGTGCTCCGGCTCTCCCCCGCGACCACGCTCGCGCTCCGCCTGGTGACGGGATCGGCACTGGCCGGCGACCTCCCTCCGCAACGGGAGTTCACGGCCGGGGGCGTGGACGGGCTGCGGGCGCATGCGTTTTCGCAGTTTCGCGGCAACCAGGTGGCGCTGGCGCAGGCCGAGTACACGATCGGCTTGTGGCGGTTGCGCACGCGCGGACTCGAGGGCGGCTTGCATGCGATCGCGTTCGTGGATGCCGGACGGGCGTGGCATCACGCGGACCACGTGTGGAATCCGCTCGATCAGCGGCTGGCGGTGGACGGCGGCTTCGGGCTCGGGACCTCGGAAGACAACCTGCGGCTGTATCTCGCGAAGAACCTCCGAGACCCGGATTCCGACGTCGTGATCAGCGCGAGGCTGAGGCGTCCGTTCTGACCTCCCGTGTCACTCGCGCTCCCCGTGCCCGCCCGCTCCCAGACGCCTTCTGGCTTTCCCGGTCTCCTCGCCTTGGCGGTGATCGCCATCTTCACGACCGCCGTTCATGCGGTGCAGACGACGATCGGCCCTCCCCGCGAAGCCGAAGGTTACATCTGGGTCGACGTGCACAACGTGGAGCTGTTCTCGCCGCGCGTGCGCGAAAGCCTCGATCGCGGAATGCCCGCGACGTTGATCGTCCATTCGGAGCTGTGGCGGCGGCGCCAGGGATGGTTCGACCGGCTGGAAGAGAGCCACGACGCTCAGATCCGGATCCGCTACCAGATCTCGAAACGCAGTTACCGGCTCGATCGCGCCGGCGTCGCGACCCGGACGGTCTCGACGCTCGACTCCGTGGCCGCGATTTTCTCGGGTCCGTTCGCGGTGCGCGTCGGGCGCGTCGGCGATCTCAAGTCGCGCGCTTCGTACTACATCGCGATCGCGACTACGCTCAAGCCGCTGAGCGTCGAGGATGTCGCGGAGGTCGAAGACTGGCTGAGCGGCGAGGTGGCCGACAAGCGAAGCGCCGGGCTCGGCGTGATCACTCAGTTGCCGCGGGCGCTGTTCGACGCGGTGCGGAACTTCGCCGGCTTCGGCGATCAGCACGCCCGCACGGTGTCCCGGGAGTTCACGCTCGGCGATCTCTTTCCCTGAGCGCCGGACCGTTCAGGGCAGCTGCGTGATCCGGAACGCCGGGCCGGAGACTCCGCGCACGCGCGCGAGACACACGCCGGGCGGCAGGACGCGACCGGCTTCGTCGCGCCCGTCCCAGCGCCACACCCACTCGCTCCCACCGACGTCCGGCGTCAGGCTCGCCAGCCGCCGGCCCGCGAGATCGAACAGGTCCACGACCCGCGGTGTCGCGTCCGCGCCGAGCGGTGCGCTGAGACGCACGGCGCCCCGCGCGGGATTCGGTGCGGCGAGCAGACGCGCGGAGAGCGGGACCGGACCGGCCAGCTCGAGCAGGAACCCGGCGAGGCCCGGGACGGCGCCGGGATGCGTCAGGGCCGGATTCTCGACGCCGCCCGAGTAGGTGGCGAGGGGGTCGCCGAACAACGCGCGGAAGTCCTCGGCGAAGATCTCGTGCGGGCGATTCGCGTGGACGCTCGCCGCCGAGAACAGCGCCGCGTCCTCGATCCCCCGTAGCTTGCGGTAGCGGGTCCAGCCCTCGACGTCGGTGTCGGGCATGAGCGCGTACTGGACGACGTGACCGAGCTCGTGGGTGAGCTCCGCGTGCTGGTGCTCGCGGCTCAGCGGCCGCACGCCCGGCGAGAGCAGGATCAGCCCGGGGCCCGCGGCCGACTCCAACGCGCGGCGCCGCGGATAGGGCAGCAGGAAGATCTCCGCCGAGACTTTGGTGAGCGGGAAACGCACGCTGTGCAGCGCCGCCCGGACTTCGGCTTCCTGGTAAGGGTGAAACGCGCCGTCACCGGGATTCGCGATCGCGGGGTCCGACGTCGCGGTGACGAGCTCGAAGCGGCTGCCGCCCGGCAGATCCAACCACAGCACGCCGTTCTCCTCGTGGCAGTAGTCGCGCAGGGTCGCCTCGGGACCGTGAATCACGATGCCGGACCCGACACCCTGTCCCGCCGCTTCGTCCGCCCGTGCAGCCAGGGCCAGCAGGCAAGCTCCGACCAAGGTGGCGAACAGGCCGAGGAGGCTGCGGCGGTAGAACGGGAGGACGCGCATACCGGGATGCAATCGCCACGAACGTGCCATGGCCGGCACGGATAAGGCGCTTTCGCTGCCGTCGAGCGCTCGCGACAAGTCGTTGAAGTGAACAGCAATACGGGGCGATGCTCGGAGCGGCTCGAGCTGGTGGACGCGGCGGGTTCGGGCGGCCTGGGTGGGCTACCCCAAACCCCAAGACCCTGCCTGCCGAATCCCCCACCCGGCCGCCCAAGCGACGCTCGGGACTGCGGTCTAGAGCTGCGGAGGAGCCGCTCCGGCGAGCGGCGCATGCGTCGGAACGGGCTCCAGCGGCACGTCGCCTTTCCACACGATCTCGGCCGGCTGGGAGCCGAAGCGCGAGATCAGGAACGCGCCGGTCCCGATGACGCTCAGCCCGGTCAAGAGCAGTGCGCCGAGCAGGAACATGAATAGCGCCGCCGGACGCGAGCCCTCGGAGGTCACGGCCAGCACCGCGGCGGCGACGAAGAACGCGGCCACGAATAGCGTACCCGTCGCGATCGGCGCCATCAGGCTGGAGCCTTCGCCGATGCGCCGCCGCGTGAGCTTGCAGCCGACGACATACGCCGCGACCACGTGGCCCAGGAACGAGACGAGCTTGTACGCGATCGGCAGCACCAATCCCAGGGGGATGCCGACGACGGTGATGAACAGCAGCACGGTGGCGACGAGCATCAGGGGCGCGGAGACGATCCCGACCAGGATCGAGCCCGTGGTGCGGCGCGAGCAGGTGACGGCGACACGCAGCAGCCGCGTCGGCGCCAGTCGCGCGAACAGCCATGCGCCGAACAGCGTTAGGATCCATCCCGTCGCGACGATCAGCAGCATCACCGGGAGCGCCGGCAGCGACCAGCTGAACGGCAGGAGCCCGACCGAAACCGTCTCGCCGTTCACGACCACGTCTTCGTCCTGCACCAGCGGACCACCGACCGAGACCACGTCGCCCGCCACCTCGGCGCCGGGATGGAGATGCACGCGTCCCATCACGGCGACGACGTCGCCGTCCACCTTCCCCTCGACGTCCACCGAACCGAAGACGGCGACGACGTCGCCGTCCACGCGCTTGCCGGCGGGCACCCAGGCATCCGAGAAGACGCGCACGACGCCGCTGTGCTCGTCATCGACGTGGATCGACATGGCACCGCCGGATTCGCGCTTGGTTCTCACCTTGCCGCCGGCGATCACGGTGTCGCCGAAGAGGACCAGGGAATCGTCACCAGAGCCGGACTGCACGCGTATCCCCTGATCCGTGACGCGAACCCGGCTGGTCTCGCGCGGCGGCTTCGCATCGACCGGGATCGCGGCGGCGCACAGCCATGCGCACGCGGCGATCAGCATCGTCAGGCGGCGGCTCCCGGCGGCACGGTCCCGCTCGGGCTCCGCCTGGGTCTCAGAAGCCCAGGATCTCGACATGACGTGCCTCCTCGGTCTTGGAGGTTCGCGAACGCAGCCACCAGAGCAGCAGCGCGCAGGTCCCGACCGCCGCCCACAGGGCCGCGGCGATCGGAGGATGAGTGAGCGGGAGCAGCAGCGCGCGGATCAGGGGCGTCAGCCGCGGTCCCAGACTCAGGAACAACTGGGCCAGGAGCGTGAAGTGGAGCCACATGAACACGGC
>DASQFU010000092.1:0-42082 GCA_035632955.1 Candidatus Limnocylindria bacterium
CCACGGAGCCGATCAGTCCTGCCGAACGCTCTTCCCCGTACCAGCCGAGGGCATGGCCGAGGAGATTCGCGACCACGGCTCCGCCAATGCCGAGCAGGATCGTGACCAGGAAGCCTCCCGGGTCTTTGCCAGGCATGATGAACTTGGCAAGCGCTCCCGCGATCAATCCGATGAAGATGGCCCACAAGACAGACATCGGTCGTATCCTCTCTGAACGAGCTCGCTCGTCCGGGTTCGGGTCGCCATGGGACAGTGTCCGCGGAACTCGGACATTTCGCCATGAGTTCCCTTCGCTTTCTCGTCACCGTCGCGGGTGGGGGCAGGCTCCGACGGACCAGTGACATCCGTGCCCGTGACCGGCGTCGACGGTCGCCGCGAAGCACGGGAAGTGTGGTCAGAGTTTGGAGGAGAGCGATGCAGACGGAGCTGGCGACGTTTGGTGGCGGCTGCTTCTGGTGCCTCGAAGCCGTTTTCGAGCGGATCGAGGGAGTCGAGAAGGTGGAGTCGGGCTATGCCGGCGGCACGGTCGCGAATCCGACGTATGAAGACGTTTGTGGAGGAGCAACCGGGCACGCGGAGGTGATTCAAGTCACTTACGATCCCGGGAAGATCGAATATCGGGATCTGGTGGAGCTGTTCTTCGCGTTTCACGATCCAACGACAATGAATCGTCAAGGGCCGGACACCGGCACACAGTACCGATCGGTGATCTTCTACCACACACCCGATCAAAAGCGGACGGCGGAGCAGGTGATCGCGGAGTTCGCCGCGGCGAAAGTGTTCGATCGGCCGATCGTCACGGAAGTGGCGCCAATGCCGGAGTTCTACCGCGCCGAAAGCTACCATCAGGGCTACTACCGGAGCCACCCCAACCAGTCCTATTGCCGAGCGATGATCGCGCCCAAAGTGGCCAAGCTACGGGCCAAGCATCAGGAGCGGCTCAAGGCGGCCCCGGCGGGGAGCCGCACCGAATCGAGCTCTGCTTGAATCCAAACGCCCGGTTCGAGCATAATGCCCGGCCGTTTCAATCCTAGGCGGAGCGCCCGGACCCCGGTCCGGGGAACGCCGCCGAACCGGAGGTTCACCATGAAAGCCGGAATCCATCCCGTCTACGAGACGAGCAAGATCACGTGCGTGTGCGGCAACGTGATCGAGACGCGCTCGACGGTGAAGGACTATCACGTCGAGATCTGTTCGGCTTGCCATCCGTTCTTCACCGGCAAGCAGAAACTCATGGACAAGGCCGGGCGCGTCGAGCGTTTCCGCCGGCGCTACAACAAGCCGGAGTCGACGCCCGAGACCCAAGAAACCACCCAGTCCTAGCGTCGTTCGGACGGCTTCCGCCGCGCGGGCCACGGTCTGCGCCGGAAGCCGTTTGCGTTGCTGGCGGAGTATTTCGCATGCCTTTCCTGCCGGTCGGCGGACAAGCCGTGATCGAGGGCGTCATGATGCGCTCGCCGTCGCGCGTGGCGGTCGCCGTTCGCCGTCCCGACGGAACGTTGGCGATGCTGGAGAAGCCGTTCGTCTCGTTGACGCGGCGGATCAAGGTGCTGGGCATTCCCGTGGTTCGGGGGGCGGTGTCGTTGTTCGAGACCCTGCATCTCGGCATCAGCGCGCTCAACTTCAGCGCGGACGAGGCGGCCCGGGAGGAAGAGCCGGCGCGGGGCAAGTCCTCGGCGCTCGGGGCCGCGGCTCAGCTCCTGACGATGATCATCGCGTTCGGTCTCGGCCTGATGCTGTTCGTCGTGCTGCCCGCCAAGCTCACCGTATGGCTCGGCTTTCAGGATCGGCTGGGCTTCGGTCTGGTCGACGGTGCGTTCCGCCTGCTTGCGTTCATCGGCTATCTGCTTCTGATCAGCCAATGGAAGGAGATGCGGCGCGTGCTCCAGTATCACGGGGCGGAGCACAAGGCGATCCACGCGCTCGAGAACCGCGCGCCGCTCGAGCCGCAATCGGTGCAGACGTTCCCGCGGCTGCATCCGCGCTGCGGCACGTCGTTCCTGTTTCTGGTCGTGGTCGTCAGCATCGTGGTGTTCACGGCGATCGGCAAGCCACGCGGCATCGGCGATCATCTGCTGCGGATCGCGATGATGCCGCTGATCGCCGGAGTCGCGTTCGAGTTCATTCGTTTGTCGGGCAAGTACGCCGACCGCCCGTTGGTGCGCACCCTGATCTGGCCGGGAATGCAGTTTCAACGCCTGACCACGCGCGAGCCGGATCTCGCGATGTGCGAAGTGGCGATCGCGGCGCTCGAGCGCGTGCGCGAAGACGAGGCGGTCGTCAAGCTCGAACGGGCCGGGAACGAGGCGCGCGCCGAGGTGGCATTCGTTCAGTAGGGGATGAGTGATGCAGGAGGCGCTGAAAAAGGCGGAAGCCCGTTACACGGAGGTGACCGAGCTGCTCGGGACTCCCGAGGTGGCGAGCGACCCGCGCCGGCTGCGTGATCTGGCCAAGGAGCGCGCGGGCCTCGAGCCGCTGATGAAGTCGCTCGCCGAATACCGCCACGTGACGAAAACGGTGGCTGAGGACGAAGAGGCGTTGACCACCGGCGATCAGGAGCTGGCGCAGCTCGCCGAAGCCGAGCTTCCGGCCCTGCGCGAGCGCAAGCAGGCGCTCGAGGCCGAGCTGACGCGGTTGCTGCTCCCGAAAGACCCGGCCGACGACCGGAACGTGATCATCGAGATTCGCGCCGGCACCGGCGGGAACGAGGCATCGCTGTTCGCGGCGGATCTGTTCCGCATGTACGCCAAGTTCGCGGAGAGGCATGGCTGGCGCCAGGAAGTGCTGAGCTCGAGTCCGAGCGAGGTCGGAGGCTTCAAGGAAGTCATCCTCCAGCTCGAAGGCGAAGACGTTTACCGGCAAATGAAGTTCGAGAGTGGCGTCCACCGCGTCCAGCGCGTGCCGGAGACCGAGGGATCGGGCCGCATCCACACGTCGGCCGCCACCGTCGCGGTCCTGCCCGAAGCCGAAGATGTCGACATCGACGTCCAGGAGAAGGATCTGCGCGTCGACGTCTACCGGGCGGGCGGCCCCGGCGGCCAGGGCGTCAACACGACCGACTCGGCGGTGCGCATCACCCACCTGCCGAGCGGGCTGGTCGTGACGTGTCAGGACGAGCGCTCGCAGATCAAGAATCGCGCGAAGGCGATGAAGGTGCTCCGCGCCCGTCTCTACGACCTCAAGCTCCAGGAGCAGCAGGCGAAGCTCGCCGCCCAGCGACGCTCGCAAGTCTCGACCGGGGATCGGAGCGCGAAGATTCGCACCTACAACTTTCCGCAGGGCCGTGTGACCGACCATCGCATCAACCTCACGATCTATCGTCTCCCGGACGTCCTGGAAGGCAACCTCGACGAGTTCTCGCGCGCCCTCGCCGCGGCGGACGTCGCGGAACGACTGGCGGCCGCAGGTGGCAACGACGGGAAGGCCGCGTAACCCGCGCCCCTTCTGGTGTTCCGATCATGCCCGGCACGATTGAGGAAGCGCTGCGCTCCGCAGCCTCGCGACTTTCGACTGCGGAATCGCCCCGAGGCGAAGCCGAAGAGCTGATCGGGCGCCTGCTCGATCTCAGGCGCACCGAGATCCATCTCCAGCGTGCCCGCCTACTGACGGCCGAGCAGTGGGATCGGCTCGACTCGTGGCTGAGGCGCCGCGCGCACGGCGAGCCGCTCCAGTACATCACCGGGCGCGCAGCGTTCCGTGGGCTCGATCTCCACGTGTCGCACGCCGTGTTGATCCCGCGCCCCGAGACCGAGGGACTGGTCGAGTCCGTGCTCGGCGTGCTGCGTGAAGAGCTGGTGCGCTGGCCGGCGCCGCGAATCGTCGATCTCGGCACCGGGTCGGGCGCGATCGCGCTCGCGCTCGCCGTCGAGTGGCCGGAAGCGATCGTGACGGCGACCGACGCAAGCCCGGCCGCGCTCGAGCTGGCGCGCGGGAACGCGGCGGCGCTCGGGCTCGAGGAGCGGATACGCTTCCTGGAGGGCGATTGGCTGGATGCGGTTCCGGCCGACGAGCGGTTCGAGGTCGTGGTCTCGAATCCGCCTTACATCGCGACCGGCGAATGGGACCTGCTCCCCGAAGACGTGCGCGAGTTCGAGCCTCAAGAAGCGTTGTTCTCCGGGAGCAGCGGCCTCGAAGCGATGCGGGAGATCGTCGATCGCGCCCCCGAACAGCTCGTCACCGGAGGCTTGCTCGCGCTCGAGCTGGCCGAGGCACGGGCGCACGAAGCCGCCGCGTGGCTCGAGGGTGCCCACGACTGGGAGCACGTGCGGCTTCTCGACGATCTCGCCGGCCGGCCGCGCGTCCTGCTCGCGCGCCGTCAGAGCGGACCGGCGATCGCTCCCGCGCAATGGCCGGAAGAGCCGCGCTGAGGGCGAGGGCCTGATCGGCGACGGCCTGAATCGGTGACGCGGTCCGCCATAATCATGGCCGGTAGCCCCCCTTCGCGGGGGGAGGATTCGGTCTTCCGTAGATTCTCTGTCACCAATCCACTCCCTCCGTCATGACCCAATAGACGGTGCCCGCCACTTCCCGGCAATCGGGGTAGCATGGTCGCGGCGCCTTGCTCGGAGGGGTCCGATATGCCAGCCACGAATGCTCAGGCCATGCCACAGCGCGCCGCGCTGGTCGCGGTTGATGGCCGCACGTATCCACTGAAGTCCGCGCGCATCGACGCTCGGGCGGAGGGCGGCCTCGCCTTCACCACGTTGGTCCAGTCCTATCTCAATCCCTATGCCGAGCCTCTGGAGGTGCTCTACACGCTGCCGCTTCCCGCGGATGGGGCGGTCGTGGGCTACTGCTTCCGCTTAGGCGAGAAGCTGATCCGCGGCGAAGTCGAGCGGCGCGACGACGCCGAGGCGATCTATCGCTCGGCGCTCGAGCAGGGTCGGGCGGCCTCGCTCCTCGAGCAGGATCGGGACGATACGTTCCAGATGCGGCTCGGCTCGCTGCCGCCCGGGCAATCGGCCGACATCGAGATTCAGGTGCTTCAGCCTCTGGGCTTCCTGCCGGCTGACGAGGGCCAGCCGCCGCGATGGGAATACCGCTTCCCCACCGTCGTCGGCGTCCGTTACCAAGGGGCGCCTGGGCGCGTCCCCGACGCCGAGCGGATGGATGTGAACCGTGCCGCCCACGAGGACATTCCAGCCCGCGTCGAGTTGAACCTCGCGATCGACGATGGCGCTCCCGACACACTCGGCATCGTCTCGCCCAGCCACTCGGTTGTCGCCGAGGCGGCCGCATTCGGCGCTAGCGTCCGTTTCTCAAAAGGCGCGCGGCTCGATCGCGACCTGATCGTGCATTGGAACGCGAGCACCGAGAGTATTGGAGTGCGTCTAGTCGAAGGCCTGGGATTGCCCGGCGATTCGGGGCGCTACGCCGCCCTGACCCTGACTCCCCCTCGTTCGTCCAAGAGCGTGCTCAGCCGAGACGTGACGATCCTTCTCGACGCCAGCGGCTCCATGAGCGGTGAGCCGATCCAGTCGGCCAAGAAGGTCGTGGCCGATCTCCTTCGGAGCCTCGAGCCTTCCGATCGCTTCGAGGTGCTCGCATTCTCGGGCCAAGTGAAGCGCCTGACTTCCAGCGTGCTCGAGGCCAAGCCGCGAGAGATCGAACGCGCGCTCGGTGCGCTTGCGAAGCTCGAGGCCGGCGGTGGCACCGAGATGGCAACCGCGCTGGTCGAGGCCCTCTCGCCGCTGCGCGAGGGGTCACAGCGGCAGGTTGTGCTCGTCACCGACGGCTACATCGGATTCGAGCAGGAAGTTACGGGGGAGATCCTGCGACGTCTTCCGAGCGGCACCCGGATTCACGTGGTCGGGATCGGTAGCGCCCCGAACCGCTCGCTGACCCGAAGCGTGGCGCGCGCCGGGCGCGGACTCGAGCTCCTGATCGGCGGCGACGAGGTCGCGGCGGCATCGCGGCGCTTGCGCCAGGCCATGGAACATCCGGTGCTAACCGATCTCGCCGTGACGGGAACCGCGCTCAAGGGCGTTGCGCCGGCGCGCGGGCGCGACGTCCTCGTCGGCCAGCCCATTGTGTTCCTTGCGGAGATCGCTGCCGAAGGCGGCACGATCGAGGCAGAGGGCTCGTTGGCCGGCTCGCCCGAGCGCTGGGTGTGGCGCATCCACGTTCCGCCTGCCGCCAATGTGGGCAATGGACACGGTGAAGCAGACTCAGGGGCGGCCGGCCCACCATCGTCCGCGTTCTCTCGCACGATGATGCCGATCGGAGCGCTCTACGCGCGCGAGGCCGTCGCCGATCTCGAACTCGAGCTGGCGGCCGGAACCGCGCCCAAGGCGAGCATCGACGAGGCGGTCGAAGCGCTCGGTCTACGCCACCGCATCGCCACCCGCCGCACCAGCCTGGTGGCGATCGCCGAAATGCCCTCGGTGGACCCACGCGAGCCGCGGCGCCGAGAGCGTTTGCCGCTCGAGATGCCGGCTGGGGTGTCGCCGGAAGGCGCGGGCCTAATGCTGGCTTCCGGCGCGTTCCCAGCAGCAGAGTTGAAGTCCCTTTGTCTACTCGAGCAGAACCTCTTGTCCGCCCCCCGATCCTGGAAGATCGGTCGCGCTCAGGTTTCCAAGGCGCCGGCGATCGTCACGGCCCACGTTCTGCGTGCCGAAGGGCAGGAGATCGCGCTCGAGTTCGAAGTACCCGAAGATGGGTTCGAAATGCCCGCCGGGGAAGTCGGGGTCACCACGATGAGCCGTCCTGCGATGAAGGCGCGGGTCGTTGCCGAGAAGAGCAGCCCACTTGGACCGCACCGTCGCGGCTTGATCGTCAGAATCGTGCTCCAGCTCGAGAGCGCAGGCGGCTGGCCCGAAGGGGAGATCGTGTTCATTGGATGGCCGCTCCAAAGCAGTGCGTTGATTCTTCAGGCCTCGATTCCGAAATCCGCGACCACCCCGCCTTGGGGGGCAGGCAGCGTCAGCGCGTGACGGTCACGGATCTGGTCTTCACGGCCGTTCAGACGGGCGACGGTGAGGCGTTCGCCGAGTGGATGGGGCGCGTCGAGCGTTCCATCCGCTCGAGTCTACGAGCGTTCAGCCGGACGGTCGACGTGGAGGTCGTCCTCCAGGAGACCTTCATGCGCATGTGGATCCTGGCCGCGGATCCATCTCGTCGCTGGGACGGCGAGAATGCCTCGCTCCGTTTCGCGCTTCGCGTGGCGCGCAACGTGGCGCTCGAGGAGGTGCGCCGCGCCCGACTCGGCCGCTTCGTACCGATCGACGCGCTGGATCCTGTTCCGGAAATCCCGGTCGAGCCCGAATCCACTTCCGACCCGGCATTGCGGCAAGCCATCGAGGAGTGCTTCGAGCGCGTGCCACCGCGACCGCGCGAGGCGCTGGCCGCGCGGCTCGAGCATGGCCACGAGGCGCCCGATCGCGATCTTGCCCAACGGCTCGGCATGACGCTCAACACGTTTCTTCAGAACATCGTACGCGCGCGCCAATCATTGGCGCGATGCCTCGCGCGCAAGGGCATCGAGGTCGAGGGCATGGCGTCATGAAGCGGGAGGAGCTGGAAAAACTCGTGGAGGCGGCGGCGACCGCTTATCGAGAAACCGGGCCTGACGGAACCATTCGCCCGGCCTCGGCATGGTGGGACATTCCGGCGGAAGATCGGCAGCGTGTCTACGAGCTTCAGTCGGCCTACCGCCGTCTGGAGCGTGCCCGTCACCCACTGGGCTGGAGTAGCACGGTGCAGGCGGTGTTGCGCCGGATCCAGTGAGCCGAGCGGTCGGCGCACGTGGCGCGCATTCAGAGCGCGGCCGCGATCCTCCCAACCGCCGCCGCTTCGTGATCGAGCAGCCAGCGCTTGCGATCGAGCCCGCCGCCGTAACCGCCGAGGTTTCCGCCGGACGCGATGACTCGGTGACACGGAACGACCAGCGAGACCGGATTGGCGCCGTTCGCGCTCCCGACCGCGCGTGCCGCACCCGGCGCGCCGATCCGGGCCGCGAGCTCGCCATAGGAGATCGGCTTGCCGGCCGGAATGCACCGCAACGCCGCCCACACGCCACGTTGGAACGCCGTGCCGCCGGTGTCCACCTCGAGCGTGTCGAGCGCTTGCACATCACCATCGAAGTAGTCGGCGAGCGCGCGCACCGCGCCGGCCGGATCGGCCGCCGGGCGGCGGGTGACGGTGCCGAAGCGGCGTTCCAGGTCGCGCGTCAGACGGCCGGAGTGATTCGAGAACTCCAGCCCGCACAGCTTGCCGTCTCGTGCGACGACTTGAATCGGCCCGAGTGGGCTCTTCGCGGTTGCGGTTTCGAGAATCATGATTTCTCCTTTTCATTCGAACGGCTTGGGGTTCGGCGCCACAGCGCCATCACGGCGTACGCGCGCCAGGGACGCCACGGCTCGGCGCGCGCTTCCACTTCCTTCACACTCGGGAGCCGGCCGTTGCCGGCGAGCGCCCGGCGCACGCCGAGATCGCCGGCCGGAAACGCATCGGGCTCGCCGAAGCCACGCATCGCGATGTAGTGCGCAGTCCAGTCCCCGATGCCGGGCAGTGCCGTCAGACGCGACACGGCACTCTCCAGATCGTCGGGTGGATCGAGCGACAGCGTGCCGTCCACGACTGCGCGGGCGAATGATCGCAACGCGCTCGCACGCGCCGCCGGCAAGCCGATGCGCGCGAGATCGGCCCTCGCGAGCGCTTCCGGCGTCGGGAAGAGGTGCGTGATCTCGTCTCGCGCTTGCGCGTTCAAGGGCTCTCCGAATGCGAGCGCGAGACGTCCCGCGAGCGTGCGTGCGCCGGCGACCGTCACCTGCTGGCCGAGGATCGCGCGCACCGCGAGCTCGAACGGATCCCAGGCGCCCGGCAGTCGCAGCCCGGGGATCTTCCGCAGAGTCGGCGCCAGCACGGGATCGCGTCCTAAATGCGCCGCGATCGCCGTCGCGTCCGCGTTCGCGTCGAACATGCGCGCCACTCGATCGACGATTGAAATCAGCTCGCGCGGCTCCCGCATGAACACGCGCACGCGCAACGCAGGCTCACCGCGCGTCCACGCGACCGCGAACGTTCCGCGTGCACCGGCGCCGCTCGGCGTCCGGACCTCGAAGCTGCGCCGGTATTCGTCACCTGCCGCCGCTTCGACGCCCGGAACGGCGCGCGCGGCGAGGAACGCGAACACGCCATCGTCGAACGGCTCGCGCACCGGCACGCGGAGCTCGATCGATCCTGGCGCGGGATGGCGGCCGCGGCCGCGCCGCAACTCCCGCGGCGCCCGGCGGAACGTGTCGCGGATCGCGTGATTGAAGCGCCGCAGGCTCGAGAATCCCGCGCCGAGCGCGACTTCGGTCATCGGCAGCTCCGTCTCGTCGATCAGACGGCGCGCGAAGTGGACGCGACGCGTGTGCGCGATCGCTTGCGGAGACGCGCCGAGGTGCTGCTGGAACAAGCGGCGCACGTGACGCGAAGTGACGCCGAGCCGTGCCGCGAGATGCTCGACGTCCTGGCCGTCGAGCCCGCCTTCGGCGATCAGCCGCAGGCCCCGGCGCACGGTGGCCGCAGCTCCGTGCCAGGCCGGCGATCCCGGAGCGGCATCGGGCCGGCATCGCAGGCACGGCCGGAAGCCGTCTTCTTCGGCCGCCGCCGGACAGGCGAAGAACCGGAGGTGGCCGCGTTTCGGGAGTCGTGCCGGGCAGCCCGGCCGGCAATAGATGCCGGTGCTCGTGACGCCGGCGACGAACCGCCCCTCGAATCGGCGGTCGCGGGTCGAAAACGCTCTCCAGCAGGCTTCGGTGTCGAGTCGCATGCGACTGTTATACACCCGCGAGGAGTATCGGACTCGCCGTTTTCGGACCGGGATGCGGGCTGCGGCTGGGCTGCCCGCGTGGAGCATCTCGACCACGTCGTGGCCGGAGAGGAGATGGTGGCTCTCGCCGAGCCTCGTCAATGATGCAGGTAATGAGCGTCCTTCTCGCCTGCGCGGATCGCGACCTTCAGCTCGTTCGCTTTCGGCGGAATCGGGCAGTTGTAGTGCTCGGAGAACGCGCAGGCCGGGTTGTACGCACGATTGAAATCCAGGACGTAACGGCCTTCGGCGAGCGGTTCCGCCTCGACGTAACGGCCGAGACCGTACGTCTCCTTGCTGCTCGTCCGATCGCGGAAGAACAACCCGAAGTCGCGCTCGCCGACGCCCGGTTCGAGCAGTCGCGTCGCCTCGAGGCGGCACGCGGTCTTGCCGACGGCGAAATCGAACCAGCCGACGCGTACGGCGCGCCGCGTGTTGCCGCGCGTCGAGAGGATCACGATCGTGTCCGGCGCGGGATTCGGCGTCAGCGGCAGCTCGTAGCGGTAGGAGAAATCGACCGGGAAATACTCCAGGCCCTTGTACTCACGGTAGCGTGGACTCTTCGGATCGAACACGATGATCGCGGGGAAGCGCTGATGGGAGAGTCGGAGCATGTAGCGGCCGACGCCGATCGCGCTCGGAGCCACCGTCGCCGCTTGCCGCTCGATGTCCTTGACGCGGAATCCCGCGCCCGGCTCGGCTTCGACCCGGAACGAGTCTCCGACCACCGTCACGCGCAGGTGACGCGGCTGGATCTCGGGATCGTCGATCCGGACGTCGCTCGCGGGGTCGGACCCGACCGTGAGTGACGTGCGGTTCTCGAAATCGCGCCTTAGCACGGTCGCCAGGTACGACGTCGGCTCCCCTTTGAGCCAGGCTTCCGTGTCGGCGCGGTCCTTCTCGATCGCGCGGCGGAGCGTATCGGCCGCGATCGGGGCGAGGCGCACGGGATCGGCGGGGCGCGGCGCCACCGCGGTTGCGGCGGCGAGGATCAGAAATGCGAACGAGGTCGACATGGACAGTCTCCGGACACGCGGCCGCGACGGCGAGCATACGACGCTCGTTGATTTAGCGCCAAGCCGTGCCGATAATCCCGATGCCGAAGCCCGGCCTCTCCCGGACGGTCCACGAAAAGCTCGCGACGCGCTCCGCAGGCCAAACAGGAAGGAAGCCCGCATGGACTTGGGCACGAGCACGGGCGACGTGCTGTCCCACGATCTTTCGACGTCGATCAACGATCCCATCGAGGACAAACGCATGGATGCCCTCGTCATCCAGGGTGGTCGCAAGCTGAACGGCAGAGTGGAGATCAGCGGCGCCAAGAACGCGGCGTTGCCGGTGATGGCGGCGACGCTCCTCTCCCCGGGGGTCCACACGCTCCGCAACGTGCCGTTGCTCGCCGACACGCGCACGATGGCGCGCGTGCTGGAGCAACTCGGCGCGCGCGTCGAGTTCCGTGGCCACGCATGCAAGATCGACACGTCGAACGTGCACTCCGTCGAAGCGACGTACGACCTGGTGCGGACGATGCGCGCGAGCATCTACGTGCTCGGGCCGCTGCTCGCTCGGTTCGGCGCGGCGCGCGTGTCGCTGCCGGGCGGTTGCGCGTGGGGGCCGCGTCCGGTCAACCTGCATCTCGAAGGCCTGCAATCCATGGGGGCCGGGCTCGAGATCGATCACGGCTACATCGTCGGCAAGGACGTGAAGCTCCACGGCGCGACGATCCGTCACGATGTGGTCTCGGTCGGCGCGACGGCACAGCTCCTGATGGCGGCGACCCTGGCGGAAGGCACGACGGTCATCGACAACGCGGCGCTCGAGCCGGACATCACGGAGCTCGGGCGGATCCTGGTTCAATGCGGCGCCCGCATCGACGGCCTCGGCACGCGCAGCGTCGCCATCCACGGCGTCAAGAACCTGAAGCCGATCGATACGACGATCATTCCGGATCGAATCGAGGCCGCGACGTTCCTGGCCGCGGCGGCGATCACCGGCGGGAGCGTGACGGTCGAGCGTTGCGACACGGGCGACATCGCCGCCGTGATGCACAAGCTGGAAGAGGCCGGCTGCGACGTGCTTCCCGGCAACCGGGAAGTCGCGATCTCCGGGCCGACCCGTCCCGGTCCGGTTCAGGTCACGACCGCGCCGTTCCCCGGATTCCCGACCGACATGCAAGCGCAGATGATGGCGCTGTGCGCGGTCGCGAACGGCACGAGCACGATCACCGACACGATCTACCTCGACCGTTTCACGCACGTCCCCGAGCTGGCCCGGCTCGGCGCCCGGATCGAGCTGCAAGGCAACGTCGCCACGATTCATGGCGTCGATCGGCTCCAGGGCGCGCCGGTCATGGCCACCGACATCCGCGCCAGCGCGGCACTCGTGATCGCGGCACTCGTCGCCGAAGGCGAGACCAAGATCTCGAGGATCTATCACCTCGACCGCGGTTACGAACAGCTCGAGCAGAAGTTCATGAAGCTCGGGGCGAGCATCGAGCGCATTCGCGAATAACCCTCTGGTCCGATCCTCTCCGGCCGCTGCCGTCTCACTTGACGGCGGCGGCCGATTCGTCATGTCCTTGGCGCGCATGCCCACCACGAGCAAACGCTATGACCGCGCCTACTTCGATCGCTGGTACCGCGATCCGCGCCACTCGGTCGTCCGCGACGGGGTCGCGGGGCGCCGCGTGCAGCTCGCGGTGGCGACCGCGGAGTTCGTGCTCGAACGGCCGATCCGCAACGTGCTCGACGTCGGCTGCGGCGAAGCGACCTGGCGTGCCTGGCTAAAGCGCGCCCGGCCGGGCGTGAGCTACAGGGGCGTGGACTCGAGCGAGTACGTGCTGCGCCGTTACGGCCGGCGGCGCGGCATCCAGCGGGGAACGTTCGGCACGCTCGGGCGGCTCGATCTTGCCGGCCCCTACGATCTGATCGTTTGCGCCGACGTCCTGCACTACCTCGAGACCTCCGAGCTGCGGTCCGGCCTCGCGGCGCTCGCGAAGCTGCTCGGCGGTCTGGCCTACGTCGAGATCTATACGCGCGAGGACGACACGGTCGGGGACGGCGTGGGGTTTCAACCACGCAGCGCGGCAACGTACCGGCGCTTGTTCGCGGCAGCGGGGCTCGTCCACGTCGGGCCTCATTGCTTCGTTCGCGCCGCAGTGGCGCGAACGCTGACGTCGTTCGAGCAGTCGGGGGGCGCATGAACACCGCCGGCGCTGCTCACGAGCGCCTTGCGATCGTCGGCACCGCCGGACACATCGACCACGGCAAGACCGCGTTGGTGCGGCGCCTGACCGGCGTCGACACGGATCGTCTCCCGGAAGAGAAGCGCCGCGGCATCTCGATCGATCTCGGCTTCGCGCGGCTCGTGACGCCCGCCGGCGTGAACGTGGGCATCGTCGACGTCCCCGGGCACGAACGGTTCGTCAAGAACATGCTCGCCGGCGTCGGCGGCATCGATCTCGTGCTGCTCGTGATCGCGGCGGACGAAGGCGTGATGCCTCAGACGCGCGAGCATCTCGCAATCGTGAAGCTGCTCGGTGTGCGTCGCGGCGTGGTCGTGCTCTCGAAGGCGGACCTCGTGGCCCCCGACTGGATGGAGCTCGTGAAGCGCGACGTGCGCGCCCTGCTCTCCGACACGTCGTTCGCGCAGGCGCCGATCGTCGAGTTCTCGGCCCTCACCGGGGCGGGGCAGGAGGAATTGCTCGCCGTCATCGACGCTCAGCTTGCCGACCTGCCGGCACGCGGCCGCGACGAGCCGGCACGGCTCCCGATCGACCGCGTGTTCGTGATGGAGGGGTTCGGGACGGTCGCGACCGGGACGCTGTGGCGCGGCCGCATCCGCACCGGCGAGACCCTCGCCGTCCTGCCGTCGGATCGATCGGTGCGCGTCCGGCGCGTGCAGGTGCATGGCGTGACCGTGGACGAAGCGTGCGCCGGCCAGCGCACGGCGGTCGCGCTCCACGGCGTGTCCAAGGACGAGCTGGCGCGCGGCGATTGGCTCGTGACGCCGGATTCGCTGCCGCCTTCGTCGGTCCTCGACGTGCGATTCGAGCTGTTGGCCGACGCGCCGAAGCCGTGGCCGATTCAAAGTCGCGTGCGCTTCCACCTCGGCGCGAGCGAGATCCGAGGCCGCCTGGTGCTGCTCGAGGGCGGCACGCTGGCGCCCGGCGCGAGCGCGCTCGCCCAAATTCGGCTCGAGCATCCAGCCGTCGCGGCGCGCGGCGACCGGTTCGTCGTGCGCTCGTACTCACCGATGCGCACGATCGGTGGCGGCACGGTGATCGAGCCCCTCGCCGCGAAGCGTGGCCGCCGTGCCGCCGGGCTCGAGGCGCTGGCCGTGCGCGAAGCCGGCTCGCTCGAAGCGCGACTGCTCCAGCGGCTCTCGCTCGAGACCTCGATGATCGCGACCGCAGCCCTTGCACGCGCGACATCGGAAACGGAGGCCGAAACCGGGTCGGCACTGGAACGGTTGCGGGCGGGAGGTGACGTGGTGGCTCCGACGCCCGGCCGCTGGGTCCCGGCCGCACGGTGGGCGCACGCGCGCGATCGACTCGAACGCGCGGTCGCCGAGTACGCCGACCGCCATCGCGCGCGCTACGGCATTCCCAAGGGCGAGCTCAAGAGCGCGCTCAAGGCGGAGCTCGACGCGCCGTTGTTCGACGCCGCGTTCGATGATCTCGCGACGTCCGGGAAGTTGGCATTACGCCGGGAGCGCGTGCGCCCGGCGGACCCGCCATGGGAACCGCCCGCAGAAGTGCAGGCCGCGCTCGATCGCGCGGAGAGCGAGCTCGAGACCGCCGGGTTCTCCGTACCCGAGACGCCGGTCTGGGCGGCGAAGCTGGGAACGCTCGGCGCCGACGTGCTCGGACTCGGATACTTCCTCGGACGCCTGGTGCGCGTGAGCCAGGAGCTGACCTACACGACCCGCCAACTCGAGCAGCTTCGAGTCCAGCTCGCCTCGCACTTCGCAAAACGACCGAGCTTGACCGTCGCCGAGTTCAAGACGCTCACCGGCGGGCTCAGCCGGAAGTTCGCGGTGCCGCTGCTCGAGCACTGCGACCGCGTTGGCTGGACGGTCCGGGTCGGGGACGAGCGGAAGGTAGGCGGCAAGCTTTCGGAAGCAAGCGCCGGCGGGCGGTGAGCCGCCGTCGACCGATCGCTCGCGGAACTGCTAATCCAACCGCACCAACCGTTGGGTCTGAGACTCACGCTCGGTCGAGACGCGCGAAAAATAGACGCCGGGCGCCAGGGCGTGACCTCGGTCATCGCGACCATCCCACCATTCCTGGTAGTTGCCCGCCGCCAGCGTGCGATCGACGAGCGTCCGCACCACTCGTCCAGCGACATCGACGATTTGCAGCCGGGCGTGTGCCGACTCGGAAAGACCGTAGTCGATGCGAGTGCCGGGCGAGAATGGGTTCGGGCGCCCAGGCGCGATCGCCAACGACGGCGTTTCGATGGGATCGGTGGAGTTGATTCCGACGAACGTCGTCGTGAACTTGAGGCCGATCGCTCCGATCTCGACGAAGGTTTGAACGGGCAAATCCATCGAGATCGAAATTGCCGGCGACCCGAACGGAGTGACATCCGAGACGTTCAAGCCGAGGCATTCGCCTGCCGTGCTCTGGCGCGGCGTCGCATCGCTGAACACGGGCGAGGTCGCGGTTGGAAGGGCCATGGTGCTGAGCGTGATCGCGGTGATCCGCGAGGGTCCGACATCCCCGGGCGTCGTCCGGTAGCACAGATACACGGAATCGAGCGTCACGTCCGAGCGCACACTCAATGGGATGGACACCGTGCCGAAATGGGGTTGCGGGGCGCCCGTGTGCTGAATCCGGATCGCTTCCGGCGTGGAGGGAGTCCCGAACGCGACCCCGCCGTTGTCGGTGATCTTGACGCCCGCCGGATTGAACCATACGACGTGATCGGCGATAGCCGTCGGTGCCTGCAGGGCATAGCCGATCGCGAGTAGAGCGACGAAGTTGCGCATGGTGCCCCCTGGAAGAGTGGACGGACGATGCTGGTTGCGACTGGCCTTCTCTTCGGGAAACGTCCGATGGCGTCGAATCGCACGACTGAGTCTATTCCCATGGAGTTTGCGGGGAGCTCGCCTCAGGGGCCTAGCGGTCGCGGGCCGGGGACGGACGGTTGATCCGTCCCTCTTGAAGAACCACCGCCCACCAGTGGAGCTGCTCGAGGAGCGCACTCGCACGCTTGACGTGGAGGGGGTCGGTTGGCTCTCCGCGCTCGTCGAACGCGCGCCCGGCGAACGGAATGTTGACCTCCGCCCGGAGCGGCGCCATCTGCAGCTCGACGACGACCTGGCGCAGTTGCTGAACCGAACGTACCCCGCCGCCCGAGCCTCCGTAGCTCACGAACGCGACCGGTTTCCGATTCCAGCCGGCATAAGCGTAGTCGAGCGCGTTCTTCAAAGAAGGCGGATAGCCGAAGTTGTACTCGGGCGTGACGATCACGAATCCGTCGGCACGCCCGACCGACTCGACCCACGCCCGCGCCAAGGGATCCTGGAACGTTTTCTCGGCCAGAACGGTTGGCTCCGACAGAGCGTAGAGCGGGAGCGGCCATTGTTTGAGGTCCACGAGCTCGAAGGCGAGATCCGGGCGCGCTTCGGCCATGCGCATGAACCAGGTCGCGACCCGCTCGCCGACCCGGCCTTCGCGGATGCTCGAGAGAATCACCTGGATGCGGGGTCGATCTTCCATTGGGCTCTCCCTCATCCGTCCGCAGCCAGAGGGTCGTTCGGCTCCTCGGCCGACTCGAGTGCCGTGCGCGGTGGTTCTTGCGGGCGCACGATCACGGATTTCTCGTTGGTGCACAGCGCGAGGCCGGGCGGCCCTTTGCGAGGCTTGCGCACATATTTCTTGCGCGTGACGATCACCGGCACCTTGCCCGCGGTCCGCGCCTGCGAGTGGAACGCCGCCCAGCCCGCCACCTCTTCGATCGTCGCCTTGGACGGCTCGTTGCTGCCGCGACCTCGGCGCAGGACGACGTGGGAGCCGGCCGCGCCATGCACGTGGAACCAGTAATCCTCGGGACGCGCGAGTCGATGCGTCAGGTAATCGTTGCCGTCGTTGTTGCGACCGATCAGCACGTCCCAGCCTTCCTTGCTGCGGAGCCGGCGCGGTTGAAGCCTCGCGGATGGCGCGCGGGACGCGTCCCGGCGCGCGGACGTCTGCGCGCCACCCGCACGGCCGCCCGGCGATCGCGACGCAGGAGCGATTCGCAATGTCGCGCGCAGCCCCGGCGGCAGCTTCGCGAGCGCGAGCTCCAGGTCGCGGTCGAGCGCGGGATCGTCGGGGAGCGCGCTGTCGCTCTGGCCCTCTTCGAGCGCGCGGACGCGTGCCAGCAGCACCTCGAGCGCGTGGGTCTCGGCCTCGGTCGCCGAGAGCCGTGGCGGAACCTCCTTGAGGCCGCGCGCCGCTTTGGCGGCGCGCTTGAAGTAGCGCGCCGCGCTCGTTTGCGGCGTCACCTCGGGATCGAGCGGAATCGTGAGGTTGCGCGCGGGGTCCGCGGGATCGGGCAGCACGGCCGCGCGCGCCCGGTGGGGAACCTGCTTGAGATACGCGAGCAGGGTCTCGCCGAAGCGCCGATACTCGTCGCCGCGCCGCGCTTCGGCCAGATCGCCACGCAACGCCTCGACCTTGCGTCTCAACCGCGCGAGGTGACGCTTCAGCGCCCGCGCGATCTCGGTGCGGCGCTCCAGGGACGGGGTCTTTGCGACCATGGCGGCGGACAGTAGTGGACCCGTCGAGAGGCGCCAAGCACGCTTGACGCTGTGCAACGCCGGGCGCACGCTCGGGCACATCTCCGTGGAGCGAGTCGACCATGGCCCGATTCCAATGCCGTCACTGCGGAACGCCGAGCGCTCTTTCCGAGCCGATCGGGCGCGAGGCCACGTGCGATGGGTGCGGGCGCGACCTGCGCGCCTGCGTCCAGTGCCGCCACTACGATCTCGCCTACAACAACGCTTGCCGCGAGACCATGGCCGACCCGGTGGTCGACAAGGATCGGCGGAACTTCTGCGAGTACTTCAGCTTCAACCAGGAGCCGTTCGCATCGCCCGCCGCCAAGGACCGTTCGGCCGCGGCCCGAGCAAGACTCGAGCAGATGTTCGGCGGCCAAAGCGCCGCTCCCGATCGCGCCACGGACGCACGCGCGAAGCTCGACGCCCTGTTCAAGAAACCCGCTCCCGAGGACTAACGTCGCGCAGCGGAGCGCCTTGCCGGAGTCATCCCCATCGGCTCGTGGATAAGCGGTGAATTCCCGCGTCCGGACCTGCCCCACCGCGGCGCTGCGATTTCGCGCAACTGCGCTCCCGGCTTTGACTTTTGTCGGCCCGCTCCCATAAGGTGACCGGTCTTTCCGGGGAGGTCGGATGATCCGCAGCATGACCGGGTACGGGTCCGCCGAGCTGGAACGGGACGGACAGCGCCTGGCGGCCGAGATCCGCTCGGTCAATCATCGTTTCTGCGAAGTCACGATCCGTGCCCCCAAGCTGGTGTCGCTGTTCGAGGATCAGATCCGCCAGCTCATCTCCGACCGCTTCTCGCGCGGGAAGTTCAACCTCTCGATCACCTGGAGCGGCGCCGGCGACGCGGGCGAGGTGCTCAAGATCAACGAGGTCGTGGCGGATCGTTACGTGAAGCTGCTGGAGCAGCTCCGCACCCGTTACCGTCTCGACAGCGGGCTCGATCTCCGCACGCTCGCCGCCCTGCCGGACGTGTTCAGCTGGGAGCACTCGGCACTCTCGGACGAGGAGACCTGGACGCTCGTGAAAACGGTGATCGAGAAGGCGTGCGACAACATGAGTACGATGAAGGCGCGGGAAGGCGACGCGCTGGCGCACGACCTCGGCGGCCGGCTGACGCTGCTGCGCCGCCAGCTCGATCACGTCGTGGAGCGGGCGCCGCTGCGACCGGCAGAGGCCAAGGAGCGGCTCATGACCCGGCTCAAGCCGTTGCTCGGCGACATCGAGATGGACCCGATCCGGATCGCCCAGGAGCTGGCGCTGATGGCGGACCGGCTCGACTGCACCGAGGAATGCGTCCGGCTCGCGGCCCACATCGATCAGTTCCGTGCGCTCGTCGAAGGTCCGGAAATGGCGGGGCGCAAGCTCAACTTTCTTCTCCAGGAGATGAACCGCGAAGCCAACACGATCGGCTCCAAGTGCAACGACATCGAGATCGCGCGCGCCGTGATCATCATCAAGGAAGAGCTGGAGCGCCTGCGCGAGCAGGTTCAGAACGTCGAGTGATGAGCGCGACCGGACCCGAACCCAGCATCGCCTCGGGAGCCGTCCCTTTCGGGTTCGACGCCGACGGCTGGCTGCTCGTCCTGTCGGGTCCGAGCGGGGCCGGCAAGGGCACACTGGTCGAGCGCCTGGTGCGCAGCCGGCCGGAGTGCACGTTTGCGATCTCGGCGACGACCCGGCCGCGACGCGCGAACGAGGTCGACGGCGTTCAATACGAGTTCGTGAACCGCGATGAGTTCGAGCGCCGGCGGTCCGCCGGGTTGTTCCTGGAATGGGCCGAGGTGCATGGCCATCTCTACGCGACGCCGGCCCGGTTCGTGGACGAGGGAGTAAAGAAGGGGCAGGTGGTCGTTTTGGACGTGGACGTCCAGGGCGGCGCGAGCGTTCGGCGCGTGTGGCCTGACGCGGTGTCCGTCTTCATCTATCCTCCATCGGTCGATGCGCTGCGCCAGCGCCTGCTCGGCCGCAGGACCGATCTGCCCGAGGTCGTCGAGCGGCGGCTCCACAACGCGCCCGGCGAGATGTCGCAGTACCGTGAATACGACTATCTGGTGATGAACGACGACCTCGAGCAAGCGGTCTCGAGGCTGATCGCGATCGTTGACGCGGAGCGCTGCCGGGTGCGGCGGCTCCGCGCGCGGTGACCCCGACGCAAGGAGCCTCCGACATGGCAAGACTCGCCTCATTGATTCCGACCCCCGGCGCCAACAAGTACGAGCTGGCGATCATCGCGGCGCGCGAGGCGCGGCGTCTCAACGAGTGGACGCGGCGCAGCGGAGAGGCCGTCACCGGCAAGGTGACCGCCGTCGCTCTCGAGAATACGATCCGGGGAGATGTCCCGTTCTGGTACGACGATCAAGTGTAGTGTCGCGTCTCATGCTCCGCGGGCGCACGGTCGTGGTGGGCGTCTCGGGAGGGATCGCCGCCTACAAAGCCTGCGAGCTGGTGCGCTGGCTCAAGCAGCGCCGCGCGTCCGTCATCGTCGTGATGACACCGGCGGCCGTCGAGTTCGTGACGCCGCTGACGTTCCAAGCGCTGTCGGGCAACCCGGTCGTGAAGGATCTGTGGGGCGACCAGCGCCCCAGGTTCGACCTTCCCGGTCCCGCCGCCACCCGCGTGGGCGGCAAGGTGGAGCACGTCGACGTGGCGGAAGCAGCCGACTGCCTCGTGATCGCGCCCGCCACCGCCGATTTGATGGCGCGGCTCGTGCACGGGGAGGCGCCCGATGCGCTCACGGCCGTGACGTTGGCGTGCCCGGCCCCGCTCGTGCTCTGCCCCGCCATGGACCTGCACATGTGGCGCCAGCCTTCCACGCAGGCGAACCTGGCGGTCTTGAAGGCCCGCGGCGCGCTCGTCGTCGGACCGGAGAGCGGACCGCTGGCGTCCGGACTCGCAGGCCCGGGGCGGATGGCGGAAGTGGTCGCGATCGGCGAGGCGGTGGAACGCGCGCTCATGCGCCGCCGGAGCCTGGCGGGCGTGCGCGTGCTGATCGGGGCTGGCCGGACCGAGGAGCCGCTCGATCCGGTCCGGGTTCTCACCAACCGTTCGAGCGGCCGGATGGGTTTCGCGCTCGCTGAGGCGGCGCGCGACCGCGGCGCGCAGGTGACGGTCGTGTGTGGTCCGACCAGCGTCGAGCCGCCGCATGGCGTGAGGTGCGTTCCAGTGACCACCGCCGCCGAGATGGAGCGCGTCTTAGGCGCGGCCGCGGCGCGCGCCGACCTCGTGCTGATGGCCGCCGCGGTGGCGGACTATCGTCCCGCTCGTCCCGCCGGCGCGAAGCTCAAGCGCTCGGACCAGGTGTTGAGCGTCGAGCTAGTGCCGAACCCCGACATCCTGGCCGGAATCGCCGGGCGGAGGCGGCCGGGGCAGGTCCTGGTCGGGTTCGCGCTCGAGACGTCGAATGGGCTCGCGAACGCGCGACGAAAGCTCGCGGCCAAACGGGTGGATCTGATGGTGTTGAACTCGCCGCGCGAAGGCTTGGGCGGGGACACGACGCGTGTGACGCTGGTCGAGCCGGGCCGCAGCCGAGCGCTGCCGAAGGGTCCGAAGCGCGAGGCAGCGGATGCGATTCTCGAGCGCGCGCTCGAGTTGCGCGCCGGGCGCGCCGCGGGCCGACGCTCCTCGCGAGCCGGCACATCTGCCGCCCGTAAGGTCCCCAGGAGCACGCCGCGAGTGAAGAGCAACGCCGCCCGCCGCTCGGGCAGGGGCCGATCGTGAGCGACGAGCTCCGGCGCGAAGCGAGCGAGATCGCGCTGCGGCTGCGCCGTTATCTCGAGCGCGCTCGAGCGGCCGGTCATGGCGAGCTGCTCGTCGAAGCCGCAGCGGCGGCGCGCCGCGCCCACGCGAGCGTGCCGGCGCCCGCGCCACGCGGCCCGGTTGCGATCGAGACGATGTCCGCCACCCAAGTTGTCGCCGAGCGACCGGTTGGCGGATGGGCGGCGCCGGAAGCGCCGAGCTTGTTCGAACCCGCCACGCGCGGTACGGCGGCCGATGCGTCGCGCATGCCGCAGGCACTGCCCTTGCCGCATCCTCCCCTGAACCCGATCGGAGCGGAGCGCGTCACGATCGCTGGCGCAGCGCTGCCGGTACTCGAGCAGGTCGCGACCGAGGCGCGGGCGTGCACCAAATGCGGGTTGTGCGAGACCCGGATCCAGGCGGTGCCGGGTGTGGGCTCGGCCAGGGCCGGGATCGTGTTCGTCGGCGAGGCTCCGGGCGCGGACGAAGACGCCCAGGGCGAGCCGTTCGTGGGACGCGCCGGCCAGCTGCTGACGCGCATCATCAAGGCGATGGACGAGGCGCGGGTGGTCCCCGGCGTACCGCTGAGCCGCGAGACCGTGTACATCTGCAACGTGCTCAAGTGCCGGCCGCCGGAAAACCGCAACCCGCTGCCACACGAGATCGAAAGTTGTGCTCCTTATTTGCGCAGGCAGCTCGCGGCGATTCAGCCGCGGATCATCTGCTGCCTCGGGAAGTTCGCGGCGGAGCTGCTGGTCGGCGTGAAAGGCACGATCGGCAGCCTGCGCGGCAAGGTCTATCGTTATCAGGGCGCGAAGCTGATCGTCACGTATCACCCCGCCGCCTGCCTGCGAAACCCGAACTACAAGCGGCCGGTGTGGGAAGACATGCAGCTTCTGGCGCGCGAGTACCAGTCGAGCTGAGCCGTCACGGGAGGACCACCATGACCGACATGATTTCGCCTCCGGTGACCGCCGGCCCCGAAGGAATGGTCCCGCCTCAAGCGCTCGACGCGGAGCGCTCGGTCATCGCCGCGATGCTGGTCGAGCACGAGGCGATCGGGCGCGCGCTCGAGATCCTAGAGCCCGGCGCGTTCTACCGGCTCGCTCATCAGAAGATCTTCGATGCGATCATCGCGCTCTACAACCGCAACGAGCGCTCCGACTTCATCACGGTCTCCGAGGAGCTGCGCAAGCGGGGAGACCTCGAAGCGGTCGGTGGGCCGCCCGCCATCGCGCAGATCCTCGAATACTCGACGACGTCCGCAAACGTCGAAGAGCATGCCAAGATCGTCGCCGAAAAGGCGCTGCTCCGCTCGCTCATCAAGTCGTCGGGCGAGATCCAGCAGGAGTGTTTCTCGGGCCTCGACGAAACCGGCGCGATTCTCGATCGTGCCGAGCAGCGGATCTTCGCGATCACCGACCGGCGCGTGCGGCAGGGGCTGATCTCGCTCAAGGAGCTGCTCAAGCCGGCGTTCGAGCACATCCAGGCGCTCTACGACCGCAAGGCCCGCGTGACCGGCGTCCCGTCGGGCTACGAGGACCTGGACAAGCTCACCGCCGGATTCCAGCCGGCGGACCTCATCATCATCGCGGGCCGGCCGGCGATGGGGAAGTCGTCGTTCGCGGTCAACATCGTCGAGAACGCGGCGATCCGGTTCGGTGTGCCGGCGGCGATCTTCTCGCTCGAAATGAGTAAGGAGCAGCTCGTGCTGCGGTTGCTGTGCTCGCAGAGCGAAGTGCCGCTCCACAAGGTTCGCAACGGGTTCCTCGGCCACGAGGATTGGCCGCGTCTCACGACCGGCGCCGGCCTGCTGACCCAGGCGCCGATCATGATCGACGACTCGGCGTCACTGAACGTGTTCGAGATCCGCGCGAAGTGCCGCCGGCTCAAAGCCGAGCGCAAACTGGGATTGGTCGTGATCGATTACCTGCAGCTCATCCGTCCCGCCGGCAAGGCCGACAACCGAGTCCAGGAGATCTCGCAGATCACCCGTGCGCTCAAGGCGCTGGCCAAGGAGCTGAACGTGCCGATCATCGCGCTCTCGCAGCTCTCGCGCGCGGTCGAGCAGCGCCACGCGACCGATCGACGTCCCCAGCTCTCGGATCTGCGGGAGTCGGGATCCGTCGAACAGGACTCGGACGTCGTCATGTTCGTGTACCGCGAGGAGTACTACAAACCGGATGACCCGACCCTGCGCGGCAAAGCGACCATCCTGCTCGCCAAGCAGCGCAACGGCCCCACCGCAAACGTCGATCTCACGTTCTTGCGCGAGTTCACCAAGTTCGTGCCCTTCAGTCCGATGATGGCGGGCGAGACGGAGCCCGACTTCTGATCATGGAGGATTCGATCGCGATTCGCGGGGCGCGCTACGTCCAGCAGCGCGCGCTGGACGGGGTGGCGGAAGTCGGGCGCATCACGATGCTGCTCGGCGACACGCTGCGATTCCTGATCCCGGGATTGCGCTCGTTCCGGCTGGTCGTCCAGCAAGCGCACTCGATCGGTGTCGGCTCGCTGGGGCTGGTGCTCGTCGTCAGCGTGTTCACGGGCGCGGTCGCCGCGGTGCAGGCCGCCTACCAATTTTCGAATGTCGTGCCGCTGAAGTACCTGGGCTCGGTGATCCTGCGCTCGGTGATCATCGAGCTCGGCCCGGTGCTGACCGCGCTGGTCGTCGGCGGGCGGGTCGGGGCGTCGGTCGCGGCCGAGCTCGGCACCATGAAGGTCACCGAGCAGATCGACGCCTTGCGGGCCATGGGCATCAATCCGATCCGCTTCCTGGTCGTGCCGCGCGTCGTCGCCTCGACGGTGATGCTGCCAGTCGTCACGGTGTTCGCGAACGCGATCGCGATCTTCGGCGGCTTCGTGGTCGCGGTCACGACCCTGGACGTCAGCGCGCACACCTTCGTCACCAGCCTCAAGCAGTTCTTCTTCATGCGCGACTTGTTCTCCGGATTGTTCAAGTCGGTGATCTTCGGCGGCATCATCGGCACCATGGGCTCCTACTACGGTTTCGCGACCGAAGGCGGTGCCGAAGGCGTCGGCGCGGCGACGACGCGGGCGGTGGTCTCGTCCTGCGTCCTGGTTCTGATCAGCGACTACGTGCTGGCCCACGTCCTGTTCCGGTTCATCTTCGACTCGTGATTCGCATCCAGGGTTTGCGCAAGCAGCTCGGTACCAAACAGGTCCTGGACGGTGTCGATCTCGAGATCGAGAGCGGCGAGACGATGGTCGTCATGGGCCGGAGCGGAACCGGCAAGAGTGTTCTGTTGCGGCACATCATCGGACTCATGAAACCGGATGCGGGCTCGATCCAGATCGACGGGCAGGAGATCGTCGGGCTCGGCGAGCGCGAACTGAACCGTATCCGCCTGCGATTCGGGATGTTGTTTCAGAGCTCGGCGCTGTTCGACTCGCTGTCCGTGGGCGGAAACGTCGGTCTCGCGTTGCAGGACAAACTGGGAATGTCCGAGCCCGACGTTCAGAAACGTGTGGCGGAGCGGCTCGAATGGGTGGGGCTGTCGGGAAACGAAGCGATGAAGCCGTCCTCGCTTTCGGGCGGCATGCGCAAGCGCGTGGGCCTGGCGCGCGCGATTGCCATGGATCCGGAGTTCATCCTGTACGATGAGCCGACGACCGGTCTTGACCCGGTGACTGCGGACGCGA
The DNA here is from genome assembly GCA_035632955.1 of Candidatus Limnocylindria bacterium. Lineage (GTDB taxonomy): Bacteria > Eisenbacteria > RBG-16-71-46 > RBG-16-71-46 > RBG-16-71-46 > DASQFU01. The sequence continues at coordinate 24,968 of DASQFU010000092.1, forward strand.
TCAACCGGCTGATCCGCTCGATGCAGCGGCGCATGCAAGTGACGTCGGTGGTCGTGACGCACGACATGACGAGCGCGTTCCACGTCGGCGATCGTCTCGCGATGCTGCACGAGGGACGCGTCGTGTTTCGCGGCACGCCGGAGGAAATGCGGTCCACGAAGGACCCGCTGGTGCGGCAGTTCGTGGAGGGCACCAGCGAGGGCCCGATCCAGGTGCTCTAGATGGGGGACGACGGGTGAGTCGAAAGACGGAGATCCAGGTGGGCGCGACCGTGCTGGCGGCGCTCGTGATCCTGGTCGTGGGCGTGGCGTGGTTGCGGGATTATCAGGTCCGCAGTCGATCGCGGGAGTGGATCGTGCGCTTTCCGCAGACCGGCGGGCTCGGCAAGAGCGACGAGGTGCACGTCAACGGCATCCGCAAGGGAGCGGTGTCGGAGATGGAGCTCGTTGGCGACCAGGTCGTCGTGAAGCTCGCGCTCGACGCCGAGGTGCTACTGACGCTCGACAGCCGGGTGGCGATTCGCAACGTCGGCATGATGGGCGAGAAAATCATCGCGGTCGATCTGCGCACCACCGGCCCGCCGTACACCGAGCGCGACACCATTCCCGGCGTCTTCGAGCTCGGCATGGGCGAGGTGATGGCCAGCATGGGGAACACCGTCACGTCGGTGACCGAGCTCGCGACCCAGCTGCGCGACCTCAGCCGGTCGATCGACGAGAACGGGCAGCTCACCCAGACGCTCGCCAACTTCCGTGTCACGAGCGAGGAGCTGCGCAAGGTCGTGACGGAGAACCGCTCGGCGTTGAAGTCGACGCTCGACGATTTCTCGGCCGCCGCCCGCACCGCCAAAGGCCTCACCACCGACCGCGAGGCGGAGCTGCGCCGGACGCTCGACCAGTTTTCTCAAGCGGCCGAGAACATGAATCGCCTCTCGGGGCGGCTCGATTCACTGCGCGGCTCGATCCAGACCATGACCACCAAGGTCGAGCGCGGCCAGGGTTCGCTCGGCAAGCTGGTCAACGACGACCAGCTCTACAAGGACGTCAACACCTCGGTCCAATCGCTCAAGTTCCTGATCGAGGACATCAAGAAGAACCCGAAGAAGTACCTCAAGATCTCGGTGTTCTAAGGACCATGGCCAAGGCCCAACGCCCTCACTTCTTCTGCACGGCGTGCGGCCACGAGGCGTCGCGCTGGTTCGGGCGCTGCCCGGCCTGCCAGGCGTGGAACACCGCCGCCGAAGCGCCGGCCGCGGGCAAGGAGCGCGCCGGACGCGCCGGCAGCCGCCCGGGATGGGCGCCCGCATCGGGGTCTGCAAGCGCACCCGGACCGCGACCGCTCGCGGAAGTCGCGGTGCCCGATTCGGGCCGCGCCAGCACCGGGCTTCGCGAGCTTGACCGTGTGCTCGGCGGCGGGCTGGCGGCCGGCACCCTGCTGCTCGTCGGCGGCGATCCCGGGATCGGCAAGAGCACGCTCGTCCTCCAGGCGGCGATCCAGCTCGCGGCCGCGGGACGCAAGGTGCTGGTCGTCGCCGGCGAGGAAAGCGACGAACAGGTGCGCATGCGCGCCGAGCGATTGGGCGCGATTCCGGAAGCGCTGCTGATCCTGTGCGAAACGGATCTCGAATCGGTGCTGGCCGCCGCTGACGCCGTGCGCCCCGACGTGCTGATCATCGACTCGATCCAGACCCTGTTCCGCGCGGATCTGGAAGGCGGCCCCGGCACTGTGTCCCAGGTGCGGGAGTGCGGCCTCGCGCTGCTTCACTTCGCCAAAGCGACCCGCACGTCGGTGCTGCTGGTCGGGCACGTCACCAAGGACGGAGCGGTCGCCGGGCCGAGAGTGCTCGAGCACATGGTCGATGCCGTGCTCTATCTCGAAGGCGAGCGTTATCAGCACTACCGTGTGTTGCGCGCGGCTAAGAACCGCTTTGGCTCCACCCACGAGCTCGGCGTGTTCGAGATGACCGAGGGCGGATTGCGCGAAGTCCTAAACCCGAGCGAAGCGTTCCTCTCGCCCGATGGGCCGGGAGCGGGGTCGCGGCCGCCCGCGCCGGGTAGCGCGGTGGTCGCGAGCCTCGAAGGCACGCGCCCGCTGCTGGTCGAAGTGCAGGCGCTCGTGTCGTCGTCGTTTTACGGTACGCCGCAGCGCGTCACTCGCGGAGTCGACGGCCGGCGGCTGGCGGTGCTGCTCGCGGTGCTCGAGCGACGCGTGGGATTGAAGCTCGGGCGCCACGACGTGTTCGTCTCGGTGACGGGCGGCCTGACGTTGGAGGAGCCCGGCACCGACCTCGGCGTCGCACTCGCGATCGCCTCGTCGTTCCGGAGCCGGCCGGTGCTCGCGCGCACGATCGCCGTCGGCGAGATCAGCCTCGCGGGCGAGCTGCGGCGCGTGCCACGTCTCGCCGCGCGCTTACGCGAGGCGGCGCAGCTCGGGTTCGCCCGCGCCGGCGTGCCGGCGGTTCAGGAAGCCGAAGGGGAGGGCGCCGGACTCGAGGTCGTGGCGCTGCCGACGTTGCGCGCCGCGTGCGAGCGGTTGCTCGGCGAGCGTGCGGTGCGCGAGGCCGAAGACCCGAAACCGGGCTCGGAGCGCCCCGAACGCGCGCGCGTGAGCCTTCCGAGATGAGCGCCGCCGAGGCCGCGCAGCAGCTCAGCGAGAGCGCACGCAGGGTGCAGGACGCGATCGCGAACCGGGGCTTTCCCTACCGGGTGTTCGAGCTCTTGGTGCCGGTCCGCACCGCCGCCGACGCGGCGCGCGAGGTCGGCTGCACGGTCGGCCAGATCGCCAAATCGCTCGTGTTCCGCGCCGAGCGTTCGGGCCGGCCGGTGCTGGTCATCACGAGCGGAGCCAATCGCGTCAACGAAGCGCGGATCGCGGAGCAGCTCGGCGAAGGTGTTCTGCGGGCCGATCCCGGGTTCGTTCGCGAGCAGACCGGATTCGCGATCGGCGGGATTCCTCCGCTCGGTCATGCCCACCCGCTAGTCACCTACGTCGACCAGGACCTGCTCGCGTTTGGCGACGTGTGGGCGGCCGCGGGCCACCCGAACGCCCTGTTCCGGCTCGACCCGCACGACTTGCCGCGCCTCTCGGGCGGCCAGGTGGTGCAGGTCGCTTGAGCGTCACCGCCTTGCTGTTGTGCGCGGGCGAAGGACGCCGGCTGGGCGCGGGCGTCGCCAAGGCTCTGGCGCCGCTCGCCGGACGCCCGCTGTTTCTCTGGAGCCTGGAAACGCTCCAGCGCACGGGCGCGGTGCACGAGATCGTCGTCATCGGGCCGGTGAAGCGCTTACAGCATGCGTGCGCTGCGGCCGCGGCAAGCGACGCGAAAGTCGTAGCCTGGGCGGAAGGTGGCCGCGAGCGCCAGGATTCGGTCGCGCGCGGCCTGGCTGCGCTGCCGGCAGGATGCACAGTCGTGCTCGTCCACGACTGCGCGCGCGCGCTCGTCAGCGCCGAGGTGATCGGGCGCGTCGTGGCGGACACGCTCGCGCATGGAGCAGCGATCGCCTCCGTGCCGTTGGCCGACACGCTCAAGCGAGCGACGCTGGCGCGCATCGACGCCACCGTGCCGAGGTCGGGGCTGTGGTGCGCCCAGACGCCGCAAGGATTCCGGCGCGACTGGCTGGAGGCGGCGCACGCGCAGGCGAGCGTCAAGGCGACCGACGACGCGGCGCTGGTCGAGGCGCTCGGTCATCCCGTGCAACTGAGCCCCGGAGACGTTCGCAACTTCAAGATCACCACGCCCGACGATCTGGAGCTGGCCGAGGCGTGGCTGCAACGGACATCCGCGAGGACCTGAACATGGCGTTGCGCGTGGGAATCGGCTACGACATTCACGCCCGGGCCCCGGGCCGCCGCCTGGTGCTCGGCGGTGTGACGTTCGAGACGGACTGGGGCCTCGAAGGCCACAGCGATGCCGACGTGCTTTCGCACGCGATCGGCGACGCGTTGCTCGGTGCCGTCGGTCTCGGCGACATCGGCCGGCACTTTCCGCCCTCGGACGCGCGCTGGAAAGATGCGTCGAGCATCGATCTGCTGCGGCTGATCCGCGCGCTGCTGGATGGCCGCGGCGCCGCCATCGTCAACGTGGACTCCACGCTCGTGGCCATGGAGCCGCACATCGCTCCGCATCGCGACACAATGTGCGCGCGCATCGCTCAGGGATTGCGGCTCGGTTACGATCGCGTCTCGGTCAAGGCAACCACGAACGAGTCGTTGGATGCGCTCGGCCGCGGCGAGGGCATCGCGGCGTGGGCCGTCGCGATGGTGGACGTGCGGGACTAGGACGCGCCCTTCTCCAGTCGCCGTTCGAGCTTCTCCCGCGCGCCGGGCTTGAGCCAGCCGCCGGGCGCCAGCATCGCCGCAAGCTTCCCCTCGCGATCCAGCGCCTGCAGCGCCTTACCAGTCGAGAGCTTCGAGTGCCGCCACACCCGGAGCTCGTCCTGCCAGTGTTCCAAGAGGAGCACCGGTAGAGCACGCACGGTCGTCACGCCTTCCTCGCGCTTGGCCTCGACCTCGATCTCGCACAGACGCACGCGCTGTTTGCCGATCGAGTAGGTCACGGTGTCGATCGCGAGCTCCGCGAGCGGTGTGCGGCTGCGCTCGCCGCGCACGAGAACGTCGCGCGGCTCCCGGCGCGTGGCCCGGCGCTGGACCGACACCAGGTTCAACGCTGCGACGAAGTCGTCGGGCCCGCGCCACGCGCGCGAGCCCGTGCGCCGCGCGAGTGGCGTCCCGAGCTCGGTCAACGTGCGGAGGATCCGACCCGCCGCGGCCGGTGACCAGGGACGGTCGATCTCGAGACGCTCGTTGGGCCCGGCGCGTCCCTTGGGAGGAGGCGCTTTGACGGCGATCCGCGCGGCGCCGTCGACGTGGCGCACACGAAGCGCAATGCGACGCGATCCGAGCCGGCCGTCGGCTGTGTCGAGATAGTCGTCTTCGATGCGCTGGGTCGGGCGCGGCACCAGGACGAAATCGCCGAGCTCGCGCATCGCCGCGATCTTGCGAGCGAACGCGGCCGGGCTGGAAGCCCAGACGATCAGTGCGGATTCTATTTCGCGGCCGGCGAGGGTGGCGCTTGGCATTCTGAGCATTCCTTCCACGGTTGCTTCGCTCGCTGCTTCCGGTAGGCGTCGAGCCACAAGCCCGCCGCCACGGCCGCCGCGCCGCTGCAGAGCGAGGTTGCCCACAGGTCGAGCGATGTGCTGAGCAGCGCGAAGAGCGCAGCCACGAGCAGGACGTTTAGCAGCAGCATCATGGACGCCAGCCCGCCCCTCAAGAGCTTGCGCGGCTCTCGTTCGATCTTCGCGGCCAGTGGCGTGCCTCGACCGCCCGCCAGGAAGTGACGCTGGATCGCCTTCATCTCGGCCATGCACCCATTGGTGATGTGGTCTCGGTGCAGGACACGCATGAACGTGAGGATCCCGATCAACAGCAACGCCGCGATCGAGAGCTTCGCCAGCATCATGACGTCGAGGGCGGGCCGCCAAACGTCGGTGGCCGTCTGCAGGGTCACCAACCCGGCGGCGACCGCGGTCACGAACGAGATGAAGAACTGCACGCGGCGCTCGCCGATCTCCTCGCTTTGGTGCATCGAGTGTAGCCACCCGTCGTAGGCGTGCAGGAGGAACTCGTTGCTGGCGGCTTGCGACTTGGTCTCGTCCCAGGTTTCCATGCGTCGTTCTCCCGGTCGATCGCTGTCGCTCGCATCATGCCATGGAGCGACTGACTCGCCCACTCGCGTTCGTCGCGCGCGCGCAACGCCGCGCCGGTTCTGATAGCTTCGCGGCGACCATGTCTGTCGCTCCCCAGCCTTCGCCCGTGCGCGTGCGTTTCGCTCCCAGCCCGACCGGCTGGCTCCACGTCGGTGGCGCCCGCACGGCGTATTTCAATTGGTTGTTCGCGCGGCAGAACGGCGGCCAGCTCGTGCTGCGCGTCGAGGACACGGACGTCCAACGCTCGAGCGAGACGAGCGAGCAAGGCGTCCTCGACGACCTGCGGTGGCTGGGCCTCGACCACGACGAGGGTCCGGACCGCGGCGGACCGTATGGCCCTTACCGTCAAAGCGAGCGCATCCCTCGCTACCGCGAGCACGCCGACCTGCTCCTGGCGCAGGGATCGGCGTACCCGTGTTTTTGCACCGACGTCGAGCTCGAGGCCCGGCGCCAGGCCGCCCTCGCCGCCGGGCGGCCCCCGCACTACGACGGGCACTGCCGGCACCTCTCCGATTCGGAGCGCGAGGGTTTCCGGCGCGAGGGTCGCCCGCAGAGCGTGCGCTTTGCGATCGATCCGCGCGACTGGGTGCTCGAGGACCTGATCCGTGGCGAGGTGCGGTTCCCCGCGGGAATGGTCGGCGACTTCGTCTTGCTGCGCGCGAGCGGCCTGCCGACCTACAACTTCGCGTGCGTGGTCGACGATGCGGGGATGCGGATCTCGCACGTGATCCGCGCCGAGGAGCACCTGTCGAACACGGCGCGGCAGCTCATGCTCTATCACGCCTTGCGCGCGACCGCTCCACGGTTCGCACACGTGCCGCTGATCCTGAACCACGATCGCAGCAAGATGAGCAAGCGCTCCGGAGAGGCGGCGGTGGCGGTCGGCGACTGGCGGCGCGCAGGGTTCGTGCCCGAGGCGTTGTTGAGCTATCTCGTCTTGCTCGGCTTCCACCCTGGCGACGATCGAGAGATCCTCACGCGCGACGAGCTGCTCGCAGCCTTCACCCTGGCGCGGGTCGGTCGCAGCGGCTCGGTGTTCGACGCCGACAAGCTGCGGTGGGTGAACGCGCACTACCTGCACCTTGCCACCGGCAGCCAGCTCCGGATCTGGGGCGACGCGTTTCTCCCGGACGCCGCGCGCGAGTTGCCAGCCGCACGGCTCGAAGCGCTGCTCGAGAGCGTGCGAGGCGATCTCGCCACGCTCGCCGACTTGCCCGTGGCGTTGCGCCCGTTCCTCGCGTCGACGGTCGAGCTCGAGCCGGATGCCGAAGCGGTGCTGGCGTCAGAGACCGCTCGCGAGCTGTGTTCCGCGTTCTCGCAGGAGCTGCAAACGCTTGCGGAATGGCGCGGAGAAACGGTTAAATCCGCGCTTCAAGCGGTGGGGCAGCGCCTCGGGCGCAAGGGTCGCGAGCTGTTTCAGCCCGTCCGCGCCGCGCTCACAGGACGCACGCATGGTCCGGAGCTGCCGCTCGTGGCCGAGCTGCTCGGCCGCGAGCGCTGCGTGGAGCGGCTGCAAGCCGCGGCGTCGATGGCGAGGAGGTCTGCGGAGTGAAGGTCGCGGTGCTGATGGGTGGAAGCTCGTCGGAGCGCGAGATTTCCCTCCGCACCGGCCATGGCATGGCCCAAGCCGCGCGGCGGCTCGGCCATGACGTCGTCTCGGTCGATGCCGCGAACGGCCGCCTGCTGCCGGAGGGCGATGAAACCGGCTCGGTGGCGAGCACCGCGATCGAGTCCCGAGGCCCAGGTGCACTGCTCGCCGCCGACGGACTGCGAGACGTGGACGTGGTGCTGATCGCGCTCCATGGCGGAGCCGGCGAGAATGGCACGCTCCAGGCACTGCTCGAGCTCGCGGGCAAGGCCTACACCGGATCGGGAGTGATGGCGAGCGCGCTCGCCATGAACAAGGCGATGTCCAAGCGGCTGTTCGAGCAGGCCGGCATCCCGACTCCGCGTTGGCTGCTGGTGCCGGCAGGCAGCGGCGCCGATGCGGTCGACGTCGAGGCGGTGGAGGGCTACCCGCTGGTCGTCAAACCCAACGAAGAGGGATCGACGGTCGGCCTTTCGATCGTCCAGGGTTCCGAAGACCTGCCGGCAGCGCTGTCGCTGGCGGCCGCGCACGGCCACGAGACGCTGGTCGAGCAGTTCGTGCCGGGCCGCGAGCTGACCGTCGCCGTGATGGGCGACGAGGCGTTGCCGATCGTCGAGATCCGGCCGAAGAGTGGCTTCTACGACTACGAGTCCAAGTACACGGCCGGCATGAGTGACTACTTCTGCCCGGCCGATCTGCCCGAGGCGATCGAGCGCCGGGTGCGCGAGCTGGGCGTGCGGGCGGCGAGCGTGCTCGACTGCCGTGGGGTCACGCGCGTCGATTTCCGGCTCGATGCCGACGAACGGCCGTATTGCCTCGAAGTGAACACGATTCCCGGCATGACGCCGACGAGCCTGGTCCCGATGGCCGCCAAGGCCGCAGGTCTCTCGTACGAGCAAGTCGTCGAGCGCATGTTGGATCTGGCGGTCGAGGAAGCGCGCCGCCGTCGCCCCGGGCCGTCCGCATCGGCCCCGTTCTCCACTCGGGAGACTCCATGGACCGAACCCAAACATTCCTGAAGAACCTGGTCGAAGCGCATGGCGTGCCCGGTTTCGAGCGCGACGTGGCGCGCGTCATGGAGGGGCACCTCAAAGGCATCGGGACATTCTCGCGCGATCGCCTCGGCAGCTTCATTTGCGAGAAGCCAGGGAGCCGCCCCGCGCCGAAGATCATGCTCGCGGGCCATCTCGACGAGGTGGGTTTCATGGTGAAGTCGATCACCAAGGACGGGTTCATCAAGTTCCTGCCGCTCGGCGGATGGTGGGGTCATGTCGTGCTCGCCCAGCGCATGATCATCAAGACGCGCAAAGGCGACGTGCTCGGCGTCGTCGGCTCGCGCCCGCCGCACGAGCTGCGCGACGAGGACCGCAAGAAGGTGCTCGAGATTCGCGAGATGTACATCGACGTCGGCGCCACGTCGGATTTCGACATCCGCAAGCGACTCGACGTGCGCCCCGGCGATCCGATCGTGCCGGACTCCGGATTCGCGGTCATGGCCAATCCGCGCCTGATGCTCGCCAAGGCCTGGGACAACCGGATCGGTTGCGCCCTGGCGGCCGAGACCGTGCGGAAACTCAAGGACGTTTCGCACCCGAACACCGTCTATGCGGTCGCCACGGCGCAGGAGGAAGTCGGCCTGCGCGGCGCGCAGACGTCGGCGTTCAAGATTCAGCCCGACGTCGGATTCGCGCTCGACGTCGGCATCGCCCACGACACGCCCGGGACCGAAGGGGAGGAGAAGCTCGGCGGCGGTCCGCTCGTCGTCGTGTACGACGCGACGTCGATTCCGAACCGCGGCCTGCTCGACCTGGTCGTCGAGACGGCGAAGAAGCTCCGCCTGCCGGTGCAGTTCGAATCGGTCGAACGCGGCGGCACCGACGCCGGCCGCATTCACGTCACGGGCCAGGGAGTACCGTGCATCTCGCTCGGGGTCGCGGCGCGCTACATCCACAGTCACGTCAGCATCATCGACCGTCGCGACTTCGATCAGACCGTCCAACTGCTGGTCGCGGTCGTGAAGCGTCTGGACCAAAAGACGGTCGCACGCCTGACGTAGCCGCGCGCGCCCCGCGCCCGAGGTCCGAACGATGAGCCCAGCGACGCCGTTCCTGCTCGTGGGACGCCTGATCCCCGAGACCGAGAAGCTCATGGACATGGGCGCGCGCATCGGACTGACCCTCGTGGTCGGCTTCCTGATCCAGCGGCTGCTGTTCCTGCTGGTCGGGCGGAGCGTGAAGTGGGTCGAGCGGGTCGGGCACGGCAGCACTCGCGCGCGGCAGCGCGGTCAGACGATCGGCCAGATCCTGCGCAGCCTGTGCACGTTGGTCGTGGCGGGTGCGGTGATCATCCACATTCTGGCCGTGCTCGGCTGGGATGTCCGCCCGCTGATCGCCGGGGCGGGGATCATCAGCGTCGCCCTCGGCTTCGGCGCCCAGACCGTGGTCCGCGACGTGATCGCCGGCTTGTTCATCATCGCCGAGGATCAGTTCGGGGTCGGAGACCTGATCGAGGTGAACGGCAAGCCGGCGACGGTCGAAGCGCTGACGGTGCGATCCACGACGCTGCGCGACTTCAACGGGTTCATCCATTTCGTTCCCAACGGGGAGATGAAGATCGTGACCAATCGGAGCCGCGGCTGGAACCGATTCGCGGTGGACGTCCCGGTGGCGTCGGACGAGAGCATGGATCGCGCGCTCGAGGTCTGCACGCGTGTCGTTCAGGCGATGAACGACGATCGGGCGTGGCGCGAGCGCCTGATCGATCCGATCGACGTGTGGGGGATCGAAACGTTGAGCGGCAACGAAGTCCAGGTCCGGATCGTCCTGCGTGCGCGGCCCGGGTCCGACGGTCCGGAAACGGCGCGCGAGCTGCGCCGCCGCCTGCTCGGCGCGCTGGCGCAAGCCGGCATCCGCACCGCGATGGCCCGCGACGTCGCGATCACGCCCTGGCCGCAGGCCCCACCGCCCGCCGCCGGCCGCGAGGGCGGCCCGCTCGCCGAGCCCTCGGAGGCAAAGCGATGACGCTGCGCGTCTACGACACGCTGACTCGCAACAAGCGCGAGTTCGCCCCAGTCGCGCCGGGGCGGGTCGGCATGTACGTCTGCGGCATGACGGTGCAGGACAAGCCGCACGTCGGACACATCCGTGCGTCGCTCTCCGGCGACGTGATGCGCCGCTACCTCGTTCATCTCGGTTACGAGGTCACCTACGTCTACAACTTCACCGACGTGGACGACCGGATCATCGAACGCGCGAATCGCGAGGGAATCGAGTACGCGGCCGTCAGTCAGCGCAACATCGACGTGTATCTGCGCTATGCGGATCTCCACAACATCCAGCGCGCCACGGTGTACCCGCGCGCGACCGGTCACATTCAGGAAATTCTCGCGCTGATCGGCCGGCTGATCGAGGCCGGCGTGGCGTACACGGCCGCCGGCGACGTGTACTTCGAGGTCCGCAAGCGGCCCGATTACGGCAAGCTCTCGGGCCGCAACGTCGACGACATGCGGGCCGGTGCGCGCATCGAGGTCGGCGAGAGCAAGCGCGATCCGCTCGACTTCGCGCTCTGGAAAGGCGCCAAGCCGGGGGAGCCCGCGTGGGAGAGCCCGTGGGGACCGGGCCGTCCGGGATGGCACATCGAGTGCTCCGCGATGGCCATGAAGTACCTCGGCGCGCACTTCGACATCCACGGCGGCGGCCAGGACCTGATCTTTCCCCATCATGAGAACGAGATCGCGCAGTCGGAATCCGTGACCGGACAGCCGTTCGCGAACTTCTGGTGCGAGAACGGCCTCGTGAACCTCGGCGGCGAGAAGATGTCCAAGAGCACCGGCAATTTGTTCTTCATCGAGGACATCGCGGCGGCCGTCGACCCCGAGGTCGTGCGCTTCTACCTGCTCTCGACCCACTACCGGAGCCCGATCGATTTCAGCCGGGAACGGCTGGAGGAGGCCGGCGTCTCGTTTCAAAGGCTGCGCTCGCCGTTGGAACGTGCCGAAGTCTGGTCTCCGGACGGCGCCCGCGGATCGGATCGGCCGCCGGGCGGGTCGCTCGGCGAGGCCGTGGCGGACGCCGAGCGTGAGTTCGCCGAAGCAATGGATGACGATTTCAACAGCGCGCAAGCGATCGGCCACCTCTTCGACCTCTCGCGCCACGTCAATCGGGCGCTGGACGAGGGGGCGGGACCGGAGGGGGTGTCCGCCGCGCGGGCGCTCCAGCGGCTGGGTAGGATTCTCGGGATGTTCTGGAAGCCTCCCGCCGCTGAGAGCTGGGAGCCCGAGTTGATGGCGCTGGTCGATGCCCGTGAGCAAGCCCGGAAGTCGAAGGACTGGAAGGCGGCCGACGCGATCCGGGCCCAGATCCAGGAGCGCGGAGTCCTGGTCGAGGACGGCCCGACGGGACCCAAGCTCAAGCGTGTCTGACGGGAGACACCCCTGGTTCCGAGCGGTCCTCCCCAAAGCGCGAGGCCCAGACGCCCAACATCGCGCTTGACCCCTCTCGGGGACAGGCCTAGCCTCATTACAGGACCCGGGTGTTCACGGGCTTCGTTCGCTGAGGAGAATCACCCCGTACCCAACTTCTCCCAAGCACGGAGCTGTGGCTGCGCGAGTCCATTTTTTCTATGAGGTCGGTGGTCGCGACCTAAGTTTCTGTCGCAGAGAGGCAAGGAAACTCATGCGTCGATTCATGGTGAATCGGTGGTGGGCCTCAATCCTGGCGCTCGGTCTGACGTTTGCGACCGCATCGCTCGTCGTTTCTGCCAGTTGGGCGGAGGAGACCGATCTGATCGATGGAAGCGATCCGTTCGGCGGAGGGGTGGGCGATCCCGACACTCCGACCGGCAGCACGCTCCTGGCGGGCGGGGGACGGGGCGGAATGGGAAATCGCGCTGCGGGTGACAGCGTGACCCAGGGCGGCATCAGGATGTGGCACATCGTGATCGTGTGGCAGGGTCTGAAGGGCCATCTGTTCCACTTCTAGCCGGCCGCAGAAGATACTGAAATGGATGACCGGAGCCTCGGCGTGCCTGAGTACGACCGAAATCGCATCGAGCATTTGGAAGACCGGCTCGCGATGACCTCCGCTGGTCCGGAGGCATCCGCGATCACGGAGCTCGAGATGCTCGCCGATCTCTACCTGCAGGCGGACAGCTATACGCCCGCCCTGGAGACGATCGAGCGGCTGCTCTCGCTGCCCTCGTCGCGCGCGCTCTCGCCGGCTCGCCGAGCCGCGCTCGAAAGCAAGGCGGTCGATTGCCGGCTGGCGCATAGCGACTGCCAGGCCGCGATCGCGCGCTGCCGTGAGGCGCTCGCCGACGAAGTCAGAATCGACGCGCCGAGCGTCCGGGCTCGCCTGCACCTGCAGTGGGCCGAAGCGCTGCTCCGGCTGGGCCGCCTCGGCGAGTGTCGCGATCGCGCCCAGCACGGGCTCGAGATCGCCGACTCGGTCGGCGACCTGTCGCTCGCGGCTTCCGGCATCAATCTCCTCGGTCGGGTCGCGTATCGCGAGGGCGACCTGCTCCGTGCCCGCGATCTCTACGAGCAGGAGCTGGCGTTGTACCGGCGCACGGGTGACGAAGCGCGAGTCGCCCACGTGCGCAACAATCTCGGGCTGATCCACAAGAACCTATGCGAATGGGACGCCGCGATCGCTCATCTCCGCGCCGCGCTCGACATTCATCGTCGCGCCGGGCGTTTCGGCGAGACGCACAATCCTCTCGTCAACCTCGGGATCGTCTACCAGAAGAGCGGCGATTGGGCGCGCGCGCTCGACCACTACCGCCAGGCCGAGCAGATCTGCCTGCAGATCGGCGACCAGTTGCGCCTGGCGATGATCGGCATCGGGCTCGGCAACGTCGCCCGGCTGCAGCGCCGCTTCACCGACGCCGAGAGCCTGCTGCAGGGGGCGCTGGAAGGAGCACGCCGGCTCGGCGCCCGCCGCGAAGAGGTTCTCGCACTCGAGTTCCTCGGGGAGTTGGATTTCGATCGCGGCCGGCCGGAGGCGGCGCTGTCGCGCTATCACGAAGCGCTGAAGCTCGCCGAGGCCGTGGCTCCGGAAGGCGACCTGGTCGTCGAGCTCGAGCGGCGGCGGGCGGAGGCGCTCGGCGCGATTGGCCGGCTGGACGAGGCCGATCAGGCGTGTGAACGCTCACGGCGACTCGCGCGTCGCATCGACGACCGCCTGGAGCACGCCGTGACGCATCGCGTCGCCGGCCAGCTCGCATGGGCACGCGGACGCCGCGACGAGGCGACGCAATCGTGGACGATCGCCGCGAGTCTGCTGTCCGAATGCCGCGAGAAATACGAGCTCGGCCGCACGCTGCTCTCGCTCGGCCGTGCGGCGGACGATCCTCGCGACGCTCGCCGCTTCCTCTACCGTGCCTCGGCGCTGTTCGCCGAGCTGTCGGCCTCGCACTGGCTCGACGAATGCGAGAGCGATCTTCAGCGGCTGCTGGCCGGCGCGACGCCGGCTCCCACCGCTCCCGGCTCGCTGCTCGGACGCCGGCTGCGCGCCCCGAGTCTGGTCGCGTGCTCGCCGGACATGCATCAAGCCGAGAACCTGGCCCAGCGCGCCGCGGCCACGGACCTCGCCGTGCTCGTCACCGGCGAAACCGGGACCGGCAAGGAGCTGATCGCCCGCACGATTCACGGGCTCTCGACCCGTTCGGCGAAGCCGTTCCTCGCGGTCAACTGCGGCGCGCTCCGCGCCGATCTCGCGCTTTCGCAACTGTTCGGTCACCGCAAAGGCGCTTTCACCGGCGCGCATGCGGAAGGCGTCGGGCTGGTCGAAGCCGCCCACGGCGGCACGCTATTCCTGGACGAGGTCGGCGAGTTGCCGGCGGACGTCCAGGTGACGCTGCTGAGATTCCTGGAGAGCGGCGAGTACATGCGACTGGGCGAGACTCAGGTGCGGCGCGCCGACGTGCGCGTGATCGCGGCCACGAATCGCGACCTGCGTGGAGCGAGCGGCGAGCGCCAGTTCCGTCGCGACCTGCTGTTCCGGCTGAACGAGATCGAGATCCGGCTTCCGGCGCTGAACGAGCGGCGCGAGGACATCCTTCCTCTGGCGCGCCACTTCCTGACGTTCTACGGGGGTCTCGATGGACCTCGTCTGGAAGTTGCCGCCGAGTCGGTGCTGCTGTCTTACTCCTGGCCCGGCAACGTGCGCGAGCTCGAGAACGTGATGCGGCGCCTGGCGGCGCTTCATCGGGGAGACGTCCACGTCGGGGCTGACGAGCTGCTGCCGCTGCTCTCGGGCCACGGCCCGGAGTTGAACGGCGCCGCCCGCGCGACCCACGAGCGCGAGGAGATCCTTTCGGCCCTGCGCGTTGCGGCGGGAAACAAGAGTCGCGTGGCCGAGCTTCTGGGTGTGAGCCGCAAGACGCTCTACGCGCGCATCAAGCGCCTCGGGATCGAGCTGCCCTAGCTCTTGTCGAAGCGCGTCCCTCTCGCCGTCATTCGGGCTCGCGTCGATTCCGGCACGCTCCGGACTGTCACCCTGAGACCAACTGTTACCTTCGCGAAACAACCACCTCCGACGCCCTGCGCGGCAACGCGCTAGCGGCGTCGAGCGAGGGCTGAAGGCGTTACGGCCCATGGTGACAGTACGGTCGAAACACACCGTGATCGGGGTCTCGATGCCGCCCAACCCACGTCCCGAAATGGCGGTTGGGCAAAAGGTTGCGGGATGTTCCCCCGGCGCAGTCGTCCGACGCCATGGAGTGGCATGGGTCATGCAATTGCAACGCGCCTGGGTACGGGGTGGGCTAACAGCCCGCAAGATTTGCGAGTAAACGAGGCAGCTTCTCGAGGGGACGGGGAGCAGGAGGCCTCGGGCGGCCGGCGCGCGGACACGCACCTCCGTCTGCGCACTTCCGGACCGCCCGAGTCTTCCCCTGAGGATGGTTCCCAGCGAAGGCGGCGCGTAAGCGCTACGGGGCTCGTCACCGGCGTCAAAGCGGCGCCGGTTCCCGAAGAGGTACGCACGCAAAGGGGGTGACAGCGACTCAGAATCCAGCCGGTAGTCATTCGGTGAGTAGTGGTTCGCTGTTCGTCAAAAAAACTAAATACGCCCGGTCAACGAAGCCGGGAGGACAGTGGACTTTAACCCGGTCATTCACTGTTTTCTCGGGAAGAGGCAGCCAGGGGCGGCGGTGGAACCGATATCCGTCACCTTCTCGGCTGCCTTTTCAATTTGAGGACCGCGGCTGCCGGTGCTAGCTTTCCGCCCATGACCAACCCCATGCGCGAAGTACCCGTGCAGGCGCGACCGCTTGCGCCAATGGCGAGCTTGCTCGCGTTCGCGACCATCGTTCATGCGCTTCTCGTCGGTTGCGGCGGCGGAGCGAAGCAGTCCACGACCACCGAAAACGGCGGCACGCCGCCTCCGGTGACGTCCGTGGGAGACACCAGCGCCCCGATGGCCGGCGGGGGAGATCTGGGAGCGGCGGTCTACACCAAGCGCTGCGTCCTCTGCCATGGTTCCGAAGGAAAAGGCGACGGACCTGGAGCCGCAGGCTTGAATCCCAAGCCACGGAACCACACGGACGGTGCGTACATGAACGCCCGCACCGACGCGGATCTCTTGAACGTGATCCGAAACGGCAAGGGCTCGATGCCCCCATGGGGCAAGATCCTGAGCGAGGCCGAGATCCAGGCGGTCCTCGCGCACGTTCGGACACTGGCCAAGTAGCTCGAGCTCAACGACCATCCCGAGTTCTGGGTTGGTAGCGCCGCCCGGGCGCGCCACGGGCGGCGCTGCTAATTAAGGCCGCCTGCCTTGACATGGTTCGAGGGCGGCTCCATGTTTCGACCCGCCCGTTAGATTCCGCTGGCGTAGCTCAATTGGTAGAGCATCTCATTTGTAATGAGGCGGTTGGGGGTTCGAGTCCCTTCGCCAGCTCGGTTCGAAGCGACCGCGAAGCGGCGCTGCACGGAAGGGGTCGCGGCCAGGGATCGGCTCCGATCAGCTACGAGCGATGGACCCGGATCGCTCCCGAACCTTTATTGAAATGAAAGTTAACTGTGGAGGGGTTCCCGAGCGGTCAAAGGGAACAGACTGTAAATCTGTCGGCGAAGCCTTCGGAGGTTCGAATCCTCCCCCCTCCACCAACCATCTTTAGTGCAACGAATTGAGCGGGAATAGCTCAGTGGCTAGAGCGTCAGCCTTCCAAGCTGAGGGTCGCGGGTTCGAATCCCGTTTCCCGCTCCATCTTTTCAGTGGAAAGAGGGGCCGCGCCCCCGAACGGCAGGGTCCAGTCAAGTCGGAGCAAAATAGCTAGATTATTCGTTGACAGTCCGCTGCGGCGTTCTCTAGAGTACGGCGCTCGCATTTCCCCGACGGCATTCGCGCAGCGAAGGCCGGCCTGGGGGAGTGCGTCTTTGCGCGCCAAGAACGCTGGCCCCGTCACTCGGTCCGGCAGTACTCCATCACTGCGGCACCACCCAGCAGTGCTGCCCGCCTGGACGTTCCGGTTGCTCGCGCCCACGTAGCTCAGTCGGTAGAGCATTTGCATGGTAAGCAAAAGGTCAGCGGTTCGATTCCGCTCGTGGGCTCCAGTATCGAAGTGCAGTGAAAGCCGACGCGCGTAGCGCAGCCCGCGAGGGCCGCGCGTGCGCGCACGCAGCCGCAGCATCCGAGAGGCGGTCGGGATCTCCGTCGAGCCGGTTAGCGCCGGAGCAGTGCCGGAACTCGTCAACGCCAACAGGAGCCTAACCGATGGGCAAGCAGAAGTATGAACGGACGAAGCCGCACGTGAACGTGGGGACGATCGGGCACGTGGACCACGGCAAGACGACGTTGACGGCGGCGATCACGATGGTGC
>DASQFU010000093.1:0-4237 GCA_035632955.1 Candidatus Limnocylindria bacterium
GCAAAATGTTGGCCTGATCCCGCGAGATGCTGCTCGAGATCTCGCTGTCGGCGCCCTTGCGGAGCACAATCGCATTCTCGGTGGAGCCCGTGGCCGTGAGTGCCGCACGGAAACCGCTCGCGAGCGCGAGCGTGCCGATCAGCACGGCGACGACCAGGCCGATGCCGACCGCGGTCGCGAGCGTTGAGATCGGGCGCTGCGTGATGTTGCGGAGGTTGTAGCTGATCGGGATTGCCATGCCGCCCTCCTACTCGACCCGTCTCAGTGCGTCGACGATGCGCAGCTGCCGCGCCTGCCACGCCGGAATCAAGCCGCTCGCGGCACCCATCACGATGGCGATGCCGATGCCCATGCCGATCGTCATCCAGCTCACGGTCATGGGTGGCAAAATGTTGTTCGGAAGCGCGAACCCTTCGAGGAGGAACTTCGCGAGCAATGCGCCGGTGATGCCGCCGCCGAGCGTGATGATCGCGCCCTCGGCCAGCACCAGGCGGAAGATCGTGCCGTCGTCGAATCCCAGTGTCTTCATGACGCCGACTTCTGCCGTGCGCTCGCGCACCGCCATCATCATGGTGTTGGCGGCGACCAGCAGGATCGCGAACACGACCGCCAGTCCGATCACGCCGATCAGGAACGGGACGTTGCCGTACATGCTGATGAAGCCGGCTTGAAACGCCCGCTCGGTCTCGGTGCGGGTCTGGGCGGGGGAGTTCTCGAACTGCGCGTCGATCGCGCGCGTGATGTCGCCGGCGCGCTCGGGGTCGGCGACCTGCACGACGTACCAGCCCGGCGTGCCCTGCCCGCCCATGCCGCGCTCGCTCAGGTACTTCCAATGAAAAATTAGCGATTCTTCGCCGAACGCGGGATCCTTCGCGTGGTAGACTGCGCGAATCACGTACGGCCAGCTCCCCGGAAAGATGGTGCCGTTGAGGTTGATGGTCTGCCCGAGCTTCCACCCCTTGCGTTTGAACAAACGCTCGCCCACCACGCACGCGCCGCGCTCTGCCATGAAGGCGGCGAGCTCCGGATCCACGCCGGCGGGCATGGCAATTTGCGCCTGCGGCGGGCTGGCTGCGACGATCTCGACGTCGCGTGCATACATCGGGAAGTAGGTTTCTCCGTCGACCGCGAACGATGCGTAGAAGTCGCGCGGGTCCACCGGATCGAGGCCGCCGAACCAGTTCGCGTACGACACGAGGCTCACGCCCGGAACCGCAGCGATGCGGTCGCGGTAGGCGAGCGGCACAGGGAAGATCAGCGAGATCGCGTTGCGCACCACCAGGCGCGACTCGCTGCCGACGCGGATCGCCGCGTCCAGCGTGTCGAGCACGCCGCGCAGCGTACAGAACAGAAACAGCGCGACCACCACGCTCAACGTCGTGAGGATGGTGCGCAGCTTGTTGCGGCCGAGATTCACGAGCACCAGGGAGAACAGGTTCACGTCGTCCTCCTAATTGGACAGCACGCCTTTGTCGAGGTGCAGCACCCGGTGCGCCCTCTCGGCGGCATGCGGGTCGTGGGTGACCATGACGATGGTCTTGCCGAACTCGCGATTGAGGCGCTCGAGCAGCGTCAGGATCTCTTCCCCCGACTTGCGGTCGAGGTCGCCGGTCGGCTCGTCGGCCAGCAGCAGTCTCGGATCGCTCACGATCGCCCGCGCGATCGCCACTCGCTGCTCCTGACCGCCGGAGAGCTGGCGCGGATAGTGACGGACACGGTCGGCGAGGCCGACGATGCCGAGCGCATGGGCCGCCCGCGACTTGCGCTCCTTGCCCTTCATCTTCACGAGCAGCAACGGCAGCTCCACGTTCTGCTCGGCCGTCAGCACCGGAATCAAGTTGTAGAGCTGAAAGATGTAGCCGATGTTGCGCGCCCGCCAGCGGGCGAGCTGGCGCGGCCGCATGCGGCCGATGTCCTCGCCGTTGACCATCACGGCGCCCTGGCTGGGTTGATCGACCCCGCCGATCAGGTTGAGCAACGTCGTCTTGCCGCTGCCCGACGGTCCCATCAGCACGACGAAGTCGCCCTGCGCGATCTCCAACGACAGCCCATCCAGAACCGGCACGGCTTCCGTCCCGCGCTGGTACACCTTCTTCACGCTGCGGATTTCGACCAGAGCCATCAAACCCCCGTCAGGTGCGAACCCGCACCTTGGCGCCGTCCTCGAGATCGGCCGGCGGATTCACCACCAGGTTCTCGCCGCCACTCAGACCGCTGCGAATCTCCACGCGATCCCCGCGCGTGCGACCGATCTCGACCGCGCGCGCGTCGACCTTACCGCCTTCCACAACCCACACTCGCGTCCCGTTCGGCCCACGATTCACGGCCTCCGCGGGCACCATCACGCGGCGCACGGTCGCGATCGGTGCCGCCGCGTCGCCGGCCGGCCGCACGAACTCCACCTTGGCTCCCATCTCCGGCAGGATGCGGGGGTCGCGATCGAGGATCGACACCTTGACCTGCACGGTCGCCTTCTGGCGATCCGCGGTCGGCACCACTTGCCTTACGCGACCGACGAACGACGTGTCGGGATAGGCGTCGAGCGTGATGCGTCCGTCCTGTCCGTTGCGGACCTGGGCAATGTACGCCTCGTTGACGTCCACTTCGACCTCGAGCGTGCCGAGATCGGCCATGGTCACGATCGCGGTGCGCGTGAGCCCGCCGCCCGCGGAGGAAGGCGCGACGATCTCGCCGACCTCGGCGTCCTTGCGCAGGATGGTGCCGTCGAACGGCGCCCGGACGTTCGTGTTCTCGAGGTTCGCGCGCGCGAGCGCGCTCTGAGCGCGCGACGCGTTGAGCTGGGCCGCGAGCCCGTCGACGCGCGTCGTCGCCCGTTCCAGGTCCGTCTCCGCGATCACCTGATCGGCGCGCAGCGTTCGCGCCCGATCCAGGTCGCGGCGCGCCTGAACCAGCTCGACGTCGATCTGTTTCGCGGTGGCTTCCGCGGCCTGGAGCGCCGCGCGGTAATCGGCGTTTTCAATGCGGGCGATCACGTGTCCCTTGCGCACGCGGGATCCTTCGCTGACGCCGAGGTAAGCGAGACGCCCCGGGATCTTGGCCGAGACCGAGGCCTTGGTGCGGGCCACCACGTAACCGTTGGCGGTGATTCCGGATCCACCGGCGCTGCCGCCGCCGGTCGCCTCGGCGACCGCGATCTGGACCTCGGTCGCGCGCGGCGCGAGCAGGAACGCCGTCACGGCGATGGCGCCGGCGCCGGCGATGCCGAAGAGCCACCATCGGCGCCCGCGCGATCCGCCGCCGCTCGGCGGAGCGTCGTCACGGTCGATGCGCAGGCGCGAGAGATCGGGAGGCGATGTGCTCATGGCGAGGGGACGGTGAAAGTAAGCGGCTCCGAAGCCGATCGTCAAGACGGCGGGCAGCCCTCGTTCGCACGACCCGCGCACCGTTGAACCTGCGGTTTCTTGCGTTTTAGCGTTTGGCCGCCTAGACTGACGTCCCGCAGTGAGCCGCCTCCGAGCGCGCGCGTGCGCGCCGGCCATCCCATCCGGAGGAGCCCATGCCGTTCGTGATCGCCGAGCCATGTATCGGCGTCAAGGACAAGTCCTGCGTCGAGGTCTGCCCCGTCAACTGCATCTACGAGGGGGACGACCAGTTTTACATCCACCCCGACGAGTGCATCGACTGTCAGGCATGCGAAGCGGCGTGCCCGGTGCAAGCGATCTTCCCCGACAACGGCGTGCCCGAGAAGTGGCTGCCCTTCATCGACAAGAATCGGGTGCACTTCGAGAACAAGTGACTCGGGTTCGGTCGCAGAGCAAGCCGTGACCGTCGGCGCGCTGCCTTCGCGCGAGCAGGCGCTGAGCTTGCTCCACGAGTGGGTCGAGAACACCAATCTGCGCAAGCACTGCCTGGCCGTCGAGGCTGCGTTGCGCGCCTACGCGCGCTCGTACGGCGAGGACGAGGAGCGCTGGGGTCTCGCCGGGCTGATCCACGACTTCGACTGGGAACGCCATCCCGACGCCGAGCGTCACCCGATGGCGGGCGTCGAGCTGCTGCGGCAGAAGGGTTGGCCCGAAGACGTCTGCCGGGCGGTGCTCGGACACGCGACCTACAGCGGTGTCCCGCGCGACACGCTCATGGCGCGCGCGCTGTTCGCTTGCGACGAGCTGTGCGGCTTCCTGGTCGCGTGCGCGCTCATCACGCCCGAGAAGTCGCTCGAGCAGGTCGAAGTGGCGTCGGTGAAAAAGAAGATGAAGCGCGCCGACTTCGCGAGGAA
>DASQFU010000094.1:0-1745 GCA_035632955.1 Candidatus Limnocylindria bacterium
GCTCGCGCTCGAGCTGAGCGAGCGCGCAATCGCGATTGCCGAGGAACATGGCTGGACGGACCAGTCGATGACGACCGGTGCGTTCGCGATGGCCGGCATGGCGCTCGTGCGGATGGGTCGCTTGGCCGATGTTGAGCGCCAGCTCGGTCGCGCGGAGGAGTCGCTGCGCGTGGCGGCCGACCCTGGGACGGAGGGCTTGCTCCAGCACGCCCGCGGCATGCTCCGCTTCGCGCAGGGCCGCTTCGACGAAGCGCTGGCGGAGTTCGCCCGCGCGGAGGGCCTGAAACGGCTGCTCGCCAGCGAGCACGTGTTCACGGTCGACGTGCGCGGCCGGGCTCTCCAGGTACGGGTGCGGATGGGCGACACGGAGTCTGCCGGGCTCGTGCTGGCTGGTTTGAGCCCGGAACAGCGCAACCGCGCCGGGATGCGGATCGGGCTTGCGGCTCTGGAGCTCGAACAGGACAGCCCGGAACAGGCAGTCGAGGCGCTGGCGCCGGTGATCGACGGCTCTGCGCCGGCGCTGTACGAACGTTGGGCGCGCCTCGAGGCACTGCTGCTCGACGCGACGGCCCGCGACCGCCTCGGCGACCGGCGCGCGGCGGAGGAGTCGCTCGAGGCGGCTCTCGAGCTCGCCGAGCCCGAAGGCCTGATCCTGCCGTTCATGCTCTGGCCGAGCCGCGAGCTGCTCGAGCGGCACCCGAAACACCGGACCGCGCACGCGACGCTGATCTTGACGATCCTCGACACGCTGGCCGGCCGGGCGCACGGCGGACCGGCGGCGCCGTTGCGCGATGAGTTGAGCGACGCGGAGCTGCGCGTCGTGAGGTACCTCCCGAGCAACCTGACCGCGGCGGAGATCGCGTCGGAGCTGGTCGTTTCCGCCAACACCGTGCGCACGCACATGCGCCACATCTACGCGAAGCTCGACGCGCACTCGCGCAGCGAGGCTGTCGCTCGCGCACGCGAGCTCGGGCTAGTCGCCCCTGGAGCGCTTCGCGGCTGAAGACCCCTCCGGGACCGCCCAGGTCAGCTCCAGCTCGAGCTCGACCCGATCGCCCTCCGACTTCAGCTCGCGCCCAGACGAAGCTCGTTGGCGATCGGAACCGTGATCCGGCGGCCGGCGGCGTTCAGCTCGAGCGGCCCGCCCGCGGTGAGCGCGTAGGCGATGTCGACCAACCGCTCGGCAGCCTGTCGGCGTGACAGCCGTTCCTCGTCCTTGTGCTTGCAGTCGCTCATGTGCGCTCCGCGAGCGTGCGCCCGAAAAGCCGGGGCGGCGGCAGACGCGCTGCCGGCCGCCCCCCGCTCCAAGCATCCGGTCTCTACAGCTCGTCGCGCGCCGCGCGAATCCCGAAGGCTCGCACGATGCTCGTGATGCCGTGCATCAGGGCCCAGATCCCGGCGAAGACCAGCAGCAAGTACGCCTTTTCGATGAAGAACTGGCCCGAGGTCCAGAACGCAAGCGCCGTCATGATGATCCCCGAGATCAGCCCCAGCCACCACAGCGGGTTGATTGCACGCTCGAGGAACGCCCGCACCATCCACCACACGCCGACGATCAGGAAAAGAAAGCCGAGCATGTCGGCCAGGCCGGCGAAGGTGTCCGTGGGGTCGGCGAAGCAGACGACGGCCGAAACGAGGAAAAGGACGCCGAACAGCGCCCAGGCCCAGCGCATCGGCACGTCCAACGTCGCCAGCGCGACGTTCTCGATGCCGAGGGCCAGGAACATGAGCCCAACGAGGACGCC
>DASQFU010000095.1:0-15391 GCA_035632955.1 Candidatus Limnocylindria bacterium
CATCGGGGTCTCCTGGGTCTAGCGAGCCAAGACCAAGCGAGCAATCTGGGGTCTGAGACCTCGACCGCTCATGCGAACGAAATAGAGTCCGGAGCGCAGCGCGCCGCCCTCTTCACCGCGGGCGTTCCAGTTCAACGCGTACGTGCCCGGCTCGAACTCGCGATCCGCGAGCAAGGCGACACGGCGGCCCGCGAGGTCGTAGATCTCGATTCGCGTGGCCGTCGGCTGGGCGATGTCGAAGCGCACCGTGGCGCGCTCGAGGACCGGGTTCGGGAACGGCGTGAACAGCCGCGACGCACTCGGCAGCACACCATCGGCGACGTCGGTCTGGCCGCTCACCGGCCGGGCGCGCAACGTGATCACGAGGTTCGGCTGCGGTGCGGCGCCCGGCAGTAGCTCGTCGGCGCTGGTCAGCGTCAAGGTCGCTTCGTAGGTCGAGTCTTGGGTCGCGCCCGCATCGTTGAACGCGATCGTATAGCTCCGAGCGACGCCGGCGACGAGGCCGGGCGTGAATCCGCCGACGATCGAAAAGCGCCCATGGCCGCCAGTGATCCCGCCGCCGGTGACGGAGAGGCGCGCCTGCAACGCGTCGTAGCCCTGGTTGTGCACGCGTGCGAGCTGGGTCGAGAAAGCTCCGGCCGTCTGCGCGCCGAAGTCGAGCAGGCTGGCGAGCACGACCGAGGACGAGTCGAGCGAGGCACGGGCATGGTCGAGCACGTCGGCCGTCAGTCCCACGACCACCGTCGGAGCATCGGGCGCGTCGGTGGTGATCGTGAGATTCCCCGCGCGCGGACCCGGTGATCCCGCCGCCGTCCCGATCGCGAAGGCGCTGCTGAGGCCCGGGCTGACGATCTGCGTTCCCGCTGGCGCCGTGAAGCCTGCGGGCGGCGAGAACGTCAGAGTCAGCTCGTCGGCAGGAATCGTCGCGGGGTTCGAGAGCACGAGGTCCGTGCCGCCCCCGACGATCACCGTCCCGAGCGCGAGCGTGGGGGGGGCCGTGATCTTCGCGGGAATCTGGACATCCACACGTATGGGGAGATGGTCGCTGGCCCACCAGAGCGCTCGAGCGTAAGTCGTGTCGGCAGGCGCAATCGGAGCGTCGGTGACGCTCTTATTCAAGTGCAGGCCATCATTGCCGATCGGAATGTAGGTCGAGACGAGGAGATCCAGGCCCTCGCCGTTGTTCATGTTGTAGGTCGGCAGGAACATGTCGAAGCGATCATCCACGCCTCCCCCCGAATACGATCCGCTCGGCCGGTAGGAGGTCGTGGATGGGCACTGAGTGTGAATCGCCGCAAATGTTCCGCCGTCATGCCAGTTGCCGACGGCATTGAGCGGGTCGTAGACGCGGCCATCGTTGTCCGCCTGACTCTCCAGGAACTTCTGAAACGCGAGATCCGTGCTCCGGTACACGTTGAAATCGCCGGTCAGAATCGCGTGCGATCCGGGCGGCATGGTGTTCATGCTGTCGCGGATCCCGATGGCGTCGGTGAGTCGCCGGGCTTCGTCCGCTCCGGAGTCGCCGGCTTTCAGATGAAGGGAGTAGACGCGCAACTCGGCCGCAGCGTCGGTGTACCCGGCGGGCTTGAGCCGGTAGCAATTGACCTGGCGGAGATTGTCGGGAGGAATCCAAGCCCAGCTGCCGAGGAACTGGACTCGTGCCGGCTTGTAGAAGAGTCCGTTGTTACTGTCCGGGCCATTCGTGTAGGGCGCAGAGGCCCATTGCCCCGGCTCGAGGACGTTCAACACGTTGTTCCGGAAGGAATCCACGCCTGCCGGGCTGTTGAGCTCCTGAACGACGACGACGTCCGCGCCCAGCGGACCCATGACCCCGCGAAAGTACGGATTCCGACCCGATACGTTGACGCTCGGATAGAACATGATGTTGTAGTTGACGATGCGCAGTGCGTGAGCGGGCGCCGCGGTCGCCGCCACGACCGCGGTCAGGACCGCGGCGCGCCGGAGCAGCGCCAAACATCGCTCGGGGGCCATGCAAACTCCTAAGCCAAGGTAACCAGCGGGCCGGTGAGCTCGGGGCAGGCCTGCCAAGACCGCCGGGGGGGAACGCATTGGTGAGGGTTTTAGCCGCTCATGAGTCTATAGGTCCCGCCCGAGGGGTGCCAGCCAAATGCCGAACGCACGCTCGGACGGGCAAAATGCAGGGCGCCCGATGTCCGTTTCACCCGCATTTCCAGCGGCTGCGATCGGGTTCCGTCTCAATGCGACGCGGGGCGTCGCCGATAACCCGAAGGATGAAAAATGTTCCCAAGGAACCCAGCTCCGGGCGGGATCGCGCCGGCGGCTCGCTCGAACCCGCCGCCTCGAATGGCCTCGAGGCGGTGCGCGTCTCCGAGGTGCTGTCCGCGCTCTCGTTCGCGTTGGACCTGACCGAAGGGCAGCCGTTCGGTCACGCATTGCGTACGTGCCTGATCGGGATGCGGCTCGGCAGCCTTCTCGACCTGCCGCTCCAGGAGCGACGCGACCTCTACTATGCGCTGCTGCTCAAGGACGTCGGCTGCTCGAGCAACGCCGCACGCCTGCATGAGCTGTTCGGCGGGGACGATCGCACCGCCAAGCACGATCTCAAGCGGGTGGATTGGGCCGACTCGTACAAGGCCATGCGCTACGCGATGGCACATGCGGCGCCGGGCGCGTCCTGGTTCGAGCGCGCGCGCCGGATGATGGCGCTCGCCAATCTCGGGCCCAGGGCTGCCGAGCAACTGACCGAGACGCGCTGCGAGCGTGGGGCGACGATCGTCACGCAACTGGGATTCAGCGCCGGGGTCTCCGGGGCGGTCGCGTCGCTCGACGAGCACTGGGACGGGCGCGGCCTGCCGCGCGGATTGCGCGGACCCGAGATCCCGATTCTCTCCCGGATCATGGGGCTCGCCCAGACGGTCGAGGTGTTCGCGGCCCTCGACGGTGTGCGCGTGAGCCTCGATCTGGCGCGCCGGCGGAGCGGAACCTGGTTCGATCCCGCGCTGGTCGCGGCATGCCAGAGCCTCGAGCGCGAGATCACGGAGTGGTGCGCGCTCGACGACTGGGGGCTTCAGGACGCCGTTCAGGTCATCGAGCCCGGCGATGCCGCGTTGCTCGCGGGTCCCGGAACGTTGGATCGCATCTCGCGAGGATTCGCCTCGGTCGTGGATGCGAAGTCGCCGTTCACCGCGCATCATTCGGATCGGGTGGCGGAGATGGCGATGGCGGTCGCGGAGGTCATGGGCTACGGGCCCGACGATCTGGCGGAGCTCCGCCGCGCGGCGCTGCTCCACGATCTCGGCAAGCTGTCGGTCTCGAACGCCATCCTCGACAAACCCGCCCCGCTCTCGGGCCAGGAGTGGGAGATCATGCGACTCCACCCCTACTACACGCAGCGCATCCTGGACCGCATCAGCGGGTTCCAGACGCTGGCGTTCATCGCCTCGTCGCACCACGAACGGCTGGATGGGCGCGGATATTTTCGCGGCTTGCGCGGTGCACAGGTGCCGCCCGGCGCCAGGATCCTCGCGGTCGCGGATGTCTACGAGGCGCTGACCTCGGACCGCCCATACCGGCCGGCGTTGCCCGAGGAGACGGCCCTGCGGATCATGGAGAAGGATCGCGGCATCGGCTTCGGCGGCGATTGCCTCGAGGCGCTCGTGCGCGTCATCGAGGATGGCCACGATCAGGCCGACTCGCAGGCCGCATGAGCTACGATTTGCCGGTGGCTTTGTCCCAGAGGATGCGCAACGGATCGTAGAAGCGGTCCACCACTCGCTCCTTGAGAGGGATGATGGCATTGTCCGTGATCGCGATGTTCTCCGGACACACTTCCGTGCAGCACTTCGTGATGTTGCACAACCCGATCCCCGCGTGATCCTTGAGGTAGCGCGTGCGATCCTCGCCATCCATCGGATGCATCTCGAGCCCCGCCACGCGCACGAAGAAACGCGGCCCGGCGAACTGGTGCTTGAGCTCGTGCGTGCGCAGGACGTGGCACACGTCCTGACACAAGAAGCACTCGATGCATTTGCGGAACTCCTGCACGCGGTCCACGTCGGACTGCTGCCAGCGCCAGCTGGCGCCGGGGCGCGGCGAAAACGGCGGAATCCGCTTGTTGATCTCGTAGTTCCACGACACGTCCGTCACCAGATCTTTGATGATCGGGAACGTCTTCATCGGGCGGACGGTGATCGGCTTACCCGCCGGGAAGTGATCCATGCGCGACTTGCACATGAGTGCGGGCTTGCCGTTGACCTCGGCGCTGCACGAGCCGCACTTCGCCGCTTTGCAGTTCCAGCGAACCGCCAGGTCGGGCGCGTGGTGCGCTTGGATCCAATGAATCGCATCCAGGATCACCATGCCGGGCTCGACCGGCACGCGATACTCGACCTCCTGGCCGCCCGAGGCATCGCCACGGTAAACGTGGAGCAGCGCTTCGCCGCCGCCGTGTTCGACGCTCATCCGACCTTCTCCTTCACGGGCTCGAACAGCGCCTTCAGCTCCGCCGGCATCTCGGGAGTCGGCGCCGTCGACACGCGCATGTCTTCGCCAACCTTGGCCACGCACAGGTTGACCTTCCCGAGCCCCGTGTCCTGGTTCGGGTAATCGAGGCGCGAGTGCGCGCCGCGGCTCTCCTTACGCAGCAGAGCGCTGCGCGTGATGGCTTCCGAGACGATGATCAGATTTCGCAGATCGCGCACCAAGTGCCAGCCCGGATGGTAGAGACGCGAGCCTTCGACCCGCGCCCCTGCGGCGCGCTGCTTGATTTTTTCCAGCTCCGAGAGTCCCCGCTCGAGATCCTCCTGCACGCGGAAGATGCCGACGTGCCGGTCCATGCACTCCTGCAGCGCCCGATGCACGTCGTACGGCGTCTCGCCCTGGGAACGCTCGAAGGGCGCCAGTAGGTCGTGCGCCTCCGCTTGCACCTCGCCGTCGTCGACTCGCGGCGCGGCGGGAAGCTGCTTCGCGTAGTCGGCCGCGGCGGCTCCGGCGCGGCGCCCGAACACGACCAGGTCGGAGAGCGAGTTGCCGCCGAGGCGATTGGCGCCATGCAATCCCGCCGCAGCCTCGCCGGCCGCGAACAGACCGGGCACGGTGGCCGCGGCCGTGTCGGGATCGACGCGGATGCCGCCCATGATGTAGTGGGTCGTCGGACCGACCTCCATCGGCTGGCGCGTGATGTCGACGTCGGCGAGCTCGAGGAACTGGTGGTACATCGACGGCAGCTTGCGCTTCACCCGATCGGCCGGCAGATAGCTGATGTCCAGGAACGCGCCGCCGTGCGGCGTGCCGCGTCCCTCACGCACCTCGGTGTAGATGGCGCGCGCCACGTTGTCGCGCGTCGAGAGCTCCGGCGGGCGCCGGGCATCCGTCTGCGTGCCCTCGACCGAAGCGTCGAGCCAGCGCCGCGCTTCCTCTTCGGTCTCCGCGTATTCGTGACGCCGCGCCTCCGGCAGGTACTTCCACATGAAGCGCTCGCCGTTCGCGTTGCGCAGGATGCCGCCCTCGCCGCGCACACCCTCGGTGACGAGGATGCCCATGACGCCCGGCGGCCATACCATGCCGGTCGGATGGAACTGCACGAACTCCATGTCCATGAGCTCGGCGCCCGCGAGGTAGGCGAGCGCCTGGCCGTCGGCCGTGTACTCCCAGGAGTTTGACGTGATGCGGTAGGCCTTACCGACACCGCCGGTCGCGATCACGACCGCCTTGGCCTTGAAGACGACGAACCGGCCGCTCTCGCGCCAGTAGCCGATCGCCCCGGCGATGCGGTCGCCGTCCTTGAGCAGCCGCGTGATCGTGCACTCCATACAGACCTCGATGCCCTGATGGACGCCGCGGTCCTGGAGCGTGCGGATCATCTCGAGCCCGGTGCGGTCACCGACGTGCGCGAGGCGCTTCCAGGTGTGGCCGCCGAACGCGCGCTGTAGGATGCGTCCGTCCGTCGTCCGGTCGAACAGGGCGCCCCACTGCTCCAGCTCGCGCACGCGGTCGGGCGACTCCTGCGCGTGGATCTGGGCCATACGCCAGTGATTGAGGAACGAGCCGCCCTTCATCGTGTCGCAAAAGTGCGTCTCCCAGCCGTCCTGCGGATCGACATGCGCGAGTGCTGCGGCAATGCCGCCTTCCGCCATGACGGTGTGCGCCTTGCCGAGCAGCGATTTGCACACGAGTCCGACCGAGACGCCTTGCGTCGATGCTTCGATCGCGGCGCGCAGGCCCGCACCACCGGCGCCGATCACCAGGACGTCGAGCTCGTGAGTTTCGAACTTTTCCATTAGGCCTTCGTGGTCTGCCCGACTCGTTATTCGCCGCCGAGCTCGAAGAACAGCACGGCGCGGAGCGTGAACAGGTTCGCGGCACCGCCTTCGGTCGAGATGTAGTGATAGAGCGCGTCGGTGCCGAGCATCATGTTCTCCCCCGTCTCAAAGGCGACGCCGCCACCGAGATTGACGCCGACCGCGGTCTCGGAGTCGTCAACTTCGAACGTCTCGCCCTCGATGGTGGTCCTTAACAGGTAGGCGCCGACGCCGAATCGCAGGAACGGCGCTACGGTCCCGCTGGAGGGAATCCACAATCGTGCGGTGGCAGTTATCGGAATCGCGCTCAACGAGGCGTCGACGACTTCTCCCGTGAGAGACGACAGGGCCGACTCCAATTCGTCGGAGCCGCTGAAGGGGGCATAGCCGATCTCGCCCCCGACCGACGACGTCTCGGTGATGCGGACATCCACGGATCCGCCGAACGTGAAACCGAGATTGGCGTCGTCGCCGAAATCACCGGTTGGAACTGCGACGCCGCCGTTCACGCCGAGCCAAGTCGTCGTCGCCACCGCGGGAGAGGCAGTGGCGACGAGACACGCGACCAACATCCATCCCCGGGTCCTCATGACCTCCCCTGTTCGATCGACTGAACGACTCGGGAGAACACGAAACGACGGTAAAGCTGGATCAACTTCTCCATCGTGGAGCCTCGGGGTTCGCGCGCTCAGAATCCGTATGAATTGAAGTGGAGCAGCGTCTCGAAAGTCCAGACCGGGTCGGAGATGACGCCCATCGAGCACATGCGAACGTAGAAATCGGCGAAGCAGACGAAGAACAAGCTCCACCACGCGTAGGCCATGTGGTGCCCGTTCAACGCGCTCGCCCAGCTCCACGCCTTCTGCCGGGGCCCGCCGGCGGCGACGCACGAGAAACAGTCGAGCTTGCCGCCGATGAGGTGGCGCAGCGAATGGCAGGAGAAGGTGTAGAGCGTCAGCGTCGCGGTCGAGGCCAGGATCGCGAACGATCCGCCGCCGATCGCGAACCGCCCGTGGACGGTGAAAGCCTTGATCACGTCCCACCACAGGATCACGAGGAACACGAGCGCCGCATACAGGAAGTAGCGATGCAGGTTCTGCAGGATGAACGGGAAGCGCACCTCGCCGCAGTAACCCGTGGTCTTGAGCTCGCCGACGGCGCACGCGACCGGATCCGCGAAGAACGCTCGGTAGTAGGCCTTGCGGTAGTAGTAGCAGGTGGTCCGGAACCCGAGCGGGAAGATCAGGATCAGGAGTGCGGGCGAGAGCCACTCCGGCAACCAGGAAGGCGCGAGGTAAGGAGAGTAGAGCGGCGAGAGGTAGTGCCGGCCGCCTTCGACGTACTGGTAATGAGCGGAACCGAGAATCGCCGCATAGTTCGCGTAGCCGATCAGGATCGCCAGGCCGAGAGCCTGCGCCGCGGGTGCCAGCCACCACGCGTCCTGTCGGCCGGTCTCTCCGAATCGTTCGCGAACTCCGGCGCCGCGATCCGCGCCCGGGGTGGTGCCGGTCGCCGGCAACCCGCCCGACGCCGGAGGTGCGGCGAAGGTTCCCGAACCGCTGGAGAGATGAGATGGGCGATCGAGTTTCACGCGGCGCTCCCGAGAGGTCCCCGTTCAACGTCGCAGCAGCGCTCGCAGCCTAGCACCAAGATCGTCCGGGAAAAAAGTGAGCGGAGCACCCGCGCTCGATCACCGAACTCCTACAGCGGCGTTGCCTCCGCGGCGCCACGCTCGATCAGACGCTCCATACGTTCGAGGCCCGCTTGAATCGCGGCGCGAGAGACGCTTCCCACAGAAAGCCTGAACCAACCGTCCTCTCGCGGCAGCGCGAACGCCTGGAAGGGAACGACGGCGACACCGGCGCCTTCCAGGAGCCAGCGCCGAAGATCCTCGTTGGTCCGAATCTCACGGTCGCCGATGCGCTTGCCAAGCAAGGCGACGCGCGCGGAGAGATACAGCGTTCCTTCGGGCGGCACGGACTCGACCGGAAGCCCACGCGCCCGCATCCGCGTGAAACCTTCGTGCAGAGCATCGAGACGTTCGTGCAGTCTGCGTTGCATCTCGGCTCGGAACGTTCTGCACGCCTCGGCATCGTCGAGGAACGCCGCGGTGGCGATCTGCTCGGCTTTGGGCGCCCAGGCGCCGACGTGCCCGAGCAGATCGGCGAGGCGCGCCGTCACGGCAGGCGCGGCCAGCGCCCAACCCACGCGCAGTCCGGTGGCGGCGAGCGACTTGGAGATGGCATCGATCAACACCGTGTAGGGCGCGATCTCCGGCACCAACGCCGGCGGCGCCGGCGAGCGGTCGGGATCGAACGCGAGCTGCCTGTACACCTGATCGAAGAGCAGGAACACCGGGCGCTCCTCGCGCGCCGCGCGGCGTTCGTTCTCTTCCACGATCCGCTCGCAGATCCCGGTCAGAACACTCGGGTCCATGGTCGTGCCGGTTGGATTGAGCGGCGTGGAGAGCGAGACGAGGCGAGCCGTCGGCAGCACGGCTTCGATCTGCTCGGGGGTGGGATGGAAGCCGTTCTCGCGCTTCACCTCGATCGGCAGCGCGCGAGCACCCGTGAGATAGGCGTAGTGGTTGTTGTTCCACGACGGCACCGGGAACGCCGCGACCTCTCCGGGATCGAGCAGCGTGCGATACGTGGCATAGATGAGCGGGCGGGCACCCCCCGCAATCACGACCGACTCGAGCGGGTAATCCAGCGACTGCTCTCGCAGGACGTAGCGGATAACTGCCTGGCGCAGCTCCGGCACCCCGTTGGACGGCGGATAGTTCGTGTGCCCGGCCGCCAGCGCGCGCGTCACGCCCTCCAGCAACGCGGCCGGCAGCGGGAACTCCCGGGGATCGAAGTCGCCCACCGTGAGGTTGCACATCGTTGCACCGGCGGCTTGAGCGGCCCGGATTTCGGCGGCGATACGGAGCACTTCGGAGCCGATCATGCCCTGCGCGAGTTTTC
The DNA here is from genome assembly GCA_035632955.1 of Candidatus Limnocylindria bacterium. Taxonomy (GTDB): domain Bacteria; phylum Eisenbacteria; class RBG-16-71-46; order RBG-16-71-46; family RBG-16-71-46; genus DASQFU01. The sequence goes on from DASQFU010000095.1 coordinate 9,248, forward strand.
CGAGCGAAGCGTCGGTCACACGGGCGGCGTTCAACGTCGCGCGACTTTCCGTCATCAGACACCTCTCCTTATTCGTTGCCCACGTTCCTCGGCCACCATAGGTTAATCGCTGGCCGGCCGGAAGGACGGATCCCCGCCGTGCTGCACATGCGATCCTCGGTCTTGCTCATCCACCGGGGCGCGTGCCGCGTAGAAGCTGCGACGCGTAACGCCCTGCGCGCGTCCGTTCACCCCATTGCCCGGCAGGCCCGGACCACGCGTCCCTCCCTGCCACACCTCGCGCACGCCGCGCGCGAAGAAAGGCTGCACCGCATGCGCAATCGCTCCCTCCGTTTCCTGTTGGCGGCGGCGTTCGCCGCCGTCCTTCCGAGCCTGGCACTCGCATCGAGTCACAGCGAAGCGCCCGGAACCGCTCGCGACCGCTTGGCCGACGACACCGACGCCTACATGTTCGTGGCCAAGGACGCACGCAATGCCGTGACGTTCGTCGGCAACTGGGTGCCGCTGCTCGAACCCAACGGTGGCCCCAACTTCTACAGCTTCGACGAACAGGTCGCGTACTACCTGAATATCGACAACGTCGGCGACTGCCAGGATCACATTCGCTACGAGTTCGAATTCAAGTCCACCCGCCAAAACGACAACACGTTCCTCTACAACACGGGCGTCGTCACCTCATTGGACGATCCAGACCTCAACGTGCGCCAGTTCTATACCTTGACGCGCTACGACAACGGGACGCCGACCGTGCTCCTCACGGACGCGCCGGTCGCCCCGAACTTCGTCGGCCCGGTGTCGATGCCGGACTATCACCGGCTCGCCACGGCGGCGATCCAAAGGCTCGACGACGGGACCAGAGTGTTCGTCGGCCCCAGGGACGACCCGTTCTTCGTCGATCTCGGCGCCACGTTCGATCTACTGACGATCCGCAAGCCGCCCGGCAACCGCGGTAAGGGCGTCGATGGCGTCAGCAACTACAACGTGTTGAGCATCGTCGTGCAGGTGCCCAAGACCAGGCTCACGAAGGACGGCAGGGAACCCAGCGCCGATCGCAACAACCACATCCTCGGTCTCTACGACTCGGCCGAGCGCTTCCAGACCACGACGATCAACGGCGACGGCACCCGGACCGGCAGCGGCCCGCAAGTGCAGGTCTCGCGGCTCGGCATGCCGCTCGTCAACGAAGTCGTGATCCCGCTCGGGAAGAAGGACCTGTTCAACGCGTCCAAACCGACCGGCGATGGCCAGTTCCTCTCGTTCGTCACGAACCCCGAGCTCGCGGGCCTGCTGACGGCGCTCTACAACATTCAGACGCCGCCTTCGCCGCGCAACGACCTGGTCGCGATCTTCCTCACCGGGATCCCCGACCTCAACCAGCCCGCCAACGGCACGGCGTGCGAGATGCTGCGTCTCAACATGACGATCGCCCCGGCCCACAAGCCCTGTCGTTTTGGCGTGCTGGCCGGCGACGTGGCCGGATTCCCGAACGGACGGCGGCTGAGCGACGACGTGGTCGACATCGCCGAGCGCGTGGTCGCGGGCGCGACCCCGTTCACGCCGACCTTCAACGTTCCGCCGAACAACCAGCTCGGCGATGGCATCGACTTCAACGACAGACCGTTCCTGTCCTCGTTCCCCTATGTCGCGCCGCCGCATGATCCACTCAGCCGTCGCGGTCATCGCCGGCAGGACAGCGATCTGCGCGAATGCGTCGTCGGCAATGGTGGTGACGACGACGACGATGACGACGACGATCTGCGGATGCCGGTCGACGAGACGGACGAAGCAGCCCCATCGGCGGCGGGCATCTCGCTCGTGGGTGGGAATCCCTCGAGCGACATGGCGCTCGAGTTCAGCGTCCCGGTCGATGCGTACGTGACGCTGAAGGTCTATGACGTGCAGGGCCGGATGTTGCGCACGCTAGTGGATCAACCGGCCGGCGCCGGCACGTTCCGCGCGACGTGGAACGGACTGCGCGACGACGGTGGGGTCGCGGGCAAGGGTATCTACTTCGTCCGCCTCACCACCGATGGCCAGGTCGCCGGGACTCGGAAGATCGTGCTCGATTAGGCCACGCTTCAGTCTGCGGCGCACGCGACGGGCCCGGCCTAGGCTGGGCCCGCTTCGCTGTTGCGCATCATTCGCACAGCCACTTCGCCAGCACGAAAGACAGGACCGCGAGAAACACCCACTGGAGCGCGCCAGCCGCGATGGGTCGCAGGCCGGCGGCGCGTAGATCCCAGAACCCGGTCTGCAGACCGACACCCGCCATGCCGACGCACAGCAGCCAGAGATCCACGCGCCGCGCCCACTCGAGCGCGCTCGATGACAACCAACTCGTCGAGTTAACCACGGCGAACACCAGGAACAGGACGAGAAACCAGGGCACGGGAGAGACTGTGGCGTGCCCGGCTTCGCGATGCGCGTGGCGCAGCGACCAACCGAGATAGAGCACGGCCGGAGCGAGCAGGCAGATGCGCGCGAGCTTGACCACGGTCGCCACCCGCGCGGCCTCTTCACTCTTGCCGAACCCGGCGGCGACCACTTGCGCCATCTCGTGGAGGCTGGCGCCGTCCCAGACGCCATAGACGAAGTCGCCCATCGCGAACAGGTTCGCGAGCGCCGGGTAGACGACGATGCCGAGTGTGCCGAGCAGCGTAATCACGGCGAGCGCCACCGCGGCGTCGCGCTTCTCGCCGTGCACGACCGAGTCCGCCGCGACGACGGCGGACGCGCCACAGATCGCGCCGCCGACGCCGATCAAGAGGCCGAGCTTGTAGGGGACGCCGAGCCGGCGCGCGATCCACCAGCCCACCCACAGCGCCGCGAGCGTCGACACCGTCACGACCACGAGCGCCGGCGGGCCGATCCGCCACAACTCGGGCAAGCTCAAACGAAATCCGAGGCCCGCGACTGCCCAGCGGAGGATCGGGCGCTGCGCGGTCTGGAGCCCGGGCCCGAGGGCCTCGGGGAGCGGGATCAGCGAGCGGACCATCATCCCGAGCAGGATGACGATCAGCAGGGGACTCCAGTGGAGCGTGTGCCGGACCCATGGGAGCTCGGCGAGCCACAGGGTCGCGCCGGCGAGCAGCGCGGCCAGCAGCAGGCCCGGAAGCCGCGTCACATCTGCGGTGTCACGTCGGTGTACTGGAGCTCGCGGTAGACGCGTTGATAGCCACCTTCGACCGGGTCGAACACGTGGCAGAAGGTGAGCTCTTCTCCGTAGACGTGGATCGTGATCGCCGGCGACTCGTCTGGATTCTCGAGCACGTGATACTCGAACGGCGGGATCAGCGCGCCCGCTTCCCCGACGCCCGCCATCACCACGGTTTCCTTCTCGAACTGGACGACGCCGCGCTCCGGGTCGCCACCGCGTACCGAGTACGAAGTCACCTGGATGCGCCCCCGATACACGCATTCGACGCACCAGTGCCCGGCATGGTCGTGAAGCGGGGTGCCCTGGCCGCGGTCCCAGACCATCACCAGGGCGGTGTAGCGCCCTTGGGGGTCACGATGCAGAAGCCGGCGCGCGTAACGATTGGGCGCCGGTTTCAAGAACAGGGCATCGACAAAGTCCTGACCGCTGCTCACGACCTCGGTGAGCACGCGCTTGACGTTCCGACATCGGGTGGCGTCGTCGTTGGCGGTGGCCACGGCTTCGTCGAGCCTGCGGATCAGCTCGCCCACCTTGGCGGAGTGTGGAGTGACTGCCATGGTCGAATCCTCCTTGGGCGCATGGTAGCAGAGGCTCGCGGCGCCGGTCAGCACCGGCGCCGACTCGTCTCGAGCGCTCGCCAGACGCGCGAGCTCAGTCTCGCCGGCGGGCCACGACTCGCAGGCCGAGGGGCTGCAGCGAGCCCTCGGCGACGCGCCGGCTCTCGATCTCGAACACCTGCTGTGCGACCTGCAAGCCGCGCTCGCTCGCTTCGATCCGGTCACACACGTGGCGGTAGAGGCAGGGCGCATCCACGCGCTGGAGCGTCTCGAAGCGCCGGCCGAGCTCGGCCAGCATCTCCGCGCCCGGATGAATCGGTTCCTCGCCATCGTGTTCCCGGAACCAGCGCTCGAGCGTGTCTCGCGGCGGTGGCTCCAGTGCCGGAGCCACGGGCATCAATGCCGCCGCCTCGAGCAGTGCCCGCAAATCGAAGAACCAGCGCGCCGTCGCGCCGTCCATCCGTTCGATCGCGAACTCTTCGAGGACCAGGACGCCGTTCGGACGGAGCAGCTGGTGGGCGCGTTCGAGCGCACCCTCGAGCGATTGCAGGTGATGGAGCGAGCGCGTGAACACGACGGCGTCGTAAGGATCGCCTGCGAAGGCGAGAAAATCCGCCTCGATCGCCTCGACGCCGCGCTCGCGCGCCGCGGCCACGGCCTCGGCCGAAGTGTCCAGAGCCGTCACGTGGAGACCCTGCGCCTTCAGGCGTGCGGCGACCGCTCCCTTGCCGCACCCGACCTCGAGGACACGCAGGCCGGGAGCGGGCAGCGCGTCGAGCAGGAAGCGAAGCGTATGCGCCACCGGAACGTCGGTCGGGTGGATCAGGTTCTGGCTCATTGGCCCTCGCCAAACGCTGCGGACGAAGAAGCCCCCGATCATGCTGGATCGGGGGCTCATTCGTCATCGCGTAAAGGCGGCGCCCGGCGTTAGCGGTAACGGCCCTTGATCGAACCCCAGGTGGTGTTGGAAACGGGGGTGGGGCCACCTTCGAAGGTTCCTGTGGTGTGCGTCCTCATATCTGGAATACCGCTCTGCGGACCGACCATCTGGAAATCGACGAAGACATCGAAGAAGCTGTCGACGCTTCCGTCCGGATGCGGAGCCGGGTTCCTGAGCTCGCAGAACACATCGAAGAACGACATGCGCCCGCTCGGTGACGTTCCGTGCACGTGGTAGGTGTGTTCGCCGCCGTCGTCCGCAACGCGATAGGTGATGTCGAAGAAGCTGACATCGACGAAGATGTCGAAGAACGAATCCACGCTTCCCGGGGGCGCAGACGGTTTGATCGGAACCAGCCGCCAAGTACCCGGTGGGGTTGCGGGAGGATGGACGATGTGCACGTCCGAAATCCGGCGTCCGGTCGCCGGGGTTGGGAGGTCGATCTCGACGAAGACGTCGAAGAAGGAATCGATCGAGGGCGGCTGACCGCCACCACCCCCGCCTCCTCCGACCGCCCGCTCCCCGATGACGGGAGTGCCGGGAGGGAGCCCGTTCAGCGAGAGCGCGACGAGCTCGATCTCCACCTGCTGCGAGGCCTGAAAACTGCCCCCGAAGTTCGTTCCGACGATCGTGATGATGGGTGCGCTCGGGTAGGACGGAGCGTAGACCGGGGCCTCGGTAAAGATGTCGAAGAACGAATCGACAGCGGCCGCGGCCGGTGTCGCCGCGAGCGCGTAACCAAGCAGCGCAACGGCGGCAATAGGGGTGGCAATCCTGAGTCGCATGGTGCTCCTTGATGGACTCGCCCACGATCCTGAGCGCGGAGGGTCCGCACGAAGGTCCCGGGGCATACGATTTGTCGTCACGTGGTGATGCGGTCAAGCGGTCTACGACGTGAAGACCGTCGAAGTCCGAGGGTCGGCCCGTGGACTTGATCCTGCCCAAATTGTTTAGGCAAGGGTCGGGCCGACCGCCAGGGAATTCATCTCCCAGGGAGGTGGACGTCGCATGAGAGTCTTGGCGGCATATCGATCATGAGATCCCGCAGGAGGCCGCTCACGGTGTGGGATTCAGCCCACCTTCATCGGCGTTTCCACCCATCGAACTCCTTGCGGGCTGCTGGCTGGAGAGCGGCGCGCGCGGACCTTCTGCCGACCAAGCGCGCCGGTGGCTCGCGGTGCTCGAGCGGCGGTGAGCTGAGAAGATCGATCGCGACGCAACGGATAGCGACGCGTGGCAATCGAGCAAGAGCCTGTGACACTCTTGCGCCTGGCCACGGAGGGATTCGCCATGCTCAAGGATTTCAAAGCGTTTCTCCTGCAGACGAACGCGTTCGCGCTCGCGATCGGCGTCATCATCGGCGCGGCGATCGGCAAAGTCGTCGGCTCGCTCGCCAGCGACATCCTGATGCCGCTGATCGGCACGATCCTGCCAGGTGGTGCCTGGCGCGAGCAGAAGATCGTGTTGAGCATGAAGCCCGACGGAACCCC